>NZ_JBEAII010000040.1:0-99166 GCF_040064515.1 Klebsiella sp. CN_Kp104 | reverse complement strand
CGGGGCTACAGCGCTGTGCGATTTGGTAGCCCGGATTAGCGCAGCGCAATCCGGGGATCTGCTCGTTTAGCGGCGAACCGGCGCGTCGCCGGCGACATAGTAGGCCGCGGTGCTGCGCGGTAACGGCTGACGCCCGCGAATGGCATCGGCCATCTTCTCGCCAATCATGATAGTGGTGGCGTTCAGGTTGCCGGTAATAATCTGCGGCATAATCGACGCGTCGACGACTCTCAACCCTTCCAGACCGTGGACGCGGCCTTCTCCGTCGACCACCGCCATGTCGTCGTACCCCATCTTACAGGTGCCGCACGGGTGGAACGCGGTCTCGGCGTGATTACGCACAAACTCATCTAACTCTGCATCGCTCTGGCACTCAACGCCAGGACTGATTTCGCGCCCGCGATATTTATCCAGCGCCGGCTGGTTCATGATTTCGCGGGTAATACGGATGGCGTCGCGGAACTCCTGCCAGTCCTGGTCGCTCGACATATAGTTGAACAGGATTGCCGGATGGGCATGCGGATCGCGCGATTTCAGACGCACGTGACCGCGGCTTGGTGAACGCATCGAGCCAACGTGGCACTGGAAACCATGCTCTTTAACCGCATTGGATCCATTGTAGTTAATCGCCACCGGCAGGAAGTGGTACTGAATATTCGGCCAGGCGAATTCCTCGCGGCTGCGGATAAATCCGCCCGCTTCAAACTGGTTGCTGGCGCCGATCCCGGTGCCGCCGAACAGCCATTCCGCGCCGATTTTCGGCTGATTCCACCATTGTAGCGCCGGGTACAGCGATACCGGCTCTTTGCACTCGTACTGCAGGTACATCTCAAGATGGTCCTGCAGATTTTCACCGACGCCGGGCAGGGCGTGGACCAGCGGAATATCAAACTGGCGCAGGAGTTCCGGATTGCCGACCCCGGAACGCTGCAGAATCTGCGGCGAGGCGATGGCGCCGGCGCACAGCAGCACTTCTTTATTGGCCATTGCTTTCGACGGTGCGCTGCTGTCGCCTTCCAGCCACTCGACGCCAACGGCGCGTTTGCCGTCAAAAATAATGTGATCGGTCATGGCATGGGTGCGGATGGTCAGGTTCGCGCGGCTGCGGGCCTGATCGAGATAGCCGCGGGCGGTGCTGGCACGGCGCCCTTGTGGCGTCACGGTGCGATCCATCGGGCCAAACCCTTCCTGCTGATAACCGTTGAGATCGTCAGTACGCGGATAGCCCGCCTGCACGCCGGCTTCCACCATTGCATGAAACAGCGGGTTATTATTCTGTTTCGGCGTAGCGACGCTCACCGGGCCGTCGCCGCCGTGATAGTCGTTAGGGCCGATGTCGCGGGTTTCCGCTTTCCGGTAATAGGGCAGGCAGTCCAGGTAGCTCCAGTGTTCCAGCCCCGGCGCGGCGGCCCAGTTATCAAGGTCCATGGCGTTGCCGCGGATATAACACATGCCGTTAATCAGCGAGGATCCGCCGAGCCCTTTACCGCGTCCGCACTCCATGCGGCGGTTGTTCATATACGGTTCCGGTTCGGTCTCATAGGCCCAGTTGTAGCGTTTGCCCTGCAGCGGGAAAGCCAGCGCGGCGGGCATCTGGGTACGGAAATCAAAACGATAATCCGGGCCGCCCGCTTCCAGCAGCAGGACGGTGGTGTTGGGATCTTCCGTTAAACGCGTCGCGAGGACGTTGCCAGCGGAGCCGGCGCCAATAATGATGTAGTCAAACTGCAAAAATGACCTCCTGGTTAAAATATGGATTGAAACTGACCCATCTCAACCTGGATGGATTTCACTTGGGTGTAGCTTTGTAGCGTCATCACGCCGTTTTCTCGGCCAATGCCGGAGTGCTTATAGCCGCCGACCGGCATTTCCGCCGGCGATTCGCCCCAGCTGTTGATCCAGCAAATGCCGGCTTCCAGCTGGTGGATGATGCGGTGAGCGCGGTTCAGATCCGGCGTGACGACGCCAGCAGCAAGGCCGTACTCGGTGGCGTTAGCGCGGCGAATCACTTCCGCTTCGTCGTCATAGCTAAGAATCGACATCACCGGCCCGAAGATCTCTTCGCGCACGATAGTCATGTCGTCGGTGCAGTCGGTGAAGACCGTCGGAGCGACCCATGCGCCATTATCGAAGCCTTCGCCTTTCAGCACATCGCCGCCGCACAGCAGGCGAGCGCCTTCGCTTTTGCCGCTCTCGATATAGCGCAGGACATTCTGCCGATGCGGGAAGCTGACCAGCGGGCCGAAATTGGTATCATCGGCAAACAGGTCTCCGGCGCGGATACGGCCCACGCGCTCCAGGATCTTGTGTTCAAATTCGGCTTTAAACTTCGCGGGCACAAACACGCGGGTGCCGTTGGTGCAGACCTGTCCGGAGCTGTAGAAATTGGCCATCATGGCGATATCGGCGGCGAGGTCGAGGTTGGCATCTTCCGCGATAATCAGCGGTGATTTACCGCCCAGCTCCATGGTCACCTCTTTTAAAGAAGAGGCGGCGGAGTTGGCCATGACTTTTTTGCCGCTGGCGACACCGCCGGTGAAGGAGATTTTGGCGATATCCGGATGCTCAGTCAGGTACTGGCCGGTTTCGGCGCCGATTCCCGGCAGGACGTTGAAGACCCCTTCCGGTAGACCCGCTTCGCGGTAGATTTCCGCCAGCTTCAGCGCGGTGAGCGGAGTGACTTCGCTCGGTTTAAAGATCATCGCGTTACCGGCGGCCAGCGCCGGGGCCGATTTCCACAGCGCTATCTGGATCGGGTAGTTCCAGGCGCCAATACCGGCCACCACGCCAAGCGGCTCGCGGCGGGTGTAAACAAAAGAACTGTCGCGCAGCGGGATCTGGCTGCCTTCCAGCGCCGGGATCAATCCGGCGTAGTACTCCAGCACATCGGCGCCGGTCACGATATCGACGGCGGCGGTTTCGCTCAGCGGTTTGCCGGTGTCAAGCGTCTCCAGACGCGCCAGCTCATCGTTACGTTCGCGCAGGATATCAACCGCTTTACGCAGGATCCGCGAGCGCGCCATCGCGCTCATCGCCGCCCACACTTTTTGCCCCTGTTGGGCGCTTTTTACCGCGCGGTCGACGTCGTCACGCCCGGCGGCCTGGACGGTTGCCAGCACTTCCCCAGTGGCAGGGTTGATGGTCTCGAAAGTTTTACCGCTGGTGGCGGCGACAAACTTGCCGTGAATATAAAGCTGCTGTTCGGCCATTCGGGACATGGTTTCCTCCATTATTGCGAAGTCGGTGGCAGATACTGACTGATGAAATGGTCGGCGAGGGTTTCGGCACGCGTTTTGTCGAGCGGTTTACCGCTTAACGCCGCCCGCAGCCACAGGCCGTCGATCAGCGCCGCCAGACCGTAACCTGCTTCCTGCGCCTGCTCGCGGGGTAGCTGACGCTGAAACTCATACACGATGTTCGACAACAAACGCTTACTGCTGACCTGCTGCAGGCGATAGAGCATCGGCTGATGCATACTGCTGGCCCAGAAGGCGAGCCAGGCCTTCATCGCCGCGCCGCTTATCTGGCTGTCATCGAAATTGCCGGCGACGATGGCCCGCAGACGTCGTTCAGCGCTGGCGCCGGGCAGCGCCCGCAGCCGCTGTAACACCGCATGGCGTAGTTGGCCGGTGATGTCGCGCATCGTCGCTTCCAGCAGTCCGTTTTTATCCTTGAAATAGTGGCTGATGATGCCCGTCGATACGCCCGCCCGGCGGGCGATCTGCGCGATGGTGGCGTCATGCATGCCGACCTCATTAATCGCCGCCAGCGTGGCGTCGATCAGCTGCCGCTGACGTATCGATTGCATCCCCAGTTTTGGCATTTCCCGGACCCCATTCATCAGATTTGTTTATCTATTAAAGCGGTTTTTGATTGGACGTTCAATATAAAATGTGTCTTAATTGTTGCCGATTTGCTTTTTAATAGTTGCAATAAATGTAAGGAGAATGGATGACAGACCTTTCGCCGAGCAGAGAAAAGGACAAAATCAATCCGGTGGTTTTTTACACTTCCGCAGGACTGATTTTGTTGTTTTCCCTGATGACTATCTTCTTCAGCGATTTTTCCGCGGCCTGGATTGGCCGTACCCTGAACTGGGTTTCTAAGACATTTGGCTGGTATTATTTACTCGCCGCCACGCTGTATATCGTGTTCGTCGTCTGTATTGCCTGTTCGCGCTTTGGCTCGGTGAAGCTGGGGCCGGAACACTCGAAGCCGGAGTTCAGCGTGCTGAGCTGGGCGGCGATGCTGTTTGCCGCCGGTATCGGCATCGACCTGATGTTCTTCTCGGTCGCCGAACCGGTCACGCAGTATATGCAGCCGCCGGAAGGGGCGGGGCAGACTATGGAAGCGGCGCGCCAGGCGATGGTGTGGACGCTATTCCACTACGGCCTCACCGGCTGGTCGATGTACGCCCTGATGGGAATGGCGCTGGGATACTTTAGCTATCGTTATAATTTGCCGCTCACCATCCGCTCCGCGCTCTATCCAATCTTCGGGAAAAAGATTAATGGCCCCATCGGCCACAGCGTCGATATCGCCGCGGTGATCGGTACGATTTTCGGCATCGCCACTACCCTCGGTATCGGCGTGGTGCAGCTCAATTACGGTCTGAGCGTGCTGTTCCATATTCCTGATTCCCTGGGAGCAAAGGCGGCGCTGATTGTATTGTCGGTGATTATCGCCACCATTTCGGTGACCTCCGGCGTGGATAAGGGCATTCGTATTCTTTCCGAGCTCAACGTGGTGCTGGCGCTGGGGCTGATCTTATTCATTCTGTTTATGGGCGATACCGAGTTCCTGCTCAATGCGCTGGTGTTGAACGTCGGGGATTACGTCAATCGCTTTATGGGAATGACGCTGAACAGCTTTGCCTTCGACCGCCCGGTTGAATGGATGAATAACTGGACGTTATTCTTCTGGGCCTGGTGGGTGGCGTGGTCACCGTTCGTCGGTCTGTTCCTGGCGCGTATTTCGCGTGGGCGTACCATTCGCCAGTTTGTGGTCGGTACGCTGATTATTCCGTTCACCTTCACCCTGCTGTGGCTGTCGGTATTCGGCAATAGCGCGTTATATGAAATTATTCATGGCAATGCAGATTTTGCCGCCGAGGCCATCGCTCACCCGGAGCGCGGTTTCTATAACCTGCTGGCGCAGTATCCGGCGTTCACCTTTAGCGCCTCGGTCGCCACCATTACCGGCCTGCTGTTTTACGTCACCTCAGCGGACTCCGGCGCGCTGGTGCTCGGCAACTTCACTTCGAAGCTGAAGGATATTAATAGCGATGCGCCGAACTGGCTGCGCATCTTCTGGTCGGTGGTGATTGGCCTGTTGACCCTCGGTATGTTGATGACTAACGGCATCTCCGCGCTACAGAACGCGACGGTGATCATGGGGCTACCGTTCAGCTTTGTGATTTTCTTCGTGATGGCGGGGTTATATAAGTCATTGAAGGTGGAAGATTATCGCCGCGAAAGCGCCAATCGCGACACTGCGCCGCGCCCGCTGGGCGTGCAGGATCGTCTGAGCTGGAAAAAGCGCTTGTCACGCTTAATGAACTATCCCGGTACGCGCTATACCCGCCAGATGATGGAGACGGTGTGCTTCCCGGCGATGGAAGAGGTGGCGCAGGAGCTGAAGCTGCGCGGCGCTTACGTTGAGCTGAAAAGCCTGCCGCCGGAAGAGGGCGATAACCTTGGTCACCTCGATCTGCTGGTGCATATGGGCGACGAACAAAACTTCGTCTACCAGATTTGGCCGCAGCAGTACTCGATTCCTGGTTTTACCTACCGGGCGCGCAGCGGCAAATCAACCTACTACCGTCTTGAGACTTTCCTGCTGGAGGGGAGCCAGGGCAATGACCTGATGGATTACAGCAAAGAGCAGGTGATCACCGATATTCTCGACCAGTACGAGCGACACCTGAACTTTATTCATCTACACAGGGAAGCGCCGGGGAATAGCGTCACCTTCCCTGGAATGTAAAACTTTCTTTTGCCAGGGCGTCATGTAATAAATGACGCCCTGGTTTCTGGCGGTCTGGGAGCAGAACTTTGGCTTAATGCTGCTGCCCTAAAATGACGGCTAACTGTAGCTGCGCGGTTAATCGTGGATCGCATTCCCACTTACCATCAGTTTTCGTCAGGTCAAGATTCAGGACGCTCGCGTAGGTATTATCAAATAATTTAGCAGCCCCTCTTTTGAACTGGATTTCGACAGGACAATTTACAGTCTGAGTATTTTTACTGTCAGATTTACATTTTTCGAGCTTCTTGACTTTTACAAATGCTAATCGATTAATGTTATTGGCTCTATATTTTGCTGCGCCGTTAAGCAGGGCATCAGTAGCCTTAAAACGCGCGGATATTGCCGCTGAAATATCATCTTCAGAAGGCTGGTTTGTATCATCACATCCTGAAGTGATGAGGCAAGACATAGCTAAAAGAGTCACGTAGATTAATTTACTCATTTTCATTCCTTTGTTTGATATATTTTTATGATAAATATATATCTACCATTGATTTGTTTTGTTAATTATTATCATCCATGAACCAGATTTCGCTGATGTTATCAGTTGTTGTATTAGTCGACCAGAGAAATCTGGCAAGAGAGTGGGCGGGTTATAAATGTTAGTTTTAAATAATAATTGTGTTATCTCTAATATTAGTGCAGCTAACGGCTTTAATTAATAATTGACAATTCAATGCACTATTTGTGATTATTTATTTTTTTTGTCTGCGTTATTACTGGTTGTCATATAGTCATGGGATATATCTACGCTTAAATATGGTTATTTGAAAATAATGGAATGAAGCAATGAGTCCTCCAGGATTGCATACTGTGGCGACAGCGATATTTCGTTTCTAAACTTGCATAAACCGCGCTATTAACAATCATTACATGAGAAATATAATGGGAAAATATTCAGGGATCATCATTTGGGGGCCATTCTATGCCATGATGGCTGCGGTTATCTTCTGTTTTTCCAGAGGTTTTTTCCTCTACTGGATGATCAAAAGGGATCCTGTAGCGACCCGCGCCAGTATCGTGACTTACTACCCTAAAACGCCAAACGATCGTGGTGAGGTGAGTATTGTATTAACGTATAGCTTTAGTGCCGAAGGTAAAATTTATAGTAAGGCCAATCAGTTTATGACTATTAATACGGTGGATCTCGATAAGGTTTATGTGGGAAAAGAGGTACCCGTGATCT
This sequence comes from Klebsiella sp. CN_Kp104, assembly GCF_040064515.1. NCBI lineage: Bacteria > Pseudomonadati > Pseudomonadota > Gammaproteobacteria > Enterobacterales > Enterobacteriaceae > Klebsiella > Klebsiella sp. CN_Kp104. Next base: position 91,953 of record NZ_JBEAII010000040.1, on the reverse strand, counting down.
ACTACCGGGCTAATCCTAAGTTCAGTCAGTTAGATTATTATCATCAGGAGTTAAGACAGAGATGATAACCTTTGTGAAGGGAATAACAGCAGCCAGGTAGGCCCGGCTCCTGTTGTAGTATCAGAGACAATAAATAGCCGATAACTATTTCGCCGCCAGCTCCCGGCGAATAATTTCCGCCCCGGCGCTTAGCGCATGTAGCTTACCGCCGGCGACCTGACGCGATAACGGCGCCATGCCGCAGTTGGTTGATGGATAGAGCTTGTCGGCGTCAACGAACTGCAGGGCTTTGCGTAGCGTGCTGGCCACCTCTTCTGGCGTCTCAACGGCGTTGGTCGCCACATCGATTGCTCCGACCATCACTTTCTTGCCGCGGATGAGTTCCAGCAGGTCCATCGGTACGCGCGAGTTGTGGCACTCCAGCGAAATAATATCGATAGAGGAGGTCTGGAGTTTCGGGAACGCCTCTTCATACTGGCGCCATTCGGAGCCGAGCGTTTTTTTCCAGTCGGTATTGGCCTTAATACCGTAGCCATAGCAGATATGCACGGCGGTTTCGCATTTCAGCCCTTCAACGGCTCTTTCCAGCGCGGCGATCCCCCAGTCATTGACTTCATCAAAGAAGACGTTAAACGCGGGTTCATCAAACTGAATAATATCTACCCCGGCGGCTTCTAATTCCCGGGCTTCCTGGTTGAGAATTTTGGCAAATTCCCACGCCAGCTTTTCACGGCTTTTATAGTGATTGTCATACAGCGTATCGATCATCGTCATTGGCCCAGGCAGGGCCCATTTAATCGGTTTGTTGGTGAGTTGACGCAGGTATTTTGCATCTTCCACAAACACCGGCTGCTGGCGCTCGACGGCGCTGACAACGGTCGGCACGCTGGCGTCATAGCGGTTGCGAATTCTCACCGTTTGCCGTTTCTCAAAATCGACGCCGCTGAGATGTTCAATAAAGGTGGTGACAAAGTGCTGACGCGTCTGCTCGCCATCGCTGACGATATCAATGCCTGCGCGCAGCTGATCGTCGAGCGATAAACGCAGCGCATCGCGCTTTCCTAATACTAACTCTTCATTCTGTAATTTCCACGGTGACCACAGCGTCTCGGGCTGCGCCAGCCAGGTCGGTTTCGGTAAACTGCCTGCGGTGGATGTCGGGAGCAATGTTTTCATACAGGTGACCTTTATTTTTTTATGATTTAGAGAGCGTAATGAGCTGACCATTGCTCAAGAATATGCTGGTACGGCTTAATAAACTGTTGTTCGGTAAATTTGCCCTGTTCAATCGCCAGGCGGCTGCGCTCTTCGCGGTCATAAACAATCCGGGTCAACGAATGATCCTGATTATTCAGGTTCGGCTGATAGCACTGCCCGGCCGCGGAGTTAGCGTTATAAATTTCCGGGCGATAAATCTTCTGGAACGTCTCCATCGTGCTAATGGTGCTGGCAAGCTCAAGGTTGCTGTAATCGCTGAGCAGATCGCCCGAGCAGAAGAAGGCCAGCGGCGCTACGCTATTGGCCGGCATAAAGTAACGCACCTGCAGGCCCATCTTATTGAAATAGGCCTCGGTCAGCGCCACGCCATCCTGCTGGTACTCGACGCCGAGAATAGGGTGCTGATTGCCGGTCCGGCGATAGGTATGCTTATTGGATACGCTCAGGCAGATGACCGGCGACTTTTTAAAACATTCATGGTATTCGGCAGAGCGTATGAAATGTTTGAAAATATTGCCATGCAGAACGCCATAATTTTCCGGCACGCTGAATGTTGCTTTATCTTTATTATATTCCGGCAGTAATACGCTAAAATCATAATCGCGCACATAAGAGGAGAAGTTATTCCCAACAATACCTTCGATTCGCGCGTTGGTGGCTTTATCAATAATATTGGTTTGCAGAATCTCAATCACCGGGAATGCCGCATTCTGGCCGTTATCGCTAATATTCATTTCGACCGAGATGATATCGAGCTCGACGGAGTAGCGGTCGCCGTTCGGGTTGTCCCACTGCACCAGGTTATTAAAGCGATTATCAATCATTGCCAGCGCATTGCGCAGGTTCTGCTGACGGTTTTCGCCCCGCGCCAGGTTGGCAAAATTGGTGGTAATACGCGTATTTTCCGCCGGGTTATAGTGTTCATCAAAACGACTACGTTTAATCGTAAAGGTAAAGTCTGTCATCGTCTCTTTCCACCCTGGGTTCTGATATAAAAATGCAGGTATTTCACATTCCCAGAATGACCTTGCGATTTATCTGGATTTATTATTCAGTAGCATTCATATTGTCTGCAGTTGCTGAAGACTATTTTTGCCAGAGTCATTGAATGAGTGAAAGAGAGTTAATTTCAATACTGCATGAGCCATCTTCATGATCCATCATGTGCTCTGCATAGATGTGCAAGATGGCTTAAGAAAATAGCGCCGGGAGAGGTGCGTGCGGAAAGAAAACGCCCCGGCTTATGCATCGTTAGCCGGGGCAAGACCGGTTTTACCAGCAGACAAACCCACCGTCGACCACCAGATCCACGCCGGTGCAGAATGAGGCGGCGTCGCTGGCGAGGAACAGCGCCGGGCCGGCCATCTCTTCTACCTTCGCCATGCGCTGCATCGGGGTCTGGCTTTCAAACTCGCGGGTCTGATGCACCATCTCCGGGCGGGTATTCATCGGCGTGGCGGTATAGCCGGGGCTGATGGCGTTGACGCGGATCCCTTTATCAACCCACTCCATGGCCAGGCTTTTCGACAGATGAATAACGCCGGCTTTCGAACAGTTGTAATGCGCCTGATCGAGGCCGCGGTTCACGATAATCCCCGACATCGAGGCGATATTGATAATCGACCCGCCGCCGGACTCCAGCATCAATTCCGCTTCTGCTTTGCAGGAGTTCCATACGCCGGTGAGGTTGATATCGATAACCCGCTGCCACTGCTCGCTTTCCATCTCCAGGGCCGGATTGGCGTTGGCGATACCGGCGGCGTTAACGGCGATATCGAGGCGGCCATAACGGCTTTTGGCCAGCGCAACGGCGGCGCGCAGGTCGGCAAGCTGGCGGACATCGCCGGTATAAGAACACGCCTGGCCGCCGATGGATTCAATATGGCTGACCGTTTCCGCCAGCCCGCCGTCGTCGCGAAGATCAAAACAGACCACCCTCGCGCCGGCGCTGGCGAGTGCGCAGGCGATGGTTTGGCCGATACCGCTGCCGGCGCCGGTCACGAAAGCGACGCGCTCCTGCAGGTTAAACAGCTGCTGTGCAAAGTCTTTGCCGATCATAGTCATTACTCTCTTCAATATAGTGTCGAACGTCGGGAGTGCGGTTTCCCGGATGGCGGCGCGTAGCGCCTTATCCGGGCTGCAGGGATTACGACATAATCAAACCGCCATCGATATTGATGGTCTGCCCGGTGAGGTAACGTGCATCGTCGGAGGCGAGGAAGGCCACCAGCCCGGCTACGTCTTCCGGCTTACCGGCGCGCTTCATCGGGATCCCTTCGACCCATTCCGCCATCAGTTCGCCCTTGCCGTAACGCTTTTGCTCGGTGCTGAGAATTTCTCCCCACACGCGATCGTTGTAATCCCACATTTCGCTTTCAATAATGCCGGGGCAGAAGGCGTTGACGGTGATGTTCCACGGCGCCAGTTCGTGGGCCAGGCTTTGGGTAATACCGATCACGCCCATTTTGCTGGCGGCGTAGTGCGGCGTGTAGATAAAGCCCTGACGCCCCTGGCCGGAAGAGGTGTTAATCAGGCTGCCGTGGTTCTGTTTCACCATATATTTAGCGGCCTCGCGGCAGCACAGCCACACGCCGGTGGTGTTAACCGCGAGCACTTTTTCAAAATCGGCTTTTGGCATCCGATCGTAGTAATCGATGGTGATCACCCCGGCGTTCTGAATGGAGACGTCAATGGTGCCGAAGCGCGCGGCGGCCTGCTCATACAGCGACTGTACCTGGGCTTCGTCGGTCACATCGACCTGCAGCGATAAAATATCCGCCTGATAGCGCTGACGCAGGGTTTCGGCGGTCTCGTGAACGCGATCGGCGTTGGAGACCATCACCAGATTAGCGCCGTCGCGGGCAAAGCGCTCCGCAATACCTGCGCCGATGCCGCGGCAGGCGCCGGTGATAACCACCGTTTTATTATGGAAATCTCGTTGCATATTTTTTCCCTTTCGATAAGCCGGGCGCCAGGCCCGGCGGAATACGTGTATACGGTTGCCGATTAGCTGGAGGTGGCGCCGTTCGGCGGGATGGCGGCCAGCTTCTCTTCGTGGCGGCGCATCAGAATGACTTTGTTCTGCAGCTTCTGCTGGAACTGGTCGACGACAACGGCGGTGACGATCACCAGGCCCTTAATGACCATCTGCCAGAAGTCGCTAACGCCCATCATCACCATGCCGTCGGCAAGGAAGACGATCACGAAGGCGCCGATAATAGAGCCGGTCACCCGGCCGCGGCCTCCTGCCAGCGCGGTTCCGCCGAGCACGGTGGCGCCGATGGCGTCCATCTCAAACATATTGCCGGTCATCGGGTGCGCGGTTTGTAGCTGGGAGGCGACGATCAAGCCGACGAAGGCGGCGCACAAGCCGGAGAAGGCGTAGACGAAAATTTTGGCTTTGACGATCGGTACGCCGGCGAGGCGAGCGGCGGATTCGTTGCCGCCGATAGCGTAGATGTAGCGACCAAGCGGCGTTTTGGTGGTCAGCCAGTAGCCCAGTACCAGGAAGCCGATCATCAACCAGATCGGCAGATAAAGTCCAAGCAGGGTACCGGAGCCCAGCGTGGCGAAACCGGTATTGCCCAACGCTTCCATGCCGTTGAGGTTCGGGTAGGTGCTGCCGTTGTTAAACAGCAGGGCGGAGCCGCGGGCGACGTACATCATCCCTAAGGTGCAGATAAACGGCGCGACGCCGAAGCGGGTAATTACCGCGCCGTTAATCAGCCCCACCAGCACGCCGAAGACCGCGACGCAAAGGATCACTTCCGGGACGTTAAAAAATATGATGTCGCCGTTCCATAGCGGTAGCCCGTTGGTCAGCAACGCGCCCGCGACCATCCCGCAGATACCCGCCACCGCGCCGACGGACAGGTCAATGCCGCCGGTGAGGATCACCAGCGTCATACCGATGGCCAACAGGCCGGTAATCGCCACGTGCTGGGTCATGATCAGCAGGTTAGAGGCGGTCAGGAAGTTCGGTACCATCACGCTGAAGAATGCGATCACCAGCAGCAGGGCGATGAAGGTTCTGGCCTTCAGCAGGTACATATAAATCATATATTTCTGGTTCATGATGGATTCCAGCCTGATTAATCTTGAGGTGTTGAAGCCGCGATTAACTTTTCGCGGGTCACCGCATGGCGCGGTAAATCGGCGGTAATGCGGCCATCGGCCATCACCAGGATGCGGTCGGCCAGCGCCATCACTTCATCCAGCTCCGAAGAGGAGAACATGACCGCCAGCCCCTGCTGGGCCATTTTGCCGATCAGGTGATAGACGTCGGTTTTTGCGCCGACGTCGATACCGCGCGTCGGTTCGTCGAGGAACACCACCTGCGGCTGGGTCATCAGCGCCTTACCCAGCACCACTTTTTGTTGATTGCCGCCGCTCAGCGAGGTGATGGGCAAATTGGCGTCGCTCACCTTGATAGCCAATTGCTGAATCATTTCTTTTACGCAGGACTCTTCTTTCTGCGGATTCAGCCAGCGCCAGGCGCGGCGAAAACCCTGCAGGCTAAAATCAGAGAGCGTCATGTTGGATTGAATCGACATCATCTGCACCACGCCTTCGCCCTGACGGTCTTCCGGCACCAGCGCCAGCCCCTTTTTCAGACGGTGTTGAAAGCGAGATTTGCCGATGCTTTCGCCGTTAAGATGTATCTCGCCGTTCTGGCAGGGCATCAAGCCAACCAGCCCTTTAAACAGCTCGGTGCGCCCGGCGCCCAGCAGGCCGTAAATGCCGATCACTTCGCCTTTGCTGAGGGTAAAGGTGACATCATTGAGTTTGTAGCCGCCGCTCGGATGCAGCGCGGTCAGCCCCTTGACGTCAAGCACCGCGTTGCCTTTTGGCGCGGGCTGATAATCAAAGTGCTTTTTCTTATCGCCGACCATCTGCTCGATGATCCACGGCACGCTGGCGTCGCTGACGTTGCGCTCGCTGATAAAGCGACCATCGCGGAAAATGGTGATGTTGTCGCCAATCTCCATCAGCTCTTCGAGGCGATGCGAAATATAGATAATGGTGACGCCGCGGCGCTTAAGCTGCTCGATGACCTTAAACAGCACTTTGACCTCGGACTGGCTCAGCGCCGAGGTGGGTTCATCCATAATCAGCACGCGGGTGTCTTTTGATAGCGCACGGGCGATTTCAACCAACTGCTGATGGCCAATCCCCAGTTCGCCCAGCTGCGTGTAGGGATCGACGTCGAGCTCCAGCCGCTCCAGTAGCGATTTGGCTAACGCATATTGATATTTTTCGTTGATGCGTCCTTTCTGAAAGAATTCATTAGCCATGAATATGTTGTCCATCACATTCATATTGGGGAATAAATTCAGTTCCTGGAAAATAATGCTGATGCCGAATTTCTCTGCCTGATGGGTAGAGTTTAAAGTCACCGCCTCGCCATCGAGAATAATTTGACCGGAGGAGGGCGTTTCAACGCCGGCAAGCATTTTCATCATGGTGGATTTACCCGCACCATTTTCTCCGATCAGAACGTTAACCTTATTTCGATAGACCCGGTAATTCACGTTATCCAGCGCGGTCACGCCGGGATAAATGCGCGAAAGGCCACGGGTTTCGATAATCACTTCAGATTCGACTGGTTGGGGAGCGACGATATCTTGCGGCGTCATATTATTGACCTCCCGGATGAACGATTTTCGCCGGGGTGATTTCCGGAATAGTTTGTGGAATATCCCAGGCCGAAAAGACGCCATACACTTCTACGTTGTCGCCGGTTTTCAGGTTGGCCGCCTGAATCATTTTGACCGCCTGACTATTAATATTTTTGCTGTATTCGCCAAACAGCACCTGGTCGTTAAAGTCCTGGTAGCTGGCGCCGCGGTAACCGTCGCGCAGCAGGGTGCCGCGCAGGGTAGGGCCAATCTGCACCACCACATTACCGATGCTGCCGTCGGCGAGGGTCATCTTGCCGCTACGCGAGGCGCTATCCAGCTTGCTGACGGCGCCTGTCACCTTAACGTAAAAGATGCACGGGTTTTCGTCCTGGGCGCGGTAGCCCAGCGCTTTGCAGGCGCTATCGATATCTTTTTGCGCCTTCAGCGCGCTCATCAACTCCGCCGCCGGGCGGGCGTTGGCGACCACCTGCGGCACGATGCTCTGCTGCCAGGTTTTATCGATGTTCGCCATATGCGGATTGGGCGGGGATTTCAGGTCTGCCAGCTCCTGCTGCGAGACGATGCGGCAGCCGCCAAGCGCCAGAACGGCCAGCGCGAGACAGGTTTTCTTGTACATAATGCTCTCCTCTGCGCCCCCGCAGGGGCGCAACCACCCGAACTCAGGACTTGATGTTGAAGTCCTGAACTTTATCTGCGTTATCCTGGGTAATCAGAATGCCGCGGAACATCACGCGCTGCTTCGCCGGCTTCTCGCCTTTTTGCAGGTAGTTATCCAGATCGGTAACGCCCTGGGCGGCGATGGCCTGCGCCTGGAGCATCACGGTCGCCTGTAGCGTACCGGCCTTCACCGCATCGCGTTCGTCGTTGCTACCGTCGATACCGACGACGATCACATCGTTACGATTGGCCGCTTTTAGCGCCGCGATGGCGCCAAGGGCCACCGGGCCGTTACCGCAGATCACCCCTTTGACATCCGGGTGAGCCTGGAGAATGCTATCCATTATGCGTTTGCCGTCGATCAGGGTGCCTTTGGCATCCTGTTTTGCCACGCTGACCATATCCGGGTACTGGTCAATCACCTGGTGGAAGGATTTAGAACGGGTGACGCAGTTATTATCGGCGAGGTTGCAGGTCAGTTCGGCGTATTTGCCTTTTTCCGCCATTTTCTCAACAAATACGTTGGCGACTTCTGAACCGGCCTGGAAGTTATTGTGGGTAATTTGTTCCAGCGCGACATCATCAACCGGAATTTCACGGTTAATTAATACCACCGGAATGCCCGCTTTTTTGGCTTTTTCAATGGCGGCGACGCTGGCGGTGGAGTCGGCGTTATCGAGAATAATCCCCTGCACCTTTTTACCAATGGCGGTATCAATCAGCTCATTTTGCTTTTTGACATCTTCGCCATGCGAGAGCACGGTCGTTTTATAGCCGAGGGCTTGCGCTTTTTCGCTGGCGCCTTTGGCTTCCGAGGCGTAATAAGGGTTATCCAGCGAGTTAACCATTATCATAATGGTGCCTTTTTCGGCGCTATGCGCGGCAAAGGAAAAGGCAGTCAGGGTCGCAGCGGTTAAAAGAGTTAAACGTAATTTCATGACTCTGTTCCTATATTTTTATATTCGAACAAATGAGCCCCTGAGCGGGCAGGATTTTACGGTCTGAAATTTCCCCAGAATAAATTCGGGGGTGCGATACATCGTTATGGGCCGGGGTTCTCCTGTAGTGGGTTAATAAGGTTCGTCGCTCAATCTGACGCCGATGGGCATCAGGCTGGCGAATCCGGTTTCCATAATGTTCTGTTTACCGCATGGCGCCACTCCCGCCAGCGCTGCTGTAGTCGCTGGTGGCGGGCCATGTCGGGTTGAAAAGCGCTGTGTTCGGTTAAAAAGGCTTGCAGGTCGGCGGTCTCGCCCGGAGTGAGGGCTTTGCGGGCGAGTAGCGCCGCGCCGATGGCGGACAGCTCCGGGATATCGCTGCGCATTACCGGGCAGCCGAGCAGGTCGGCCTGATATTGCATCAGCCAGTTGTTGTTGGTTGGGCCGCCGTCGACCATTAACGCCGTCAGGGTGAATTCATTGTGGTGGCGCATCGCCGCCACCACGTCGGCGATTTGGTAGGTAATGGATTCCAGCGCGGCGCGGATCAGGTGCGCGCGCTTGACCCCGCGGCTAAGGCCGCAGATTACCCCGCGGGCGCTGTCGTCCCACCAGGGCGCGCCGAGCCCGGTCAGCGCCGGCACGAAGTAGACCCCTAAGGTCGAATCGACGGAGGCGGGCAGGGTATTCAGCTCGTGGGCCAAATCGGCTGCTGAGAGTTCGCTCAGCCCGGTGCTGTCAGCCATCCATGCTACCGCATCGCCGGTATGGGAGATGTTACCTTCCAGCCCCCACACCAGTCGGTCGCCATCGTGCCAGGCGACGGTGGTCGCCAGGGCCGCAATATCGCACTGGGCCGATTTGACCGGCGCCATCACCGAGGAGCCGGTGCCGTAAGTGGCTTTCACACAGCCAGCTTCGCCAAGCGCGTGGCCGAAGAGCGCGGCGTGGGAGTCGCCAATCATCGCCATCACCGGAATACCGTCGGGGATCGCCGCCAGCCCTTTGGTGTAGCCGAAGAGTCCGCTCGACGGTTTAATCTCCGGCAGCGCCGCGCGCGGAATACCAAACAGCGTCAGCATTTCGTCATCCCACTCGCCGCGGTGCAGATTCAGCAATTGGGTGCGGGCGGCGTTGGAATAATCGCAGAAGAAGGATTGTCCGCCGGTTAAATTCCACAGCAGCCAGCTGTCGATAGTGCCGAGGCAAATCTCGCCGCGCGCGGCAAGCTGATAACCATCGGGAGTGGCGTCCAGCAGCCAGCGCATTTTGGAGGCGGAAAACAGCGGCGCAATCGGCAGGCCCGTGGCGTGCTTAATGCGCTGCTCCTGACGATCGCGACGCAGCGTGTCGCAGAACGCGGCGCTGCGGGTGCACTGCCAGGTGATAGCGGCGTTAATGGGTTCGCCGCTGGCGCGATACCAGCCGATGGCGGTTTCGCGTTGATTGCTGATAGCCAGCGCCGCAACGTTTTCCGCGCCGACGTGAGCCACCGCTTTGGCGATCACCGCCAGCGAGGCCGCCATCAGCGCCTCGCCGGATTGTTCCACCCAACCTTCGCGCGGGGTTTGGATCGCCAGCGGCTGCGAGAACTTGACGCTAACCTTGCCTTTGCCGTCCAGCACCACGGCTTTCGCGTTGGTGGTGCCTTCATCAAGCGCAATGATGAACTCTTTGGCTGTCGCCTGCATATGATGCTCTCCTCGGTCACCCATTGTCCTGGAACGGCGGAAACAGAGATGGTCTCCGGCCATTGCATGCGTCTATGCAGGCCATGATGTGACATATCGTTATCGCTTTTTAATCACTGAATATATATTCGATAGTGATTATTTATTTGATACCTTAAGCCACAAACCCGGTGATGGGCTACCTGAAAAATCATCAATTGTGCTGGCAATCACATTTCGCAGATTGGGAATATGACACGAAGGTGGGGAGGGTAGTTGTTTAATGCATTGAATTATAATGAGTTATTTTGCAATCCCTGTTGCTGAAAAACAGCCTCAGGGATTGACGAGGCATAAAACTGCGGAGGATTAGTCGCTAACCAGTAGTCTGGCGGTGGGGTAATCGGTGATTAAAACATCGATATAGCCGCCGGTAAGCGCGCCTTTAATTGCCGCGACTTTGTCGGTGCCGCCGGCCAGCGCGACCACGTTCGGACATTTTTTGACTTTCTCCAGCGCCATGCCGATCACCGGATCTTCATCTTCGCGTAACACCGGCTGGCCGTATTTGTCGTAGTAGTGCAGGCAGATATCGCCAACCGCGCCGCGTGCCGCCAGCACCTGCAGCATATCTTCGTGATAATAGTTACCCGACGTTTTCAGCAACTGGGAAGGTTCGAGAATTCCAATGCCGACAATGGCGATATCGACCTCGTCAAAGCGTGAAACCACGTCGGCGACATCTTTGCTGGCCAGCAGGCGATTGCGCTCTTCCATGGAGCCTTCGATGCTCTGCGACGGCAGCAGCCAGGCATCGCAGTTAAGACGCTGGGCCAGCGTCTGGGTGAGGATCGTCGCCTGCACGTTGCCGTTGGGCCCGACGCCGCCAAGCAGTTGGATGACGCCGCTGGCCTTCAGGTTTTGCGCGTGGACCTCATCAACCATCGCGCGGATGGTCGAACTCCATGAAGAGACGCCAATCAGATCTTTTGGCCGCAGGCGGGTTTCCAGGTAGTGCGCGGCGGCGGAGCCAATCGCCCGCTTGATGGTATGGTCGCTGGCCTCTTCTTCGGTATCGACCACCACCGCCTGTTTTAGCCCGTAGCGATCCTCAAGCCCCTTTTCGAGATTGAGAAAGATATTCGATGGCTGCACGACGCTGATTTTGACGACGCCCTCTTTTTGGCAGCGGGTAATCGCACGAGAGACAAATGACTGAGACAGCGAGAGAAGTTGGGCGATATCAGACTGCTTTCGTCCTTCCAGATAGTAAAGCGTGGCAATCTTCACCAATAGCCGTTGTTCATCCTGCTTAGCCATATTTATCCTCGTAAATCATTTATCGCCTTTCTTCAGGCGTTTAGCTGCAGCCATTATCGTAGTGACTTCTATCATACGCGAAAAAAAATCACACTTAAGTGTGATGGTGGTCAAATTTTTACCACTCATCAAAATCGACTATGGACAAAAACAAAACAGTCAGGCCATAATCGAATAAAGAATCATCATTGAATATATATTCAAGGTGGCTTTGAGTCAACGAGTTTATCCGGGCTTGCCTGGAGCGGGAGGCAGAATGTTCCTGAGTACGGCGCAGTGGTGTAAGGCTAACCACCGACATGGGGATATCTGGTTTTTTTAGTTCCTGATGGAATAAATATTCCATATTGAAAATAAATTCAGAGGTATTAAATGAATCCCTACAGATTTGATATCCAGACGCTTGAGCGCAAAGCGCGCGCCGTGCGCCGCCACATTGTCCGCTTAAACGCCAATAGTCCGGCTGGCGGTCACACCGGGGCTGACCTGTCGCAGGTCGAATTGTTAACCGCGCTCTATTTCCGCGTACTCAATGCGGCGCCCGATCGTCTTGACGACCCGCAGCGCGATATCTATATCCAGTCGAAAGGCCATGCGGTGGGCTGCTACTACTGCGTACTGGCGGAAGCCGGTTTCTTCCCGATCGATTGGCTGGAGACCTACCAGCACGCGAACTCGCACCTTCCCGGTCATCCGGTGCGGCAGAAAACGCCGGGCATTGAGCTTAACACCGGCGCGCTGGGTCACGGTTTGCCTGTTGCGGTGGGGCTGGCGCTGGCCGCGAAGAAAAGCAACAGCCACCGCCGCATCTTTTTAATCACCGGCGACGGCGAACTGGCAGAAGGCAGTAACTGGGAGGCGGCGCTGGCGGCGGCCCATTATGGCCTCGATAACCTGGTCATTATTAATGATAAGAACAATCTTCAGCTGGCCGGGCCAACCCGTGAAATTATGAATACCGATCCGCTGGCCGATAAATGGCGCGCCTTCGGCATGGAGGTCAGCGAATGCGACGGCAACGATATGGCCTCGGTGGTCGCGGCTATCGAAGGGCTGCAGCAGAACGGTAAACCTAACGTCATTATTGCCAACACCACGAAGGGCGCGGGCATCTCCTTTATCCAGGGGCGCCCGGAGTGGCACCACCGGGTGCCGAAAGGCGAGGAAATCGCACTGGCGCTGGAGGAACTGAAAGATGAGTAATGCAGAACACCTGGCGAATGTGATGGTCGAGGCGTTTATAGTCGCGGTGGAAAAGGGCGTCGATCTGGTGCCGGTGGTCGCGGACTCCACCTCAACGGCCAAGATCGCTCCCTTTATTAAGCAGTTCCCCGGACGGCTGGTTAACGTCGGTATCGCCGAGCAGAGCATGGTCGGCACCGCCGCGGGGCTGGCGCTCGGCGGTAAAGTGGCGGTGACCTGTAACGCCGCGCCGTTCCTTGTCTCCCGCGCTAACGAGCAGATTAAAGTCGATGTCTGCTACAACAACACCAACGTCAAGCTCTTTGGCCTTAACGCCGGGGCCAGCTATGGCCCATTGGCCAGTACCCACCATGCTATTGACGACCTGGCGGTAATGCGCGGTTTCGGCAATATCCAGATTTTCGCCCCCTCCACGCCGCGCGAATGTCGGCAGATTATCGACTATGCCCTGGCGTATCAGGGGCCGGTTTATATCCGCCTTGACGGCAAGGCGCTGCCGGAGTTGCATGACGAAGCGTACCGTTTTGTGCCCGGCGCGGTGCTGACCCTGCGTGAAGGCGCAGCGGTGGCGCTGGTGGCGACCGGTTCAACCGTGCACGAAGTGGTGGAGGCGGCGCAGCAGCTCGCCGATCTCGGCATTGAGGCGAAAGTGATCAGCGTGCCGTCGATTCGTCCCTGCGATACGGCGGCGCTGCTGGCGGCGCTGCGGTCATGCCGTTCAGTCATTACCGTCGAAGAGCATAACGTTAACGGCGGGTTGGGGAGCCTGGTCGCCGAAGTGCTGGCGGAAGCGGGCGCGGGGATTGCCTTGCAGCGCCTGGGGATCCCGGATGGCGAGTATGCGGCGGCCGCCGATCGCGGATGGCTGCGTCAACATCACGGTTTTGACGCGGCGTCGATTGTCGCGCGGGTACAGAAAATAGCGCAGGGTTGAAAAAAACGCCCTCCCGGCGGGGAGGGCGTCAGACACTGATATTATCAGAAGTGGGTGTTGACACTCATATACCAGGTACGGCCAGATTCGTTATAGGTCTCCGCGCCAGCGCCGTACATACTCCCTTTGTCGCCGCCGGTGGTTTGGGCGTTACCCGCGCGCCAGTGGCGCTTGTCGAAGACGTTATCCACGCCGCCGGTCAGGCTGACGTTTTTGGTCACGTCCCAGGTCGCGCTCAGGCCGAGGATGCTATACGGGCTGACCTCATTCTTCTCGCTGCCGGTGACCGGCTGGCCTTTGTAGTTGTACTTCTTCGGCTCCTGCTTGCCGTACCAGGTGAAGGTCGATTGCACAGAAACGTCCTGATAAACCTGCCAGCTCAGCGTTGAGTTCAGCGTGTATTCCGGAATAATCGACAGGCGATCGCCGGTCTCTTTGTTCTTACTCTGCAGCATGTAGGTGATGTTGTTGGTCCAGTTCACCGTCTCGCTGACCGGCACGTTCAACGTGCCTTCCAGCCCTTCAACTACCGCTTTCGGCACGTTTTCCCACTGGTACAGGTCGGTACCTTTAGTATTGCGATAAACTGGGGCATATCCCGCTTCAATCTTGTTACGGTAGTCGTTACGGAACCAGGTGACGCCCGCCAGCCAGCCGTCGCGTTTGAACTCCAGGCCGATCTCTTTGTTGATGCTGGTCTCTGCTTTTAAATCTTTATTCCCTTGCAGGTAGCAGCCTTCCTGGCTTGCGTAGCAGCCCTGACCTTTACTGTAGAGAATATAGTTGGGGTTGGTTTGATACAGGCTCGGCGCTTTATAGGCGCGAGCGATACCCATTTTCAGGGTAAAGTCGTCGCCCAGACCCTGCGACAGGTTCAGCGACGGGCTCCAGTTATTGCCGACGATGCTGTGGTGATCGAAACGCAGCGCCGGTGTCAGCATGGTGGTATCGGTCACTTCCATGTTGTTCTCGGCGAACAGCGAGAAGATCTCCGCTTTCGAATACGGGCTGCGGCCGGTGCTGTCATAGCCCGGAATTTCGCCGCCAGACAGAGCTTGGGTATTGGAGGCGTTGTCCTTCATGCGCTGCTGGTTCCATTCACTACCCAGCGTCAGGTTCTGGTTAACCCACAGGTCGAACGGAATATTGACTTCGCTGTGCAGCATCACGTCCGACAGGTCGATATCGGTAAACTGGTTGCTGCTGAAGATCCCCTCGGTGCCGCCCGCCAGGCCTTCGCCTTTACGCGAGTTGCGGGTGTGTTCGTACTGCGCCCAGTTGCTGGTGGTCACGCCGTTATCCCAGCCGCCGTTCCAGGTCACGGAGTAAGTATTGCGATAGAGACGGTTGGTCTCTTTACCGTAGTTCTCTTTCACCAGATCGTTGCTGTTGGTGTTTTGCGTATCACCGGCGTACAGGTTGCCCTGGCGGCTATAGCCAGCTTCAAACTCCAGCGACTGCATCGGCGCGAAATCCCAGCGGACCACGCCGTTGATGTTTTTGTTTTCTACCCCTTCACGCCCGGCGGGCAGGGTATCGGCGTAAATGCCGGTACGTTCAGACTGATGGCCCTGGTTGATATCCCAGGCGTCAGCCTGAGTTTTATCGAGGTTGCCGTACATGCGGAAGCTGAAATCGCCGCCCAGCGGGCCGCTGAGGCTAAAGTCGGTACGCTTGGTCGCGCCTTCGTCTTTATGCTCCGGCATGTTCATGTAGGCGTTCCACGAACCATGCCACTGGTTGTCGAATTTTTTCGTAATGATGTTGACCACGCCGCCCGCCGCGCCGTTACCGTAACGCGCCGCCGCCGGGCCGCGGATAACGTCTATACGTTCGATCATTTCCGGCGGTACCCAGCTGGTATCACCGCGGGTGTCGCGTTCGCCGCGCCAGCCGAGACGAACAGAGTTACGGCTGGTCACGGGCTTACCATCAATCAGGATTAAAGTGTTTTCCGGGCCCATACCGCGAATATCAATCTGGCGATTGTTGCCGCGCTGGCCGCTGGTGGAGTTGCCGGTCAGGTTGACGCCCGGCATGGTACGGATGATTTCAGAGACGTCGCGCGCCGGCGGACGTTTGCGAATTTCATCGGCGGTAATGGTGGAAACGCCCGGCGCCTGTAGGTTTTGCACCTCGGCGGTGACCACCATCGTTTCTTCACCGGCGGCTTGTTTACTGTCGGTGGTTTCTTCCGCCGCGCACAGCGGGAATGCCACCCCGTAGATACCCAGATTGACCATTAAGGCCAGGGACTTAATCCTGTTATTCATTGTAAGTCAGTTCCGCTTTTCTTTGCCGCTTTCCCCAGAAGCCCCTTCCCACCGGGAGAGGAGGCGGCATAAATGTAGCCAGTAGAAGGTGAACGCTTTCCGTAGCCGACCGAGCCAAACGCTCTGAAAAGACCCTCTCTGACCTTGATTTAATGTAATGAGAAGACGCGCTACCCATAGGCGCGTTAATACGCTATTGCAAATGCAAATAGTTATCAATAATATTATCAATAAATATTACCTTTGTTGATAAAAATCACGGTAAACATAGGGTTACTGACGGAATGCAAATAACGGGAAGTGACGACTGGTGGCGGGGGATCGCCGGCCCGCAGACAGAGGCGCTGGGCGACGCATATCGGGTGACCTTCTGGTGGCGCGATCCGGCAGGCAGCGAAACCACGTCGCCGATTCGGCGGGTGTGGATTTACATTACCGGCGTCACCGATCATCACCACAACGCGGCGCCGCAAACCCTGCAGCGCATCCCCGGTACCGATGCCTGGTGCTGGCAAACCACGCTCCCCGCCAGCTGGCGCGGCAGCTACTGTTTTATTCCCTCCGAACGCGACGACGATTTTTCCCCGCAGCTCTTTAACGGTGAAGCGCCGGACCGCGCGCTGCTGCGCGAAGGCTGGCGCAAACTGCTGCCGCGGGCGGTTGCCGATCCCCGCAATCCGCAAAGCTGGAAGGGGGGACGCGGCCACGCGGTCTCAGCGCTGGAACTGCCGCAGGCGCCGGAACAGCCGGGTTGGCATTATCGCGAGCCGGTTTCGCCAGCGCCGCGCTGTATTGAATGGCGCAGCCAGCGATTAGGAAACCAGCGACGAGTGTGGATTTACACCACCGGCAGTGGGGCGGATCGCCCGCTGGCGGTCCTGCTTGACGGCCAGTTCTGGGCCGAAAGCATGCCTGTCTTTGCGCCGCTGGCGGGGCTGACGCGGGAAGGCTGCCTGCCGCCGGCGGTCTATGTGCTGATCGACGTTATCGACAATCAACACCGCGGCGTGGAGCTGCCCTGCAATCGTGATTTCTGGCTGGCGGTACAGGAAGAACTGCTGCCACTGGTGCAGGCCGTGGCGCCATTCAGCGATCGCGCCGACCGGACGGTAGTTGCGGGGCAGAGCTTCGGCGGTCTGGCGGCGATGTATGCCGCGCTCCACTGGCCGCAGCGTTTTGGCTGCGTTCTGAGCCAGTCGGGGTCGTACTGGTGGCCGCAGCGCGGCAGTAGCCAGCCGGGAGTGATACTTGAACAACTGCAGCGCGGCGAGCTTCGACCGCAGGGGCTGCGTATCTGGCTGGAAGCCGGCGTGCGCGAGCCGATTATTTTTCGCGCCAACCAGGCGCTTTTCGCGCAACTACGGCAGACCACGCCGTCCGTTTTCTGGCGCCAGGTTGACGGCGGTCATGACGCGCTATGCTGGCGCGGCGGGCTGACGTCCGGGCTTATCCAGCTATGGCAGCCTTTGCGCCGCGGGCAACAACACGCGCTTAATGAGGAGTGAGAGATGCAATTCAGCAACCCCTTCGACAATCCGCAAGGGCAGTTTTACATTCTGCGCAACGCACAGGGGCAATATAGTTTGTGGCCGCATCACTGCGCGCTGCCGACAGGCTGGACGGTGGAGTGTCCGCCGCAGTCATTAGAGGCGTGTAACGCCTGGCTTGCCGCCAACTGGTCAACCCTTATCCCAGCGCACTACGCCTCCTGAGGAGCTTTCGATGAGTACACGTTTACCGCTGGTTGCGGCGCAGCCGGGAATTTGGATGGCTGAACGCCTCTCCACGCTACCCGGCGCCTGGAGCGTTGCCCACTATGTTGAACTGCGCGGCAATCTTGATCCGGCGCTGCTGAGTAAGGCGATCGTCGCCGGGCTTAAGCAGGCCGATACCCTGAGCATGCGATTTTGCGAAGATAATGGCGAAGCGTGGCAGTGGGTTGATGACGCGCGCGAGTTTGCCGAGCCGCAAAGCGTCGACCTGCGCCAGCAGGCCGATCCGCATATGTCCGCGCTGACGCTGATGCAAAGCGATCTCGGGCAGAATCTGCGCGTCGACAGCGGTAATCCGCTGGTCTGCCATCAGCTCATGCGCGTTGGCGACGACTGCTGGTACTGGTATCAGCGCTATCACCATTTACTGGTCGATGGCTTTAGCTTCCCGGCCATTACCCGCCAGATCGCCGCTATTTATCGTGCCTGGCAACGCGGCGAAGAGACGCCGGATTCACCGTTTACGCCGTTCGCCGAAGTGGTGGAAGAGTATCAGCGCTACTACGGCAGCGAGGCGTGGCAGCGCGATAAAGCCTTCTGGCAGGCGCAGCGTCAGGCGTTGCCGTCTCCGGCCTCGCTATCAGACGCGCCGCTGGCCGGGCGGGCGACCAGCAGCGATATCTGGCGCCTGAAACTGGAGGCCGATCCGGCTGTCTTCAGCCAGCTCGCGGCCAGCGCGCCGCAGTGCCAGCGCGCCGATCTGGCGTTGGCGCTGACGACGTTGTGGCTGGGGCGGCTGTGCGGGCGAATGGATTACGCGGCTGGCTTTATCTTTATGCGCCGCATGGGATCGGCGGCGCTGACCGCCACCGGCCCGGTACTCAACGTACTGCCGCTGGCGGTGAATATCGACGCGCAGGAGACGCTGGCGCAACTGGCGACGCGTCTCTCCGGACAACTGAAAAAAATGCGCCGCCATCAGCGCTACGATGCCGAGCAAAT
Organism: Klebsiella sp. CN_Kp104; assembly: GCF_040064515.1. Classification (NCBI taxonomy): domain Bacteria; kingdom Pseudomonadati; phylum Pseudomonadota; class Gammaproteobacteria; order Enterobacterales; family Enterobacteriaceae; genus Klebsiella; species Klebsiella sp. CN_Kp104. The sequence goes on along the minus strand of NZ_JBEAII010000040.1, from coordinate 73,384 downwards.
TGTCCGCGATAGCGGTAAAGCGGCGGGCGACGAACCGCTGTTTGGCCCGGTGCTGAACATCAAAGTCTTTGATTACCAGTTGGATATCGACGACGTGCAGGCGCAGACGCATACCCTCGCCACCGGCCCGGTGAATGACCTCGAGCTGGCACTGTTCCCGGACGAACGCGGCGGTCTGTCGCTGGAGATCCTCGCCAATAAAGCGCGTTATGATGAGGCGACGCTGAACCGCCACGTGTCGCGGCTGACCGCGCTGCTGGCGCAGTTCGCCGCCAACCCGGCGCTACGCTGTGGCGAGGCGGAGATGCTGTCGGCGGAAGAAGGCGCGCAGCTGGCATTGATCAACAATACCGCGATGCCGCTGCCGACCACTACCCTCAGCGCGCTGGTGGCGGAACAGGCGCGGAAAACGCCGGATGCCCCGGCGCTGGCGGATGCCAACTGGCGCTTTAGCTACCGCGAAATGCGCCAACAGGTGGTGGCGCTGGCCAACCTGCTGCAGCAACGCGGCGTGAAGCCGGGGGATAGCGTGGCGGTTGCCTTACCGCGTTCGGTGTTCCTGACGCTGGCGCTGCACGGCATTGTCGAAGCCGGCGCCGCCTGGCTGCCGCTGGACACCGGCTACCCGGATGACCGTCTGCGGATGATGCTGGAAGATGCGCGGCCTTCGCTGCTGATTACCTCTGACGATCAACTGGCCCGTTTTAGCGATATTCCGGGACTGACCAGCTTGTGTTATGAGCAGCCGCTGGCTGTTGAAGATGATACGCCGCTGGCGCTGTCAAAACCGGAACATACCGCGTATATCATCTTCACCTCCGGTTCCACCGGACGGCCGAAAGGGGTGATGGTCGGGCAGACCGCCATCGTGAACCGCCTGCTGTGGATGCAAAATCACTATCCGTTAACCGCCTCCGATGTGGTGGCGCAGAAGACGCCGTGCAGCTTTGATGTCTCGGTATGGGAATTCTGGTGGCCGTTTATGACCGGCGCCCAGTTGGTGATGGCGGCGCCGGAGGCGCATCGCGATCCACAGGCGATGCAGCGGTTCTTCGCGCAGTACGGCGTGACCACCACCCACTTTGTCCCGTCGATGCTGGCGGCGTTTGTCGCCTCGCTGGATAGCGATAATGTGTCTTCCTGCCGGACGCTAAAACGCGTTTTCTGTAGCGGCGAAGCGCTGCCGACGGAACTGTGTCGCGAATGGGAGCGCTTAACCGGCGCGCCGCTGCATAACCTGTACGGGCCAACGGAAGCGGCGGTGGACGTCAGCTGGTATCCCGCCTGTGGGCCGGAGCTGGCGGCGGTAACCGGCAACAGCGTGCCTATCGGCTGGCCGGTATGGAACACCGGATTACGTATTCTTGATGCCGCCATGCGCCCGGTGCCGCCGGGCGTGGCGGGTGATTTGTACTTAACGGGCATTCAGCTGGCGCAGGGTTATATGGGGCGACCTGATCTCACCGCCAGCCGCTTTATTGCCGACCCGTTTGCCCCCGGCGAGCGCATGTACCGCACCGGCGATGTGGCGCGCTGGCTGGATAACGGGGCGGTAGAGTATCTTGGCCGCAGCGACGATCAGTTGAAAATTCGCGGCCAGCGCATTGAGCTTGGCGAGATCGACCGGGTGATGGCGGCGCTGCCGGACGTCGCGCAGGCGGTGTGCCACGCCTGCGTCTTCAATCAGGCGGCGGCCACCGGCGGCGATGCCCGCCAGCTCGTCGGTTATCTGGTGAGCGAGTCCGGCCAGCCGCTGGACGTGGCGGCGCTGAAGGCGCGTCTTAGCGAACAGCTGCCGCCGCACATGGTGCCGGTGGTGTTAATCCAGCTGGAATCCTTCCCGCTCAGCGCCAACGGTAAGCTGGATCGTAAAGCGCTACCGCTCCCCTCCTTAAGCAGCGAGCGCAGCGGTCGCCCGCCGCAATCGGCTATCGAAATGGCCGTTGCCGCGGCGTTCAGCCAGCTGCTGGGCTGCGAGGTAAATGATATCGACGCCGATTTCTTCGCCCTCGGCGGCCATTCGCTGCTGGCGATGCGGCTGGCGGCGCAGCTTAGCCGCGAGCTGGCGCGGCAGGTGACGCCGGGGCAGGTGATGGTCGCTTCGACCGTCGGCAAGCTGAGCGCGCTGCTGGCTTCCGACCTGAGCGACGAGCAGGCGCAGCGCCTGGGCTTCGATGCGCTGTTGCCGCTGCGCGAGAGCGACGGTCCGACGCTGTTCTGCTTCCATCCGGCCTCCGGTTTTGCCTGGCAGTTCAGCGTGCTGGCGCGTTATCTTAGCCCGCGCTGGTCAATTACCGGTATTCAGTCGCCGCGTCCGACGGGGCCGATGGCTTCCGCCGCCAACCTCGACGAAGTCTGCGAGCACCATCTGCGCACGCTTTTAGCGCAGCAGCCGCATGGGCCTTACTATCTGTTTGGTTATTCGCTCGGCGGAACGCTGGCGCAGGGGATTGCCGCCCGTTTACGCCAGCGCGGCGAAGAGGTGGCGTTCCTCGGCCTGCTGGATACCTGGCCGCCGGAGACGCAAAACTGGGCGGAGAAAGAGGCGAACGGTCTGGATCCCGAAGTGCTGGCGGAAATCGCCCGCGAGCGCGAAGCGTTTCTCGCTGCTCAGCAGGGGCAGGCTTCCGGCGAGCTGTTCAGCGCGATCGAAGGTAACTACGCCGATGCGGTGCGCCTGTTGACGACCGCGCACAGCGCGAAGTTTGACGGCAAGGCAACGCTATTTGTGGCGGAGAAAACGCGCCAGAAAGGGATGGATCCGCAGGTCGCATGGGGGCCATGGGTTGGCGAGCTGGAGGTGTTCAGCCAGAACTGCGCCCACGTTGAGATTATCTCGCCGCAGGCCTTTGAAGCGATAGGCCCGGTAGTGCGGGAGATTCTGGGGTAACGGTAGAGCTCGGGCTACCCGTTTTTGGTAGCCCGGCTCAGCGCAGCGCATGCCGGGAATGCGATGGTTGAGATGGTATAGAAAAGATTATCGGCGACCCAGCGGCACTACCAGCGGCGTATGCGCCACCGGATCGTCGATGATCGTGCAGCGCAGACCGTAGATACGCTCAATTAGATCCGCCGTGACGATCTCTTTCGGCGCGCCTTCGGCAACGATCTTACCGTCGCGCAGGGCGATCAGATGGGTGGCGTAACGACAGGCCTGATTGAGATCGTGCAGTACCGCCGCCAGCGTATATCCCTTCTCGCGATTCAGCTCGCTTAACAGTTCCAGTAGGTCGATCTGATGGCTGATATCCAGCCAGGTCGTCGGCTCATCAAGCAGCATAATCGCCGTCTCCTGCGCCAGTACCATCGCAATCCACGCCCGCTGGCGCTGGCCGCCGGAGAGGGTATCCACGCTCTGCAGCGCGAGGTCGACAATACCCGTTGCCCGCATCGCGTTATTTACCGCTGCTTCGTCCTCTTTACGCCAACGGGTAAACATCGGCTGGTGCGGATAGCGCCCGCGCGCCACCAGCTCCTGTACGGTGATATCGCCGGGCGTGGTGGCATTCTGCGCCAGCAGGCCAATCCGCTTTGCCACCTCTTTGCTGGCGTAGTGTTGGATCTGCTCGCCATCGAGATAAACGTGGCCGCTGGACGGGGTCATCAGGCGGCTGAGGGTGCGCAGCAGGGTTGATTTACCACAGCCGTTGGGGCCGATAATCGCCGTGAAATGGCCGTCAGGAATCGTGACGTTCAGCGATTCGGCGATGGTCTTTTTGCCGTAGGCCAGGGTCAACTGGTCGCCGCGCAAACGGGAAGTTACAGCGGTCATTTTTTGCGGGACTCCTGAATTAATAACGCGATGAGGTAGATACCGCCAAGACTGACGGTGACCACCCCTACCGGTAACTGATAAGGCATGAACAGGCGCTGGGCGCAGTAATCGGCCAGCGCCAGCAGCAGCGCGCCGCACAGCGCCGACTGGGTTAACCCCCAGCGTGCGGTGCCGCTTATCCGCCGGGCGATATGCGGGGCTACCAGCGCGACGAAAGAAATAGGCCCGGCCAGCGCGGTGGCGGAAGCGGTCAGCAGCACCGCCACCAGCATCAGCAGCAGGCGTGAACGTTCGACTCGAACCCCCAGCGCGCAGGCGGTATCGTCGCCCATCTCCAGCAGTCGCATCCGCCGCGCCAGCAGCGCGCCGCACGCTAACATCAGCAGGATCAGCGGCGCCGATGGCCAGGTTTTGCCCCACGTCAGGCCGTTGAGCGAACCGGCATTCCACAACCCGGCGGAAAGGGCAGTCTCAAGCGACGCGCGCAGCAGCAGCCAGGTATTGAATGCCACCAGCATGGCGCGCACGCCGATGCCGATAATGATCAGGCGGAAGGTTTCAATGCCGTTGCGCCACGCCAGCAGCCACACCACCAGCGAGGTCAGCACGCCGCCAAGCATCGCCGCCAGCGCGATGGCGGTCAGGTTCTGGCCGAACATCACCATCGCCACCAGCACGCCGCTCCAGGCGCCGGTGTTGAAGCCCATCACGTCCGGGCTACCCAGCGGGTTACGCATTAATGACTGAAAAATGGCGCCGCTGACGCCAAGCCCGGCGCCGATCAGCAGCGCCATCAGCACGCGCGGCAAGCGCCATTCGGTGACCACCATGCTGACGTTGCGCGGGGCGTCGCCGAGCAGCGCGGAAACCACCTGTTCAATGCTGAGCGGCACCAGGCCATTACCCAGACCGAGCAGGGACACCAGCAGACTGGCGGCGATCAGCAGCAGGCAGCAGAACATCAGGCGGCGGGAGGGAGCCATCACAGCGCACCTCCTCGCGGCTGACGGCGAACCAGCCAGATCAACACCGGCGCGCCGATAAAGGCGCTGACCACCGAAACGCGCAGTTCACCAGGCACCAACAGGCGGCCAAGCACGTCGGCAAACAGCAACAGGGCGGGGGTGGCGAGCAGCGTAACCGGCAATGACCAGCGGTGATCCGCCCCCACCAGCCAGCGGGCCATATGCGGCATCATCAGGCCGATAAAGGCGATAGGGCCGACCAGCGCCGTCGCGCTGCCGCACAGGACGGTAATTGCCAGCAGGCCGATAAGCTGGGTGCGCGCGACCCGGCTACCGAGCGCGGTGGCGGTGTCGGCGCCGAGGCTCAGGCTGTTCAGCGCCCGGCTAAGAAACAGAGTTACCACGGCGGCAATCAGCACCGGCAGCAGGACGATTTTCAGCGTTTGCAGGGTGCGAATATCCAGCGAGCCGGCCTGCCAGAAGCGCAGCTGGTCATACACGTCCGGGTTGAGCAGGGCGATGCCGTTAGATAAGCCTTCCAGTACCGCCGCTAGCGCCACGCCCGCGAGGGTCAGGCGCACCGGGCTAAGCTGGCCGCCGCCCTGGCTGCCGGTAAACGCGACCAGTAGCGACGCGGCGAAGGCGCCGCAAAAGGCCATCAGCAACTGCTCCTGTGGCGAAGTGATGCCCAACAGCGCCGCACCGAGCACGATGGCGAAGCTGGCGCCGGAGTTGACGCCGAGCAGGCCCGGGTCGGCCAACGGGTTACGGGTGAGGGTTTGCATTAGCGCGCCGGCGAGACCGAGCGCGCAGCCGGCCAGCAATCCGGCCAGCGTACGCGGCAGGCGGGCATCCAGTACGATAGTGCAGTCGGCGCTCTGACAACTGCCGGAGAAGGCATCGACAATCACCGAAGGCGGCAGAGGTTTGGCGCCGATAAGCAGGCTGAGCGCAATCGCGAGAGCTAAAAGTAACAAGAGACCAGGCACGGCGACGGCGCGCACCGTGGTCGTAGAAAACGACATAATTCAAATCCCTGACATGATAATGATATTAATTATCGTTATCGATTTTATTCAGGTATGTTACCATGAGAAACCATAAAAATGGTATGAAAAATAACGACAAGGCCCTTGCATGAACCGACCTTCCCGGCTGCTTGATGTCAGCCTCCTGCGCACCCATCCGGCGTTCCGCGCCGTCTTTATCGCTCGCTTTATCTCTATCCTGTCGCTTGGCCTGCTGGGCGTGGCGATCCCGGTACAAATCCAGATGATGACCCATTCGACCTGGCAGGTGGGGCTCTCGGTGATGCTGACCGGCTGTTCGATGTTCATTGGGCTGATGGTCGGCGGCGTGCTGGCCGACCGTTATGAACGCAAACGCCTGATCCTGCTGGCGCGTGGCACCTGCGGCGTGGGCTTCGTCGGCCTGTGCCTGAACGCTATGCTACCGGAACCCTCGCTGGCGGCAATTTACCTGCTGGGGATCTGGGATGGCTTCTTCGCCTCTTTGGGCGTGACCGCGCTTCTGGCGGCAACGCCGGCTTTAGTCGGCCGCGAAAACCTGATGCAGGCCGGAGCGATCACCATGCTGACCGTGCGTCTCGGTTCGGTGATATCGCCGATGATCGGCGGGTTATTGCTGGCGACCGGCGGCGTGGTATGGAACTATGGCCTGGCGGCGGCGGGGACGTTCATTACCACCCTGACGCTGCTACGCCTGCCGCTGCTGCCGCCACCGCCGCAGCCGCGCGAGCATCCGCTGAAATCGTTGCTGGCGGGGCTGAAATTTCTCTTTAATAGCCCGCTTATTGGCGGCATTGCGCTGCTCGGCGGCCTGTTGACGATGGCCAGCGCGGTGCGGGTGCTTTATCCGGCGCTGGCGGAAGGCTGGCAGATGTCAAATTCGCAGATTGGCCTGTTGTATGCCGCCATTCCGCTTGGCGCGGCGCTGGGGGCGTTAACCAGCGGACAACTGGCGCATACCGCGAAGCCGGGGGCGTTGATGCTGATAACGACGGTAGGGTCGTTTGTGGCGATTGCGCTGTTCAGCGTGATGCCGTTCTGGGCGCTGGGCGCGCTCTGTCTGGCGCTGTTTGGTTGGCTGAGCGCGATAAGCTCGCTGCTCCAATACACGCTGATCCAGACCCAAACGCCGGAAAATATGCTGGGGCGCATTAATGGCCTGTGGACCGCGCAGAACGTGACCGGCGATGCTATTGGCGCGGCGCTGCTGGGGGGATTAGGGGCGGTTATGACCCCGGTGGCTTCAGCCAGCGCCAGCGGCTGGGCACTGGTGATTGTTGGCGTATTACTGATTGGCTTATTGCGCGAGCTACGTCGTTTTCAGCGTCCGGAGATGGTCAGCGAAAGTTAAGCGCGACAATAGCAAAAAGGCCCCGGATTGCTCCGGGGCCTGGCTTCACTTATAACACTTAGTATGCGCCGAGGTCTTTCCAGACGTCGAACTGGCCGCAGTTCAGGTCTGGCTGGTTGCCCTGAGACCACCATTTCACCTGATAGTTGTGACCTTTCCAGCTCACGGTTTCAAAGGTACCCCAGTTGCCGCCATAAACGGTTTTGGCATCCCACAGCGGGTAAGGCGTGGTTTCGTCAGATGGTACAACATCGTCTTCCTGTGCCGGCACGTCATCGGCGTCTTTTTCATCGTCAGCCGCTTCATCAGCAGGCTCATCGGCTGGCTCGTCAGCGCTTGGTTCACCCTGGGAGGCGACGACCACCGACAGAATAAAGCGCTGCTGGGTTGACGGTTCGCCCCAGGTATCGCGAACGAACAGAGTGAAAGTGAACTCGGTATCCGCGGTGACTTCCGGAACATCGAACTCAATAACCGCGGCGGTTTTATCTGCAACATCAATCGCTGCCGGCACGCCCCAGCTGTAGCTCAACTCGTCGCTATCTTCATCAGACGATTTTTCCCCGGACAGGCGTACGCGGGAGCCGCCTACGACCATCATTTCAATTGCCGCTTCCGGCGCATGGTTTACCGTTGGTTCAGTTGGCTCATCTTCTGACTTATCGTCTTCTTGTTCATCAGCAGGCACAACGTTGATGCCTTCGAAATAGAACGGCTCCATATCGATAACTTCAGAGGCGATTTCATAGCCCAGACCTTCACGGGCGGCGTTAACCAGCACGCCGTTATCATGGTCGATAGTCCAGGTAAACAGGCCGCCTAAGCCCAGGCTGGCAGCGTATTCCCCTTTGGCTTTGACGGTGCGCGGGGTATCCAGCGACATAAACAGTTTGGATTCCGGATTGTAGAGGAAATCAGCGTCAGCCACCTGGTCGGTATAAACGTTAAAGCCGTTACGCCCTTTCTGGTTTTCCAGATCCAGGTAGTTATAAATGACGTCATACCATTCGTTGGTACCGGATTCAAAGGTACCGACGGTGGTGCCGTTACCCGGGTTATAGGTGCCTTTGAGTGGAGACAGGGATTCCAGCTCGGCGTTGCGGCCGTTACGGGTATAACCGGCGTAACCGATGTTGATGCGCTCAGCCGGGAAACCTTCCGCCAGCAGATGTTCAACGATGGTGTTAATCGCCCAGCCGCCTTGCTCAATGGCTTTCAGGTTGGTGTGGTGGGTGATGCTTTCCGCCCACGGGGTGCCGAAGAAGTCATAGGTCATGACGTTGATGCCGTACAGACCGGCATTCATCAGCGCTTTGACGTTGGAATAATCAAAGGTCTTCACCACGGCGGAGCTGGCGATAGAGATTTTGACATCGCTCAGGCCGGCAGAATCCAGCTGCTTACGCAGTTCGGCAATAAGTAACGCATAGTTTTCACCATCTTCCGGGCCGTAGGGGTTGCCGGCGCCTTCGGCATTCGGGTATTCCCAATCGATATCCACTTCGCTGAACATCGGGAACTGTTTGAACAGCTTCACCACGCCTTTAGCGAAGATTTTACGCGAGGAATCAGATGCCGCGGTTTCATGAAAACCGTTGCTCATGCTCCAGCCGCCGATGCTCATGGACAGCACCAGGTTGTGGCCCTGCTGTTTGGCTTTCGCTTGCAGGTCGCGCAGACCGCCGAGCAGGCCTTTGGTGTTTGTCTGGGTTACGGTTTTCGGATCGACATCCCAGCCGCTGACGCTGTGGCCAACGTTAACGTAAGACTGGAAGTCGCCCCACGGGTCGAGGAAAGTCGGTTCATATTTGACTTTGCCGCACTGCTCAGCCCCTTCGGCCACCACATCACGCCACAGGCCATCCACTTTATGGAAGCCGGTCACGCCGACGAAACCGAAGATAATTTTATCGTAAGCGGTAGGGGAGACGTTGGTCAGGTCGTAGCCGCGTCCGCGGTTATCTTTCGCATCGCTGCCCTGCAGACGGCCATCGTACTGAGACCAGTCGGTGTAGTAACCAAAGACCTTTGGTTTGGTGGTCGCACTTTTGTATTTGTTATAGACCGGTTTAGCGACGCGGTCTGACGTATAGCTGTAGTTGCTGACTTCAGTTGCCGGGTTAAAACCATCTGCGGCGTTGCTGGTTTCGGTCAGGGTATCGCCCTTGATCAATTTGCTAGTGGTCACGGTAAGTTCCTTCTGAGTTGAATGTCCACCTCAAGTGGTGTGGGGCAGATACTCGGGGAAGGCGGCGACGATGGCTAATCACAAAACAACATTTGAAACGATGATGATTCGCGTGAGGCGCCGATGAGGTATCAAGAGGGGAAAGAAATAAAAAATACTTTTATAACAAAAGGATGATGTTGTTGATGATGTGAAATGAGATCCCGGCGCAGGGCGCCGGGGAGAGAATCAGGCAAAGAGCGCCGATAAACGCTGCAGCACCAGCATGGCGCTGTAGTAGTCCAGACGGAAGGTTTCGGTCCCCAGCGGATAAACGCGCTTAGCGGCAACCGACGGCAGGTGCGCCAGCAGCGGGTTGGCGTAAATGGCCTCGGCGTCTTTCTGGTCGCCGGCGAACAGGAACAGGCTTTCGCCGTTGATACCCGCCGCCAGATTCTCGCCGCCCAACTGCACGATGTCGTGACGCTTACCCTGGCTCTGGCTGGCGTGCAGGTTACCCGGCAGCGTCGCCAGCTTAAAGCCTAACTGTTCCAGCATCTGACCCTGCGCTGATTCCGGCGTCCAGATATTGGCGCTGTGCGCCGCGGCGGTATAAACCAGCGCGGTGACCGGCTGCGGCGGCAACTTTAGTTTCTCTTTTAACGAAACGAGCTGTTTATTGAATTCGGCAATGCGCGCGTCCGCCTGCTTTTCGTGACCGGTAATATGCCCTAATTGGGTAAGAAGCGTCTGCCAGCTTTTATCGTCGTAGTTGATGATAAGCGTCGGCGCGATAGTCGACAGCTGGTCGTACAGGGCCAGCGCGGAATCTCCCCCGGTGGCGCTTATCAGAATCAGATCCGGCATCTGCGCCGCCACCGCTTCGGCGCTGGGTTCGCCAATATAGAGTCGCGTCAGGTTGCGCTTTTTAGCGACATCGCCCCACTGGCGCAGAAAGCCCTGCGCATCTGCCACGCGGTTATTCGGCGTGGTCGCGCCGCTGGCGACCACCGGCGCATCAATAGCCAGCAGCGAGCCGGTGAGGGTGACGCTGGTCGAGACGATGCGCTGCGGTTGGCTTTCCAGCGTATGAGTGCCGCGGCTATCGACGATCTGACGCGGCCAGTCTGCCGCCAGCGCTGAGGTAATTCCTAAAAGGCACAGCCCGCTGGCGAGTAAAGTACGACGACAAAAAGTGGCAAAATTCACGAATTCGCATCCTGAGTAAGTTGTAGTAAATACGTCTCATTTTCAACATTGTATTGTCCGGATGCAAGTGTAAGTCGCATAACCTGCTGTTTGTGCGGTTGACAAGGAGAGCAATACCTTTTAGGTTAGCCAACAAAAATATAAATGATAATTATTCTTAATATCTTTATCGTTTTTGGAGGATGATATGGAAACGTCACTGGCTGAGGATGTACAGGAAAAAACGCAGACCCTGTCGCCGCAAAGCTTCTTCTTTATGTCGCCGTACCGCAGCTTCAGCACCACCGGCTGTTTTAGCCGTTTTTCCCAACCTGCCGTCGGCGGTGATTCGCTGAACGGCGAGTTCCAGCAGAAAATGGCGGCCGCTTTTGCCGAGGCCCGCGCGGCGGGGATCCGCAAGCCGGTCATGGTCGGGGCGATCCCGTTCGACACCAATCAGCCTTCCGAGCTCTATATTCCCGAACGCTGGGAAACCTTCTCCCGTACCGACAAACAGCAGTCCGCGCGTTATGCGGCGCCGCTCAAGGCGATGGATGTTGTCGATCGTCAGGAGATCCCGGAACAGGACGAGTTTTTGGCGATGGTGGAACGCGCCGCCGCGCTAACGGCGACTCCGGAAGTCGACAAAGTGGTGCTATCAAGGCTGATTGATATTACGACCCGCGACCGGGTTGATAGCGGCGCGCTGCTGGAACGGCTGATCGCCCAGAACCCGGCGAGCTTTAATTTCCATGTCCCGCTATCTGATGGCGGGGTATTGTTGGGCGCCAGCCCGGAACTGCTACTGCGTAAAGAAGGACTGCACTTCAGTTCGCTGCCGCTGGCCGGCTCCGCCCGCCGCCAGCCTGACGATGTGCTGGACCGGGAAGCGGGTAACAAGCTACTGGCGTCAGGCAAAGATCGCCATGAGCACGAGCTGGTGACGCAGGCGATGAAGAGCGTGCTGGGCCCGCGCAGTAGCCAATTGTCGCTACCGGAATCGCCGCAGCTGATTACCACCCCGACGCTCTGGCATCTGGCGACGCCGATCGAAGGTACGGCGCTGACGGAAGAAAACGCCATGTCGCTGGCCTGCCTGCTGCACCCGACCCCGGCGCTGAGCGGCTTCCCGCACCAGGTGGCGAAGCGGCTGATTGCCGAGCTCGAACCCTTCGATCGCCAGCTGTTTGGCGGCATTGTCGGCTGGTGCGATGACGAAGGCAACGGCGAATGGGTAGTGACCATCCGCTGCGCGCGCTTACATCAACGCTCGCTGCGCTTGTTTGCCGGCGCGGGTATCGTCCCGGCCTCTTCGCCGCTGGGCGAATGGCGTGAAACCGGCGTCAAACTCACCACCATGCTCAACGTATTTGGCTTGAATTAAGAGGCAAGGATGATTGCATTTACCCGTTGGCCGGAAGAGTTTGCGGCCCGCTATCGTCAAAAAGGCTACTGGCAGGATCTGCCGTTAACCAATCTGATTACTCGTCATGCGGACAATGACGCCGTGGCGATTATCGACGGCGAGCGGCAGATTAGCTACCACCAGTTTAACCAACTGGTGGATAACCTCGCGTCCTCCCTGCAGCATCAGGGACTCAAGCGCGGAGAAACCGCGCTGGTGCAGCTTGGCAACGTCGCCGAGTTCTACATTACTTTCTTTGCGCTGCTGCGCATCGGCGTCGCACCGGTTAACGCTTTGTTTAGCCATCAGCGCAGCGAACTTAACGCCTATGCCGCGCAGATTAAACCGGTGCTGCTGATTGCCGATCGCGAGCACGCGCTGTTTGCTGACGATAGTTTCCTTAATGGTTTTATCGCTGAGCATCCTTCGCTGCGTGTCGCGCTGCTGCGTAACGATGGCGGCGAGCGCGACCTGGCAACGGAAATTAACCGCACGGCGGATAACTTTGTCGCCAATCCGACGCCGGCTGACGAAGTGGCTTTTTTCCAGCTCTCCGGCGGCAGCACCGGGACGCCGAAGCTTATTCCGCGAACCCATAACGATTACGACTACAGTATCCGCCGCAGCAACGAGATCTGCGGTATTAACGCCGACACGCGCTATCTCAACGCGCTGCCGGCGGCGCACAACTATGCGATGAGCTCGCCGGGATCGCTGGGCGTCTTCCTCGCCGGCGGCCGGGTGATCTTGGCCGCCGACCCGAGCGCCACGTTGTGTTTCCCGCTGATCGAAAAACATCAGATTAACGTCGCGTCACTGGTGCCGCCGGCGGTCAGCCTGTGGCTGCAGGCTATTCATGAATGGGGCAGCAACGCGCAACTGCAATCGCTGCAGCTGCTGCAGGTTGGCGGAGCGCGCCTGTCCGCGACGCTCGCCGCGCGTATCCCGGCGGAAATCGGCTGCCAGCTGCAGCAGGTGTTCGGCATGGCGGAAGGGCTGGTTAACTACACCCGCCTCAACGATAGCCCGCAGCGAATTATCAACACCCAGGGTTGCCCGATGTGTCCTGACGACGAAGTGTGGGTGGCGGATGCCGACGGTAACCCGCTACCGCGCGGCGAAGTGGGCCGTCTGATGACCCGCGGCCCTTATACCTTCCGCGGCTATTACAACAGTCCGCAACATAACGCTGAAGCCTTTGATGCCGATGGATTTTACTGCTCCGGCGATCTGATTTCGATCGATGAAGATGGCTATATCACCGTCCAGGGGCGGGAAAAAGATCAGATCAACCGCGGCGGCGAGAAGATCGCCGCTGAGGAGATTGAAAACCTGCTGCTGCGCCATGAGGCGGTGATCCACGCCGCGCTGGTTAGCATTGAAGACAATCTGCTGGGCGAGAAGAGCTGCGCTTATCTGGTGGTGACATCGCCGCTGCGCGCCGTCGCGGTGCGCCGTTTCCTGCGCGAGCAGGGCGTGGCGGAATTTAAATTGCCGGATCGCGTGGAGTGCGTTGCCGCGCTGCCGCTGACGCCGGTGGGCAAAGTCGATAAAAAACAATTACGTCAGTGGCTGGCCGAAGGCAAGCTGGGCTGAAGGAGAACAGAAAATGGCAATCCCTAAATTACAGGCTTACGCGCTGCCGGAAGCCAGCGATATTCCGGCCAACAAAGTTAACTGGGCCTTTGAGCCGTCGCGCGCCGCGCTGCTGATCCACGATATGCAGGAGTATTTCCTCAACTTCTGGGGCGAAAACAGCGCGATGATGGAGAAAGTGGTGGCTAATATCGCCGCCCTGCGCGACTTCTGCAAACAAAACGGCATTCCGGTGTACTACACCGCCCAGCCGAAAGAGCAGAGCGATGAAGACCGCGCCCTGTTGAATGATATGTGGGGGCCGGGGTTGACCCGCTCGCCGGAACAGCAGCAGGTGATTGCCGCGCTGGCGCCGGATGAACAGGATACGGTGCTGGTGAAATGGCGCTACAGCGCGTTTCATCGCTCACCGCTTGAAGAGATGCTGAAAGAGACCGGCCGCGATCAGCTGATCATCACCGGTGTTTACGCCCATATCGGCTGCATGACCACCGCCACCGACGCTTTTATGCGCGATATCAAACCGTTCTTTGTCGCCGACGCGCTGGCAGATTTCAGCCGCGAAGAGCATTTGATGGCGCTGAAATACGTCGCCGGCCGTTCTGGACGCGTGGTGATGACCGAAGAATTGTTGCCGCTGCCGGCCTCCAAAGCGGCGCTGCGCGCACTAATTCTGCCGCTGCTCGACGAATCCGACGAACCGCTGGATGATGAAAACCTGATCGACTACGGTCTGGATTCGGTGCGTATGATGGCGCTGGCCGCCCGCTGGCGCAAAGTACACGGCGATATCGACTTCGTGATGCTGGCGAAAAACCCGACCATCGACGCCTGGTGGGCGCTGCTCTCCCGCGAGGTGAAATAATGGCGGCGCTGGATTTTCACGGCCAGACCGTGTGGGTGACTGGCGCAGGTAAAGGCATTGGCTATGCCACCGCGTTGGCTTTCGTCGAGGCCGGGGCCAACGTCACCGGTTTCGACCTTGCCTTTGACGGCGAAGGTTATCCGTTTGCCACCGAAATGCTCGACGTCGCCGATGCCGACCAGGTACGCGACGTTTGCGCGCGTCTGCTCAACGATATCGAACGACTGGACGTGCTGGTGAATGCCGCCGGGATCCTGCGCATGGGGGCGACCGATCAATTGAGCGCGGAGGACTGGCAGCAGACTTTCGCTGTGAACGTCGGCGGCGCGTTTAATCTGTTTCAGCAGACGATGGCGCAGTTCCGCCGTCAGCGGGGCGGGGCGATCGTCACCGTCGCCTCCGATGCCGCGCATACGCCGCGTATCGGCATGAGCGCCTATGGCGCCTCGAAAGCGGCGCTGAAAAGCCTGGCGTTGACCGTCGGGCTTGAGCTGGCAGGCAGCGGCGTGCGCTGCAACCTGGTATCGCCGGGCTCCACCGACACCGATATGCAACGTACCCTGTGGGTCAATGACGATGCTGAACAGCAGCGGATCCGCGGATTTGGCGAGCAGTTTAAGCTTGGCATCCCGCTGGGCAAAATCGCCCGCCCGCAGGAGATCGCCAATACTATTTTGTTCCTCGCCTCTTCTCACGCCAGCCATATTACGCTGCAGGATATTGTGGTCGATGGCGGCTCGACGCTGGGGGCGTAGATGGCCTGGAAACGAGAGCTCACGCTTGCGGCGCTGAACGCCAGTAGCGAAAACACCATGGTGGCGCATCTGGGTATTGTCTACACCCGGCTGGAGGAGGCGCTGCTGGAGGCGGAGATGCCGGTGGATGCGCGCACGCATCAGCCGTTTGGTCTGCTGCACGGCGGCGCTTCCGCGGCGCTGGCGGAGACGCTGGGCTCGATGGCCGGTTGGCTGATGACCGAAGAAGGGCAATGTGTGGTGGGTACCGAGCTTAACGCTACCCACCATCGTCCGGTCTCCAGCGGTAAAGTGCGCGGCGAATGCCGACCGCTGCATCTTGGCCGCCAGAGTCAGAGCTGGGAAATTGTGGTGTATGACGAAAAAGGGCGGCGCTGCTGCACCTGTCGTCTGGGAACCGCGGTGCTTGGCTAAGACGCTGCTATTTCCCCGGCTTGCGCTGCGCTAAGCCGGGCTACGGATCTGTAGGTCGGGTAAGGCGTTAGCCGCCACCCGACAAAAAAACGGCACCGTTCACGGTAATCCTTTCATTTATTTTCCTGTCTTAAGTGATCTCGCTAGCAATGTGAGACAAATCTCCGCCGCGGCATGGCATCTGCGCTGTTTCGAAGTTGTTAAACTCTGCGTTGTGTTCTAGAAACAAACTGTAACATCCTGATTACCCTACCGGTGGACCACAACAATGAATAATTCAGGGAAATACCTTATCTGGACACTGCTCTCCGTGATCGGAGCCTTTGCCCTCGGCTATATCGCCTTAAACCGGGGTGAGCAGATAAATGCGCTGTGGATTGTTGTCGCGGCGGTCTGCGTTTATCTGATCGCGTATCGTTTCTACGGCCTGTATATCGCCAAAACCGTCCTCGGCGTTGACCCAACGCGGATGACGCCGGCGGTACGACATAACGACGGCCTCGATTATGTTCCGACTGACAAAAAAGTGCTGTTCGGTCACCATTTTGCGGCGATTGCTGGCGCAGGGCCGCTGGTTGGCCCGGTGCTTGCCGCGCAGATGGGCTACCTGCCGGGGATGATCTGGATCCTCGCCGGCGTGGTGCTGGCCGGCGCCGTGCAGGACTTTATGGTGCTGTTTGTTTCGACCCGTCGCGATGGCCGTTCGCTTGGCGAACTGGTTAAAGAGGAGATGGGGCCAACCGCTGGCGTACTGGCGCTGGTGGCCTGTTTTATGATCATGGTGATCATCCTCGCGGTACTGGCGATGATCGTGGTGAAAGCATTGACCCACAGTCCGTGGGGGACATACACCGTCGCCTTTACCATCCCGCTGGCGATTTTTATGGGCATCTATATTCGCTATCTGCGCCCGGGGCGCATCGGCGAGGTGTCGGTGATAGGCCTGGTGATGCTGGTGTTCGCGATCATTTCCGGCGGCTGGGTGGCGGAAAGCCCGACCTGGGCGCCGTGGTTTGATTACACCGGCGTACAGCTGACGTGGATTCTGGTGGGTTACGGCTTTGTGGCTGCGGTACTGCCGGTCTGGCTGCTGCTGGCGCCGCGCGACTATCTCTCCACGTTCCTGAAAATCGGCACCATCGTTGGGCTGGCGATTGGCATCCTGATTATGCGCCCGACGCTGACCATGCCGGCGCTGACGAAGTTCGTTGACGGCACCGGCCCGGTATGGACCGGCAACCTGTTCCCCTTCCTGTTTATCACCATCGCCTGCGGCGCGGTTTCCGGCTTCCATGCGCTGATCTCCTCCGGCACCACGCCGAAAATGTTGGCCAACGAAGGGCAAGCCTGCTTTATCGGTTACGGCGGCATGTTGATGGAATCCTTCGTCGCCATTATGGCGCTGGTGGCGGCCTGTATTATCGATCCGGGCGTCTACTTCGCGATGAACAGCCCGATGGCGGTGCTGGCGCCGGCAGGAACCACCGATGTCGTGGCCTCGGCGGCGCAGGTGGTGAGCGGCTGGGGCTTTAGCATAACCCCGGATACGCTGCGCCAGATTGCCAGCGAGGTCGGCGAACAGTCGATTATTTCACGCGCCGGCGGCGCGCCGACGCTGGCGGTGGGGATGGCTTACATTCTGCACGGCTCGCTGGGCGGGCTGATGGATGTCTCTTTCTGGTACCACTTCGCCATTCTGTTTGAGGCGCTGTTTATCCTGACGGCGGTTGATGCCGGCACCCGCGCGGCGCGATTCATGCTGCAGGATCTGCTGGGCGTGGTGAGTCCGGGGTTAAAAAAAACCAGCTCGCTGCCGGCTAACCTGCTGGCGACCGCGCTGTGCGTCCTGGCGTGGGGCTACTTCCTGCATCAGGGGGTGGTCGATCCGCTGGGCGGTATAAATACCCTGTGGCCGCTGTTCGGTATTGCCAACCAGATGCTGGCAGGGATGGCGCTGATGCTGTGCGCGGTGGTACTGTTCAAGATGAAACGCCAGCGCTATGCATGGGTGGCGCTGCTGCCGACAAGCTGGCTGCTGATTTGTACGTTGACCGCCGGCTGGCAGAAGTCGTTTAGCCCGGATACCAAAGTCGGTTTCCTGGCCATCGCCAATAAATTCCAGGCGATGATCGACAGCGGCGCCATTCCGCCGCAGTATACGGAATCGCAGTTGGCGCAACTGGTGTTTAATAACCGTCTTGATGCCGGGCTGACTATCTTCTTTATGATTGTGGTGGTGGTTCTGGCGCTGTTCTCGATTAAAACCGCGCTGGCGGCGCTGAAAGAGGATAAACCGACGGCGAAAGAGACGCCGTATGAAGCGATGCCCGCGGATGCGCAGGGCTTAACGGCGCAGGCAAAACGCGCGCATTAACCTGTTTGGCCTACCTTTCTTCTCCTCCCTCTCCCTGTGGGAGAGGGCTGGGGTGAGGGAAATAAGCGAGAAACTCATTATGTTCGACACCCTTTCAAAAGCAGGAAAATATTTAGGCCAGGCGGCGAAGATGATGATCGGCGTGCCGGATTACGATAACTACGTCGAGCATATGCGAATAACCCACCCGGATCAGACGCCGATGACCTATGAAGAGTTCTTTCGCGAACGCCAGGACGCGCGCTATGGCGGTAAGGGCGGGGCGAAGTGCTGCTAGCCTTCTTTCGGTAAGTAGAGGCTGATTTGCTCCTGGGTACAGCCGTAAATCGCCGCCAGTTTTTCGCGGGTCCGCTTCTGCGGACGGGAGTCCAGCGCTTCCAGTTGTGACACCGCGGACTGGCTGATGCCGAGTTTAGCCGCGACCTCCCGCTGTGAGAGTCCGCGCAGGATACGCCACGCGGCCTGCAGGCTGACGTTTTCTTTATGCATCACGTCGCAGACATCCCCTGGCAGCATTACGTTATCATAGATATCTGATTCATAAGAAATATCTTCCCAATTGTTTTCATCCTCGTCGTCGTACTCCAGCAGAGCCAGGCGCATACGAAAGTAATCGCTGTAAGGAATGACGACATACTGGTCTTTTCCTTCTTCATCCTTGATGTACTGAATAGTCATATTCGGTATGTTCCTCATGAATGTAGGTGGTGGTGGTTCGGCGTTTAACCGCCACTACGTAGCAGGTATCGTCCGGCGGATCCCCAAAGGTGTAGATGACTCTGTAATCACCTAATCGCAGCCTGTAGTGGTTTTCGGGAAAGGACAATTTTTTGATATCCGAGATAGGTGAAGCTTTATCATTCATCTTCTCCAGCCTGGATTTAATGCGGTTCTTATACCGATTATCGATTTTAGAA
This sequence comes from Klebsiella sp. CN_Kp104, assembly GCF_040064515.1. Lineage (NCBI taxonomy): Bacteria > Pseudomonadati > Pseudomonadota > Gammaproteobacteria > Enterobacterales > Enterobacteriaceae > Klebsiella > Klebsiella sp. CN_Kp104. The sequence goes on along the minus strand of NZ_JBEAII010000040.1, from coordinate 54,584 downwards.
AATTGCTTATTTGCCGTTTTTGACCAGACAATCTTCATCCGTACCTCCACTGTACGCCCACACAAAAGATAAGGAAATAATAAGACTATTAGATAATTCCGAATTTCTTATGGAGTACAGTAGAGCGGAGAAAAAACGCAGGTAAGAGGCAAAGCGTAACCCGTCGAGGCGGCGCGGGAAGGCCTCTGCCGGGCGACAGAGGCTTGCAGAAAATATGCGATCAGGCGTTCAGGCCGCCATCCACGTCGAGCCCCGTACCGGAGATCTGCCCGGCGGCCGGGCTGGCCAGGAAGGTGACCGCCGCGGCGATGTCTTGCGGCTGGCCGTAGTGACCGACCGCAATCATCTGGCGCTGGGCTTCCGCCTGTTCCCCATCCTCCGGGTTCATATCGCTGTTGGTCGGCCCTGGATGGACAAGGTTAACGGTGATCCCGCGAGGGCCTAAATCACGCGCCAGGCCACGGGTCAGGGAGTTGAGGGCGGACTTGGTCATGGCGTAAACCGCGATGCCCGGCATGGCTACGCGGTTGGCCAGACAGCTGCCGATGTTGATGATCCGTCCGCCATCGGACATATGCACCAGCGCTTCCTGGATAGCGATGACCACCCCACGAATATTGACGTTGATAAGGTCGTCAATATCCGCCAGCGTCATGGATTCCAGTGGACCGCCGCGGGCGATGCCAGCGTTGTTGACCAGAATGTCCAGCCCGCCGAGGGCCCGGGCAGCATGGGTGACGGCATCCTGAATGGCCTGCGCGCTGGCGCTGTCGGCCTGCACCGCTTCGCTGTACCGACCCAGCGCCTTAATTTCATCAGCGACTGCCTGGGCTTTATCGGCCGATTTTTCATACGTAATAACCACATCGGCGCCGGCGCGCGCCAGCGACAGCGCAATAGCGCGACCCAACCCACGGCTGGCGCCGGTAACCAGCGCCTTCTTACCTGTTAAATCGATCTGCATGATGACCTCGTTACGAGAGTGGTGAGAATCATCATTAGGTATAGATGGTCTGGGTGATTAACGGCTGACGTATTCCACCTTCTCAAACGTCGCGCGCAAAGCGTCAGGGGTTAACGTCGCCGGCAGGCTAAAGCGCTGCCAGGGCGGGAAGCGGTCCTTATGAGTGTTGGGCTAACCTGATGTTATGTCTGGACATCCAGATGGCTAATATTATTTGGTTTTATCTTATGCTTTTTACGCAGTTGTCAGGCATCGGCGGCTGTGAAAAATTCGTTAAATCAGAATATTAATTGCCTGGGGAGGGTGATGAGCGTGAATCGCCTTGAGATGCATAACATTAGCCTGGCCTTTTCCGGCTTTCAGGCGCTGAGCAAGGTGAATTTTACCCTTAAGGGCGGAACGGTGCATGCGTTGACCGGCGCCAACGGCGCAGGCAAATCGACGCTGATGGCGGTGTTATGCGGGACGCATGCCGATTACGAAGGTGAAGTCGCGATCAATAACCAGCCGGTTAGCATTCGTTCGCCGCGCGATGCAAAGCAACTGGGGATCCATCTGGTACAGCAGGAGGTGGATGTTGCGCTGGTTCCGGGGCTGAGCATTGCGGAAAACATCATGCTGGACAGGCTGGCTGAACCGGGTGCGGTTTTTCGCTGGTCGCGGGTGCGTCAGCAGGCGCGCGAAGCGCTGGCGCAGCTTGATATTGCTCTGGACGTTCGACGTTCAATCGATAGCTGTACCCTTGCCGAAAAGCAGCAAATTCTGCTGGCTCGCGCACTGTCGCACCACTGCCGTTTTTTGATTCTTGATGAACCCACCGCGCCGTTGGATCAGCACGAAAGCGAACGCTTATTTGCGGTGGTTCGTCGTCTGCAGCAGCAGGGGATCGGCGTGGTCTTTATTTCGCATCGTATTCATGAACTGAAAGCGATTTGCGACACCCTGACGGTGCTGCGCGATGGCCGTTTAATCGAAAGCGGGCCGATGGCCGAGCTCAGCGGTGAGCAGATCGTCGAAAAAATGCTCGGTCACGAGCTGAGCGATATTTTCCCGCCTGCGCGTCCGCCGCATGGCGAAGAGGTGCTGTTGCAGGTTGACGGTTTGCATGACGAGGCGCTGTTGCAGGATATCTCGCTACGCCTGCATAAGGGGGAAATTCTCGGCATCGCCGGCTTGGCGGGCGCGGGGAAAACTGAACTCTGCAAAGCCTTATTCGGCGCCAGCAAAAGCCGACTGCGCTACGGCGAACTTAACGGCCAGCCGTGGCGGCCGCGCGATCCGGCCGATTCCGTCCTCCAGGGGCTGGCGCTGGTGCCGGAAGAGCGGCGCAAAGAGGGGATATTCATTGATGAGGCGATCGCCATGAATCTGGCGGTCAGCGCCGATAACAGCTTTTCGCGCTGGAGCCTGTTCGGCCATCGGCAGGCGTGGCGGTGGGCGCAGGAGGTTATTGCCCGTATCGGCGTGCGCGCCACCGGGCCGGGGCAGACGCTACGTCGGCTTTCCGGCGGTAATCAGCAAAAAGTGGCCATCGGCAAATGGCTGCGCGGCAGCGCAAACGTGCTGATTTTCGACGAGCCGACGAAAGGGGTGGACGTGAAAGCGAAAACCGATCTGTTTCAGTTGATTGATGGCCTGGCGCGGGAGGGCCGGGGCGTGATTTACGCCTCCGGCGAATTTTCCGAGCTGGTGGGCCTGTGCGATCGCATCTGCGTGTTGTGGGATGGGCGCATTGTGGCGGAAATTCCCGGCGCCGAGGCGGGGGAAGAGACGATTCTTTATTACTCCACCGGAGGAGCGGCAGCGTGAGTAAGGCCCTGGCAGTCAACGCGACGGTATCGGGCCGTCAGCGGTTTTTCGATTTTCTCTATAAATGGGGCATGTTGCTGACCGTGGTGCTGCTGGTTGGCGTCTTTGGTTTAGCCTCAGATAACTTTCTTGATCCCTTTAACATCATCAACATTCTGCGCTCCATCGCTATCGTGACGGTGATTGCCATTGGGGTGTCGATTTCGCTCACTATTGGCGGTTTCGATCTGTCGGTGGGGTCGACGGCGTCGCTGGCGAATGCGTTAGTGATTTCGTTGTTTGTCTGGCACGGCCTGAACACCACTGAAGCCATTCTGATTACCCTCGCGCTCTGTACGCTAGTGGGGTTATTCAACGCGTTTCTGATCGTGGTGCTACGCATTCCTGACATGCTCGCCACGCTTGCCAGCCTGTTTGTGATTCAGGGGGTGGCGATGACCTACAGCTACGGCGGCTCGATCACCGAAAATATGGTGTTGCCGAGCGGCGATATGGCTGAAGGCACGATTCCGGCGGCGTTTGGCGCGCTGGGGCAGGTACCGACCATCGTCATTATCATGCTGGTGGTAACGCTGATCGCACAGCTGGCGCTGTCGTTCACCACCCACGGGCGGCGGATGTACGCCATCGGCGGTAATCCGGAGGCGGCGAGGCTCTCCGGCCTGCGGATCACGCGCTATAAAGTAGCGGCCTACGTGATTGCCTCGCTGCTGGCCGGGCTGGGCGGCATTCTGCTGGCATCAAGGATTGGTTCTTCCCAGGTGAACGCCGGGGGCGGTTACCTGATGGATGCGGTCGCGGCGGCGTGGATCGGCTTTTCGCTGGCGGGCTCCGGCAAGCCGAATGCGCTGGGGACGCTGGTGGGAGCGGTTATCCTTGGCGTGCTTTCCAATGGCCTGGTGATGCTGTCGGTGCCCTATTACGCGATGGACATTATTAAAGGGCTGGTGCTGGCTGGCGCGCTGGCACTGACCTATTTTCAGCGCCGGACCTAACACTTTACAGGGTAAACAAAATGAAAAAGATAGCACTTTCTCTTATGGCGCTGGGCCTGCTGCAGTCGATGGCAGCACTGGCGCAGACCCCGACGCCGGTTCCGGCGGCGATTGCTGAGCATAACGGCCCGATCCGCATCGCGGTGATTCGCAATCTCGGTTCTGACGATAACACTACCCAGTTTGTCGCCGGGGCGATTCAGGAAGGTAAAAAGCTCGGTTTTAAAGTCAGCGCCTTCCTGAGCAACGGTGATGACGCCAAATTCCAGGACTTCGTCAATCAGGCCATTAGCCAAAAATATGACGGTATTATTCTTTCCCAGGGGCGCGATCCCTACTCGACCGCGCTGGTGAAAAAAGCGGTCGATGCCGGGATCAAAGTGGCGGTGTTCGATACCGCGGTGCAGGGATCCGTCCCCGGCGTGACGGTTAGCCAGCAGGATGACGCCTCGTTGACCGAGCTCTCTTTTGGCCAACTGGTAAAAGACTTCAACGGCAAGGCCAACATTATCAAGCTATGGGTGGCAGGCTTCCCGCCAATGGAGCGCCGCCAGGCAGCCTACCAGACGCTGCTTAAACAAAATCCGGGGATTAAAGAGCTGGAGTCTATCGGCGCCGTATCATCCGACGTGCAGGGCGACACGGCCAACAAAGTTGGCGCGATTCTGGCTAAGTATCCTAAAGGTAAAATTGACGCCATCTGGGGGACATGGGATGCCTTTAGCCAGGGAGCCTATAAGGCGCTGAAAGAAAATGGGCGCAGCGAAATCAAACTCTACAGCATCGATATTTCCAATCAGGATTTACAGCTGATGCGGGAGGCCGATAGTCCGTGGAAGGTTAGCGTGGCGGTCGACCCGAAACTCATTGGTGCCACCAACGTACGCTTGATTGCCAATAAGATTGCCGGGGAAAGCACCCCGGCTACCTACGATTTCAAAGCGGCGGCCATTCCGCAGGCGCTGCTGGCGGCACAGCCGGGGGCGGTCAACGTGGCGTCGCTGGGGAAAATCATCCCAGGCTGGGGGCAGACCGAAGATTTTATTGCCCCGTGGTTTGCCACGCTGGAAGCCCAACATAAATAATCACGCGGTTAGCTGTACTGACGTACGCGGGCGATAAGTTCGTCCACGCTATCGATACGCTCGGCGATGACGATCAGCGCTTTGCCGAGCGTAATTGCATGGCGCAGGCATTCGTGGCGCATGGCCGTGTCCGGAATCGAATCGATATCGGCGACGTGTGAAAGCCCGACGCTGCGGCGTATCAGTTCAGTTCCGCAGAATCCAATGGCATCGCACCATACTTTTTTGAGGAATACTGAGGCGTAACCGGGGCAGGCCAGCGCCGCATCGCGTGTTTTCTCCGTTGCTAACGCCTGGAAACGCTCGCTGAAAGTGTGCCACAAGGTCTGTATATCGTTGAGCCGCTGTTCGCGCGCGGCGGCGGCATCGCGAATGCCGAGATGGCCAGGTAGACCGCAATAGTTAAGCAACAAATTGCCAATGGCGGTGCCGACGTCAAAACCGATAGGGCCGAAATAGCCAAATTCGGCATCGATGGCTTTAAGGCTATTTTCAGCGACGAAGATGGAGCCGCTATGAATATCGCCGTGCAGCAGGGCTTCGGCCTGTGAGAAAAAGCGGTGCTTCAGCGCCGCGACCGCCAGTTTAAGCTGAGCGTCCTCACGCAGGGCGGCAACCTCTTCTTCCAGCTCCGCCGGGTAGTTATTGCGCTCGTGGATCTGATACGGATCGTTAAAAAACAGATCCTCGGTGATCTCGCACATTTCCGGATTGATAAATTGCGCCACCTGCGCTTTTTTCTCATGCGGATGGAGATAGAAATCGCTGGTGTGGAACAGCGTCTGCGCCAGATATTCGCCCAACTGGCCTGCCGCCTGCGGATAGTAGACGTTGCCGATAAGCTCGCCGCGCCAGATACGGTGATCGGAAAGGTCCTCCATTACCATCACTGCCAGAGCGGGATCGAAATGAAGAATGTGTACCGTATGCTGCGGGCTGTGCTGATAGTGGGCGACCAGGGTCTGTGCTTCGAGGCGCGCGCGGTCGAGGGTCAGCGGCCAGGATTCGCCGACGCAGCGCACGTAGGGCAGCGCCTGCTTAACAATAATCCGGCTCACGCCCTGAGCATCGAAAATTTTGAACACCAGATTGAGATTGCCGTCGCCTACCTCCTGCGCCGACACCAGCTCTGACGGATCGTCGAGCCCGCCAAATTGTTGTGCGTAAGCCACCGCATCGCTGGCCGTGAAGGTATGGTATTGCGACATTGCCTCGATCCTCATAAGTGCTGAATTAAGCCGTTCAGACGTCTATACATCTGGATTTCATCCTGACACAATGTGATACAACAACGCAACAGGGATTTAACGATATGCAGACACTACAGACCACCAGCCTGCGGGTAAGCGAAAATCAGCTTTTTATTCTCGATCAACAGGCATTGCCGCAGGAAAAACGCTGGCTGGCGGCGGATAACGTTGCGCTGCTGGTGGACCATATTCATGCCCTGCGGGTGCGCGGCGCGCCGTTGATTGGTCTCTCCGCCAGCTTGTTGCTGGCGCTGTTGGCGCAGCGCGGCTTATCCCGCGACGAGCTTGCTCAGGCGCTGGAAACCCTGCGCGCGGCGCGGCCGACGGCGGTCAATTTAATGAATAATCTCGATCGTATGAAGCAGGCGCTGGCGCAGGAAGACTATCCGCAGGCGCTGGAGAGCGAAGCGCTGCGCCTGATTGCGGAAGATAAACAGCTGTGCGCCAGCATTGCCGAAGCTGGCAATGCGCTGGTAACGCCGGGTAGCCGTTTGTTGACCCACTGTAATACCGGTGGCCTGGCGACGGCGGGGGTTGGCACCGCGCTGGGGGTTATCGCTTTGGCCCATGAACAGGGCAAGGTGGCTAACGTCTGGGTCGATGAGACACGGCCGCTGCTGCAGGGCGGGCGCCTGACCGCCTGGGAATTGGGGGAGCTGGGCGTGCCGTATCAGCTTATTACCGACTCAATGGCCGCCAGCCTGATGGCGCAGGGGCAGGTTGATGCGGTATGGGTCGGCGCGGATCGTATCGCCGCCAACGGCGACGTGGCGAATAAAATTGGGACCTATTCGCTGGCGGTGCTGGCTCACTATCATCGTATTCCTTTCTACGTGGCGGCGCCGCAAACCACTCTCGATCGCTACTGCCCGAACGGCGCGGCGATCCCGATTGAACAGCGTGCGGCGCAAGAGGTGACCGGCGTAAAAGGCAGCTTTGGTGCCGTGCAGTGGGCGCCAGAAAACGCGCCGGTTTATAACCCGGCCTTTGACGTGACGCCAGCCGCGTTAATCAGCGGTTGGGTGCTGGATAGCGGCGTGGTCACGCCACAGCAGGTGGCGGACGGTATTTTTGCGCCGCTGGCGTAACGGTTAACAGTGATAAGGAACGATTATGTGGCAAGAGCGACTCGCACAACTGGTGACCACCTGTCACTGGATTGGCGCAAAAGGGTGGGCGCCGGCAACCGGCGGCAATATGTCAGTACGCGAGGATGCGCGCTGGTGTTGGTTGAGCGAATCGGGGCGCGATAAGGGCAGCCTGACCAGCGACGATTTTTTACAGGTAGACATCGCCAGCAATCGCGCGCCGTCGGGCCGGAAACCGTCGGCGGAGACCGGCTTGCATACGCTGGTTTATCGTCTGTTTCCTGAAGCGAACGTCGTGCTGCACGTGCATACCGTGCACGCTACGGTGCTCTCACGTCTTGAAACCAGCGATACCCTGCAGCTGCAGGGCTATGAAATGCAAAAAACGCTGAGCGGGCAACATAGCCATCTCGATAGCGTACCGGTGGCGATTTTCGATAACGATCAGGATATCGAGGCGCTGGCGGAGCGGGTTGAAGCGTATGCCCGTAGCCATCCTTTGCGTTATGGATTTTTGATCCGCGGCCACGGTTTAACCTGTTGGGGCAGGGATGTTAGCGAGGCGCGGCGTCAGCTGGAAGGGCTCGAATTTCTCTTCGAATGCGAGCTGCTGCGCCGCCGCTATGCATAAAGGTTAGGGTAAGCGCGGATAGGCATCGGCGATAGCATCGCCGGTGAACTGCGCTATCCAGCCTTCCGGATTGTCAAAAATACGAATGGCGGTGAAATTCGGCTCCGAACCCATATCGAACCAGTGCGGCGTATGCGCCGGGACGGAGATCAGATCGTTCTTTTCGCACAGCACCTGAAAGACTTCATCGCCGATATGCAGGCAAAACAGCCCGGCGCCTTCGACAAAGAAGCGCACTTCATCTTCGCCATGGGTATGCTCATTGAGGAATTTAGCCCGCAGCGCCTCTTTCTGCGGATTATCCGACCGTAGGCTAATGACATCCCAGCTCTGGTAGCCCTTTTCAGCCACCAGTTTATCAATCGCGTGCTGATAGGCCGCAATAACGGTTTCAGCGGTTGGCGCCGGGCCCAGGTAGCGGTCGGCCTGCCAGCGCTCGAAACGCACCCCTTTTGCGCGCAATTGCTGCTGGATCTCATCGGCGTTGCTGCTGTGCCAGCGTGGATGGCTGGCGTCGTTAACGGAAAAAATAGTTAATTCGCTCATGCGGGAAGTTGCTCCGGGTCGATGTCGTCAAAACGCTGAACCTGTGGATGATGGCTGGCCGGGTCGCGATCGCCGCGTACCAGCTGCAGGGTGCGTAAACCTGCCGCTTCGGCGGCGTCCAGTTCCTGATGGATATCAGAGAGGAACAGAATGCTCGCCGGGCTATGCCCCAGTTGTTCGGCGATAGTGCGATAGGATTGAACTTCGCGTTTGGCGCCGACCAGGGTATCGAAATAGCCGCTGAAGAGATGAGTAATATCACCTTCGTCGCTGTAGCCAAATAACAATTTCTGCGCGGCGACCGAGCCTGAGGAATATACATATAAATCAATGCCCATCGCCTTCCACTTCTCCAGCGCCGGGAGTACATCGGGATAAAGATGGCCGGTAAAGTCGCCGTTCAGATAGCCCTCGCGCCAGATAATGCCCTGCAGCGCTTTCAGCGCCGTGGATTTACGATCTTCGTCCATGAAGCGGAATAGCGTCTCGATAAGCGCTGCGGTACTGGCTTCGGGAGCGGCGATTTCTGTACGCAGATTGTCGAGAATGGTACTGACCGGCTCGACATACTGCTGCGCGCTGACAAAAGCGGCCAGCCGCTCGCGGGCGTAGGGGAATAAGACGTTATGGACGAAGCGAATGTCGCTGGTGGTGCCTTCAATATCGGTCACGATAGCGCGGATCATGGTATCTCCAGAGTGGATAGTGCGCCGTGCTGCCGGTGGCGTCGGTTTGCCGCCTGCCTGCGGCAAGCGAAATAACTTTAGCATTTAGACGTCTAAGCGTCTTGATTGCCAAATATTAACATCGTGTTATAGTGGCTTCAACAACAGCATTACAATCGGAACAAAGAGAATGAGCAATAAGCCACTGATTCCTGAGAGTAAACTCCCTGCATTAGGCACCACCATTTTTACCCAGATGAGCGCGCTGGCGCAGCAGCATCAGGCCATCAATCTATCACAAGGTTTCCCGGATTTTGACGGCCCGCGTTACCTACAGGAACGGTTGGCCTGGCACGTCGCCCAGGGGGCTAACCAGTACGCTCCGATGACCGGCGTACCGGCGCTGCGCGAAGCCATTGCCGATAAAACCGCTGAGCTGTATGGCTATCGCCCGGATGCGAATAGCGATGTCACCGTCACCGCGGGGGCGACCGAAGCGCTGTATGCGGCGATCACCGCGCTGGTCAGAGCCGGCGATGAGGTGATCTGCTTTGACCCGAGCTATGACAGCTACGCGCCGGCGGTAGAACTTTCCGGCGGGGTGCTGAAACGTATTGCTCTGCAGCCGCCGCATTTCCGCGTTGACTGGCAGCAGTTTGCCGCCACGTTAAGCGATCGCACCCGTTTGGTCATTCTTAATACGCCGCATAATCCATCAGCCACGGTCTGGCAGCGGGAAGATTTTGCCGCGCTGTGGCAGGCGATCGCTGAACGGGAAATCTACGTTATCAGCGACGAAGTGTATGAACATATCTGTTTTGCAGAGCAGGGCCATACCAGCGTGCTGGCCCATCCGCAGCTGCGTGAGCGGGCGGTAGCGGTCTCTTCTTTCGGTAAAACCTTTCACATGACCGGCTGGAAAGTGGGTTATTGCGTGGCGCCTGCCGCCATCAGCGCCGAGCTGCGTAAGGTGCACCAGTATTTGACGTTTGCCGTCAATACGCCCGCTCAATTGGCGCTGGCGGATATGCTGCGCGCGCAGCCGGAGCACTACCGCGAGCTGCCTGCGTTTTATCGGCAGCGTCGGGATCTGTTTATCGATGCGCTGCGTGATAGCCGGCTGGAGATTTTGCCTTGTGAAGGGACCTACTTCTTGCTGGCCGACTATAGCGCGATCTCTGACCTTGATGACGTCAGCTTCTGTCGTTGGCTGACCACTGAAGTCGGCGTGGCGGCGATCCCGCTGTCGGTATTCTGTGCCGACCCGTTCCCGCATAAGCTGATTCGCCTGTGCTTCGCCAAGCAGCCGGAGACCCTGCAGGCGGCAGCAGAGCGGCTGCGTCGGCTGTAGCTATTTCACCGTCCAGGCCTGGGAAAATTGACGGTCGCCGAACATCTCGGCCAGGCCGTTAATTTGCTTAAGGCGCAGCACTTCATCGGCATCCATCCCCAGCTCTTTGCTGATTTTGCTATTGCTCCAGCCGAGATTGGCCAGCTCGCGGACAATTTCCGACATCGCGTGGATCTGATGGCGCCCGCGTGCCCGGTTGTGGCGGATAGTCGCGGCCATCAGGGCATCGCGCGGGGGGCTGTTCGCCGACAGACAGGTTACCGGCAAATATCCCTTGAGCTGTTTTTTCAGCGACAGCTTGCTGCCCGCCAGTTCGTGGCGGTGAAAACCGTCAACGATGGTATAGCGTTTTGACTGTTGATTCTGCACCACGATCGGTTGCGTGAAACCATTGGCCTCCAGCGAAGTTAATAACAGCCGCTTTTCCGGCGGCGCAAGGTTATTAGGGTTGTAATCGTTGGGAACCACGTCTTCCTCTTTAACCCATAGCACGCAGTCAACCGGCTGGTTGTGAAAGGGGCTATGGCGGTGCAGAACCTGGCGAAAGTGATTCAGCGCGTCGATTTTTTCCTCTTCCGGCAGCGCTGCCAGATACTCTTCTATTTGGGTAATTAGTCGTTGTTGCATAGCAGTCCCCATTGTTGGCGTTTTTTACTTATGCGCTCGCAGTAGCTTTTATAGCGGGTGGCTTTAGTTGGGCTAAATGAGAGCTGGCGACACCAGTAATCATTGTTTAATAACACTTTGCAGACGCGCCGCCATGAAGGGATATCCCGGGTGCCGATGTCGCTGTCCTGGCTATCGGGGATATCCTCCATTCCCTGTTTTTGATACCAATGCAGATAGACCGCGATTTTATTACGATAATGCTCGGCGGTTGGCCGCGGCATGCTATCCAGCAGGAACAGGGCGTAACTCTTCCAGCTGTGGTGCCCGGGTTTATCGAGTTTGCGGTGGCCATAAAATTTGTTGTCGTATCCTGCGTAAATACCACCGCTGTGCACGCCGTTTACGCGCTGGCAAATGGCTGCCCAACGTTCTGGCTCCAGCACGTGATACAGCCAGAGACCCTGGCGCTGCTCCGGGCCAAAGGGTTCGCAGATGCGCATATAGCGCAGCGGCACCCCGGCCTGATACATCAGATCGTAAAGGGGGTTATAGGTATGGCCGCTTTTGCTAAACCACGTCCAGATATCGGCGGTTTTCCAGTCATAAATCGGGTAGATGTACCAGGTATGGCCGCCCGGCGCCGATGTCGTCCATGGCTTATCATCGGCAAAGCGCAGTTTGCGCTGAGATGAGATGGTCATAAACCGATTAAGCGATTCATCTGCCCGGATACCCACCATCATCGCCGCCGGACGGTTTTGTGAAAACCAGTCGGCGAAATCACGGACGAACTCTTCGAAGCTCATTCCGCTGCTATAAAACGGGAAATAGCCGGGATCGGTAATGGCGTCAGCGGGCGGCTGGCGTACCCAGTTGACACCCGGCTCCCAGCATTGCCACTCCGGCGAAAACTGAGTCAGTGAATTTTGCGTGGTGAGCGGTAGGGCGACCCAATAAAATTTCTCAATAACATCCTGGTATTCCGTACGGATATTTTCGCAATGCTGAATGGTGCAGGAAAATTGCGCCTCCCAATCAATAAACAACACGCTGAATTTTTTTCCCATTTGCCGGGCGCAAAGCGCCGCCAGGTGCAGCATGGTGGTGGAGTCTTTTCCGCCGGAGAAAGAGATGCAGATGCGTGAAAAATTTTCTAATACCCATTGTATCCGCTGCTGGCTAGCCTGAAGAACGGACTCGGGTAATGGAATTTTTACCAAAGACATTACCATTAATCCTTTAATGTGATGGATGCGCTTTCACGGTAGTGTAGAACACATTAATGGTAAGGTTAATATGAAATGGTAATGTTTTAAGTGGGTTCAATGTAATTCACACAAACATATTCACCATGTGAATATGTTTGTAATGGCAAATTAGTTGACTGTGGTATTTTGCGTAATAAATTCGGCAAATTTGGGGTTGTTTAATGATGAACGATTATAAATCATATAGGCCGTTACCGGAGGGATAGGGACAGGCAAAATGATTTCGCGGAATTTAAATGACGCGCTAAAATAACTTAATGCGTGCTTCGGGACAAAACCAATAAGATCGCTTTGATTGATTGTCGTGAGAATAGCGATCAGCGAATTACTGCGAAACGCAATTCTTCTTTCAGGCATGAGATCGCGCCCGTGCTGTTGAAAGGCCTTTACATTCGGGTCAGATGAGGTGTAAAGCGTAAATCCTTCCCGAGACACCTCTTCAAATGAATTAAGATGATCTGCACGAGGGTGGCCTTCGCGACAAACCAGCGCAATTTCTAATTCCTGAAAAGGCTGGCAAATAGTACTGTGATTAGAAAGAGGCGTAATACTATAAATCAGGTCGGCTTTACGGTAAGCCATCAGGTCTTCAACGCTTTCTGGGGATAGCAGCAGATCGCGATGATCGATTTGTAGATTCGGGTCCATGTGCAATTTATTAATTAAATCCATGGTTGCTGGTGATATAAGAAGTTGCGGGCTGTAAATTACAAATCGTTTACTTAATTCAGAATGATTGGCGATATTAATTGTTTTTTCTAATTGGTTGAGGTTTTTTTCCAGGTGATGATGTAAGTTCATGCCCACGGTCGTCGGGGTAATTCCTTTACCGGAACGCACAAATAGCGGATCGTTTAATTGAGTACGTAACCGCTGCAGCGATTGGCTTACCGCGGAAGGGGTAATAAACAGCGTTTCCGCCGCTTTACTGATACTAAGATGTTGATAAATGCACTCGAAGATAACCAACAGGTTTAGATCGAATTTTTTTAAGTCATAAAGGTTGGCCATGCTTAACGTCCTGTTTATTTTGCATCGAGGCGAACGGATTATTATTTCTTACCGTTATACATTTGTGGCGATGCTATCAAATATCATTATTATAGCTAAATATACAATTAATCCCTACTAAATGTATACCAACCAATCGCTTTCCGCCAGATCCTTTTTTGTCCTTAAGTACCTGGCGGAAATGCGTTATTTTTTACTGCTGCTTTTCACCCATCATCACCTGCAGTTTCTCTTTATCGGGTAGTCCCACTACCTGCTGCAACATGTTGTCTTTATTCATATAGTAAATAGCCGGCGTGGCGTTAGCGCCAAGGTCATCCATCAGCTGCTGGTTGATATTCAGGGTCCTCATCAAGGCCGCAGGGATATCTGTCGGTACGTTCAGCTTCAGTTTGCCGTTGGACTGTTCGTAATCATGCCAGGTTTGCGCCGGGTCTTTGCTTGCCAGTATGGCCGCTGCGGTGGCCGGACTTTCTGGTTTAATCACGCCGACCAATAGTGTGCGCAGTTGCACTTTACCGGATTCAACCCACGGCCGCGCCTGCTGCCAGAACTGTTTACAGTAGGGGCAGAAAGGGTCGGCAAACACATAAAGGACGATGGGCGCCTCTTTTTTACCTTCCCGTAGCCAGTCAGCGGACTCGAGTTTTTTCCACATCTCCTGTCCGGCCGGGGTATAGAGTTCTTTCTGGAAAAGCTGTTCGCTCAGATTGTTGCCTTTTTCGTCGTACATGTAGCCGGAAATGGCGTGCTTACCGTCGGGGGTGAGATAAATAGCAACGCCCATATCCTGATACTTTCCGAGCCAGCCTTTGACGCCGCCGGGGGCTTCAAAGGGCTTAATGATAGTAATACCCTGTTTTTCTATTGCTTTTACGGGGGCGGGGAGGTCTTCGGCATAGCTACACAACGGCAGCAGGCTCAGAAAAAGCAGTCGTTTTAACATGAGTATTCCTTTTAAATCAGAAGCTAATGTGAAGTGGTGGTAAAACCTATCGCAGCCATAGATAACACCTGCCGGGCGTTTGGTTGCCCTTTAGTTCGGCGAATGATGTAATCCTTCATGCTGTTACATTAAGGTGTAGAGCGCAACATATTGCCAGCCATTCTGGCGCTGAAGCTACCTGCGGGTATTTCAGGTAACGGGGCCGCCTGAGAGGGCGGCCTTTTTACTTTCAGCGAAATGAGGCGAAACACGGAAAAACCGCGATCGCGACGGCAGGTTCACAAAGTTGTCTTGTTACGGTTGTTAGATAACGCTTATTGATTTGATAATGCAAACGCATTGGTCGAGTCAGGAAAAATTCGTTAACTTAGACCTCAACAAAAACACGGAGGAAGTATCGATGTCTTTAATTAATACCAAAATCAAACCTTTCAAAAACCAGGCATTCAAAAACGGTGAATTCATCGAAGTTACCGAAAAAGACACTGAAGGCCGCTGGAGCGTCTTCTTCTTCTACCCGGCCGACTTCACTTTCGTTTGCCCGACCGAACTGGGCGACGTGGCTGACCATTACGAAGAGCTGCAGAAACTGGGCGTAGACGTTTACTCTGTTTCTACCGACACCCACTTTACCCACAAAGCGTGGCACAGCAGCTCTGACACCATCGCTAAAATCAAATACGCGATGATCGGCGACCCGACTGGCGCCCTGACCCGTAACTTCGACAATATGCGTGAAGATGAAGGTCTGGCTGACCGCGCGACCTTCGTCGTTGACCCGCAGGGTATCATCCAGGCAATCGAAGTTACCGCTGAAGGTATCGGCCGTGATGCGTCTGACCTGCTGCGTAAAATCAAAGCTGCTCAGTACGTTGCCTCCCACCCAGGCGAAGTGTGCCCGGCTAAGTGGAAAGAAGGCGAAGCGACGCTGGCTCCTTCTTTAGATCTGGTTGGTAAGATCTAATTCGTTTTATTCCCGCTAATCAACGGGCGCACCAGCGCCCGTTTTATTCCAACACCATGATGCAAGCGCATTCAGGCTGCCTGACTAAGGCCGCTTGCATGATGATGTTTTAAGCCCAGGAGATAAAAATGCTCGACACCAACATGAAAACCCAGCTCAAGGCCTATCTTGAGAAGCTGACCAAACCTGTTGAGCTGATTGCCACGCTGGATGACAGCGCTAAATCGGCAGAGATCAAGGAACTGTTGGCTGAAATCGCTGAACTGTCAGACAAAGTTACCTTTAAAGAAGACAACACGCTGGCGGTGCGTAAGCCATCGTTCCTGATTACTAACCCAGGTTCTAACCAGGGGCCGCGTTTTGCTGGTTCTCCCCTGGGACATGAGTTCACCTCATTAGTACTGGCGCTGTTGTGGACCGGCGGTCATCCGTCGAAAGAAGCTCAGTCGCTGCTGGAGCAGATCCGCAATCTTGAGGGTGATTTTGAATTCGAGACTTACTACTCGCTCTCTTGCCACAACTGCCCGGACGTGGTGCAGGCGCTGAACCTGATGGCGGTGCTGAACCCGCGCATCAAACACACGGCGATTGATGGTGGAACCTTCCAGAATGAAATCACCGATCGCAACGTGATGGGCGTACCGGCGGTGTTTGTGAATGGTCAGGAGTTTGGTCAAGGTCGTATGACGCTGACTGAAATCGTCGCCAAAGTGGATACCGGCGCGGAAAAACGCGCGGCGGAAGAGCTGAACAAACGCGATGCTTATGATGTTCTGATCGTCGGTTCCGGCCCGTCTGGCGCCGCGGCGGCGGTATACTCCGCGCGTAAAGGCATTCGTACCGGCCTGATGGGCGAACGTTTCGGCGGCCAGGTGCTGGATACCGTAGATATCGAAAACTATATTTCCGTACCGAAAACCGAAGGCCAAAAACTGGCTGGCGCCCTGAAAGCGCACGTCAGTGAATATGATGTTGATGTGATTGATTCACAAAGCGCGGCAAAACTGATCCCGGCAGCCGTCGAAGGCGGCCTGCATCAGATCGAAACCGCCTCCGGCGCGGTGCTGAAAGCGCGCAGCGTGATCATCGCAACCGGCGCCAAATGGCGTAACATGAACGTACCTGGTGAAGACCAATACCGCACTAAGGGCGTAACCTACTGCCCGCACTGCGACGGCCCGCTGTTCAAAGGTAAACGCGTGGCGGTGATTGGCGGCGGTAACTCTGGCGTTGAAGCGGCAATTGATTTGGCGGGCGTCGTTGAACACGTGACGTTGCTGGAGTTCGCGCCAGAAATGAAAGCCGACCAGGTGCTGCAGGATAAAGTACGCAGCCTGAAAAATGTCGATATTATTCTCAACGCCCAGACCACCGAAGTGGTTGGCGACGGCAGTAAGGTGACTGGCCTGCAGTACCGTGACCGCGTCAGCGGCGATGAGCATCATGTCGCCTTAGCCGGTATTTTTGTCCAGATCGGCCTGTTGCCGAATACCAACTGGCTGGAAGGTACGGTTGAGCGTAACCGCATGGGTGAAATCATCATTGATGCCAAATGTGAAACCAACGTGAAGGGCGTGTTTGCCGCCGGCGACTGCACTACCGTGCCGTACAAACAAATTATTATCGCCACTGGCGAAGGTGCGAAGGCTTCTTTGAGCTCATTTGATTATCTGATTCGCACCAAAAGCGCATAAAAAGTCGTAAGACAATACCTGCACACAGCAAAGAGGCGACCCTGGGGTCGCCTCTTTTTTTTGCTTATTGCACCGTTCCGTTATCTCACGACCATTACCGGAATATGGGCATGACGAATCACGCTTGAGGCGTTTGAACCCAGTAAATGGGTGCTGATCGACGGATTACGTGAACCGATGACTACCACGTCAGCTTTGATTTCATTGGCCAGTTCATTAACCATATCGCGGACGTTGCCGAAACGCACATGGCTCTTGATGCGTGAAGGGTCGATGCTGAAGTGGCCGACCATGGTCTGCAAGCGGGTTTCCGCTTCATGCTGCAAATGCTCTTCAAAGCGGCGCAGATCGGCGGTAAAACGGCTCATGGTGAAGCTGGAGGAACCGGGTAAGACGTGAAGTAAATGAATAATGCCGTCCTGTTGGGCGAGAAACTCTGCATGGCGGACAGCCTTGTCGCTCAGCTCCATTTCAAAGACATCAACCGGCATAATGATAGTTTTATACATATGCATTTCTCCTTGTTTGTCTGTTTCTATATCAACATATTATACAAGGATATTGTGGCATTCAGGTCGCAAAACTGTATACGCCGTCACGGGATGAGGTAAAAATTTGTCACAGAGGGTGGGGAAACAGAAAGAGGATGACGACGCATCCTCTGAATAAAGCGTGAAACGCCTCAGGCAGCGGGGTACTTAGCGGTGGAATTCGCCTGCGGCTTCCGGCTGGTACAGCAGTTCCAGCACTTCCAGATGCGCCGATGCGCCGCCGGGTAACTCCCAATGGATGGAGGTCCCGACTTTCAGCCCGAGCAGCGCTGCGCCAACCGGCGCCAGAACCGAAAGCTGAGTGGCGCTATCGGTCGCCTGCGCCGGGAAAACCAGAGTCCGCACGCGTTCTTCACCGCTGGTTAAGTCGCGGAAGCGGACTTTGCTGTTCATGCTGACGACGTCGTGCGGCATTGCTTCCGGCGCCAGCATTTGCGCGCGGTCCAGTTCGTCGTTCAGGGCATCGGCGACCGGTGAATTAGCATACGCCGGCTGTTCAAGCAGTCTGTCGATACGTTCAGCATCGAATTCATTAATAATGATTGCGGGTCTGGTCATTGCATACTCCATGTTATCCAGGAACCTTTTCCGTAAAAGAAAACCCTCGCCGAAAGGGGCAAGGGTTAATGTCCCTTCATCATACTGAGACTTGCCTGATGTTTGAAGTGATTAAGCGCACATTCAGCGCATCGTTAGCAAAAGCAGATGAAATGGGCGCATCGCTCTGTTATTAAGAACCGACTTTGTCCAGCACAAACTGCTTAGCGCAGTTGCCCGGATGCGGCTGCGGCAGGAACGAATCTGCGCCCAGCGGAGCATTGATCGCGCTAGCTTTGATGGAGATTTGCATTTCCGTTAAATAAGCGGGATTGCCGTCACAGGTTAATTTAAAGGCTTTCACGTTTTGCGCGCCATAGGCTTTGGCGACGGCGGCATCAAAATCGCTACGGCTAACGGTTTGTCCGTAATGTTTCGCCAGAAAATCGCCGATTGCGCTTTGCTTCACTTCGCCATTCAGGCGCACCATCGTGCCGAAGTAGCTATCCGGATCGAAGCCGAAACAGACGCCATGTTTGGCATACTCATAGCGTTCCAGGCAGGAGTTACCGCCGGACCCCGGCATCACGCTATTCAGCTTATTGGCCATTTCCAGCGATAGCCCGGTTTCCGCGGCCTGGCATTTACGCCCGGCTCTGACTTCCGGCATATTGGGGATAGGGCGCGTCGCGCAGCCGTAGCGCATCCAGCGGCGCTCATCGACGCCGCGCGAGGCGATCGACTTCGGCAGGCCCGGCCACAGGCCGTGTACCGTCAGAAAATCGGCTTTGTTGCGTTCTTCCTGCTGTAGCCGGCACTCCTCTGGTTCATTACGATTTCTATCCAGCATGCTCTGACAAAAACCGGTTTGCCAGGACAATGCCAGCACGTAACGATCGAAATCACCGTATTTCGTCGCGGTAAGCGGTTCTGCGCCAACCTGTGTTGCGCCGAGTAAAAGGGCAATGGCGACGACATCCTTCCTGAACATTTTTATTCCTGATAGTGGTAGATGATTAATTGCTGGGATTTATTAAAGCATAAAAAAGGCGCCTGCTGGCGCCTTTTCACTGCGGTTTGTGGTTTATTGAATCGCGGCGCCGGGGACCAGAATCTCGGTGGCGATGATCACCACTAACAGGCCGACGATAACGGGAACCGAGGTGCGTTTAACAACTTCGAACGGAGAAATCTTCGCCATTCCCGCCACCGCCACCACCACGCCGGAAACCGGTGAAATGGTGCGTCCCAGATTCGATGCCTGCAACATAGGGATCGACAGATAGGCCGGGTTGATGCCGGAAGAGTGGGCAAGCTTCGGGATCATCTCAACGAAGGCGTAAAACGGCGCGTTGCCGGAACCGGTGGTCATCGCCGCCAGCATGGTCAGGACGACTAATACCAACATCAGGATGATGCTGGCGGATCCGAACGAGGTCGCAATAGAGATAAGACCGTCGATAAAACCGATAGTGCTCAGACCCTGGGCGAATACGCCCGCCGCGACCAACAGCATGACGACGCTGGCGAAGGCGTCCGCCATGCCGCGATAGGCGGCTTCCAGCCCGGTGAAGACCTTTTTAGTGTCAAAACTGCGCAGGAATTCCAGTACTGAAGCCAGCACCATACAGATCACCAGAATCGTGATGATGTGTAACTCCGGCCCCCATTTGCCGTCAAAAATCAGCACGCCGATAATCGGTGTGAAAGGCAGAATGGCGTACAGCGCCGGGGCGGTGGTGGTTATCTCATTGACGTCGAGCATCTCGTGCGAGGCGTTCTCTTTTTTATCGAGGTAGCGCTGCCAGAAGAAGTGAGCGATGGCCATACAGACGATAGCGGCAATCGAGATAGGTAAAGTGGTTTTGAAAGCGAAATCAATCAGCGGCATTTCGGCAGCTTTGGCCGCCAGCACTACGTCACCGGAGGTTGGTGACAGGATCAACGCGGCAGGGGAGGCGCAAATCGCCGCCGCGGCGCCGCGGCTGATGCCGACATTGACCATTACCGGAAACAGGGTCGCCATCAGCAGCACCCCAAGGCCAGTTGCCGAGGAGACCGCCAGCGACATCAGGCAGGCGAGGAAGTAGGCGGCAATCATCAACAGATAAGGCGAGTTAATATATTGCAGCGGCTTAGAGGCCAGTTTAACCACCATATCGTTGGCGCCGATATGGGTCATATAGGTGGCGAAACCGCAGAGCATCATAATCATCATGCCGAGGTCGCCGCCGCGGCTCATGAGCAGTATTTTAATATATTCAAAGATGTCGGTTGCGGTGTAACCCGTACTGGCGGCGCTGGCAGGGAGAACTTTATGCCCCATAATGGCGCTGGCGATAAGCAAGATTAAACCGCCGACAAACAGCACTCCTGTCGCGGAATAACCTTTTATAATGTAGCGGGCGACGCCCACAATAACCACGACCCCGATAAGGATCTCAACAAGCGTAAGCATACTTTACCCCTAAACCATTAACCCAAAGAATCCGCTGATATCTAAAGCACTACAAAAATTAAGTGATGGAATGTGCCCAAAAAACGGACAGAACTTGCTGACCCAAATCAATAAACTACTGAGAATTGACTAATCAGAACCCGTGGCACGGCTAACATCACAAAAGTTGTCTACCAGCATGAGCTTTTTGCTATGGCGCAATTCAGGATTTTGCCTTATTCCGTTAACAGTCTATTAAGATTACATTTGTTACTTTACTTCGTTTTTAAAATTGCAATCGGTAATAGAGAAGTGTTTAAACTACGTCAATTTACATTATTTATGCTTGCGCTGTCCGGCCTGCTGCTGTCGTCCGGCTATGCTAACGCCTCGTTCTCGTCAACGCTCCGCGATGGCTACAATACGCTGACGGACAATGTCGCGCAAACCTGGAACGAGCCTGAGCACTACGATCTCTACATCCCGGCGATCACCTGGCACGCGCGCTTTGCCTATGACAAAGAGAAAACCGATAAGTATAACGAACGCCCATGGGGCGCGGGATTTGGCATGTCGCGTTGGGACGATAAAGGTAACTGGCACGGCCTTTATCTGATGGCGTTTAAAGATTCCTTTAATAAGTGGGAGCCGATTGGCGGCTATGGCTGGGAAAAAACCTGGCGCCCGCTGGCCGACGACAACTTCCATCTTGGCCTTGGTTACACCCTTGGCGTAACGGCGCGCGACAACTGGAACTATATCCCGATCCCAGTGGTGCTGCCGCTGGCATCGATTGGCTACGGCCCGGCGACGTTCCAGATGACCTACATCCCCGGCACTTATAACAACGGCAACGTTTATTTTGCCTGGGCACGCATTCAGTTTTAATCGTTATAACGTAGTGACAAAAGTGATAAGTTCTTTGTCTTGTTGAAAAACAATGACTAACGTAACTGTCGGCTATAAAGATAGAGACTTTTATCACTTTTTAAGAAAGTTACGCTGGACAAAAGGCATCACAATTGATGTACTGGTATCCGACACAGCATTAGTGTCGTTTTTTAATTTAAAGGTAATTTTGATGTCTAAGATTAAAGGTAACGTTAAGTGGTTTAATGAGTCCAAAGGATTCGGTTTCATTACTCCGGAAGATGGCAGCAAAGATGTATTCGTACACTTCTCTGCAATCCAGTCCAACGGTTTCAAAACTCTGGCTGAAGGTCAGCGCGTAGAGTTCGAAATCACTAACGGTGCCAAAGGCCCTTCTGCTGCAAACGTAATGGCTATCTAACCAACGCGTCAGTAGAATATAAAAACCCGCTTATAGCGGGTTTTTTTTTGCCTGTCCTTAGCGGGCGGCTGACTGTGAGAACAGCCAGAATGCCGTCGCGGTCATGGCGAAAGAACCCAGTAGATTGACCAGCACGTTTAACAGTGCCCAACTGAAACGCCCCTGCTGGAGCAGGAAGACCACTTCTGCTGAAAAGGTGGAGAAAGTCGTCAGGCCGCCGCAGAAACCGGTAGTGATAAGCAGTTTCCACATCGGATCGACATTCGTCAGGCGATTGAACCACGCCAGCCCGGCGCCGATAATAAATGCGCCCAGCAGGTTAGCGATTAGCGTGCCAATGGGAATCGCATGATGCATGGGGTTAAATTTCATGCCCAGCCACCAGCGCAACACGCTGCCGGTTCCGCCGCCAACAAAAACGGCTAAAAGGAGTTGTAACACGGTCATTTCCTGCTATTTGGTTAGGTATAAGGCCGAGTGTAGCGCGCCAAAGGCGTTTTTGGCTATGGATTCGAAGTGGGAGAAAGAGATGCGGGTAGCAGCAGGGCAATTTGCCGTCACGGCGCAGTGGCAAACTAATGCGCAGATCTGCGTTGAACTGATGCGTCAGGCGGCAGAATGCGGCGTATCGTTACTGGTCTTACCCGAGGCGTTGCTGGCGCGGGCCGATAACGATCCTGATATGTCGGTAAAATCAGCGCAGGCGCTGGACGGTGGCTTCATGCAGCAACTGCTGGCCGAAAGCCGGAGTAATGACTTAACCACGATATTAACGCTGCACGTGCCCTCTGGCGAAGGGCGCGCGAGCAATACCCTGGTCGCAATACGACAGGGGATGATTAGCGCACAATACCAGAAACTCCATTTGTACGATGCGTTTAATATGCAGGAGTCGCGACTGGTGGATGCCGGCGAACAAATTCCGCCGTTAATTGATGTAAATGGGATGCGAATCGGCTTAATGACCTGCTACGATTTACGCTTTCCCGAATTAGCGCTATCGTTAGCGTTAAAGGGGGCCGATGTGTTGGTGCTTCCTACCGCGTGGGTTCGCGGGCCATTGAAAGAACATCACTGGGCAACGCTGCTGGCGGCAAGAGCGCTGGATACCACCTGCTACATTATTGCGGCAGGCGAATGTGGAACGCGTAATATCGGTCAGAGCCGGATTATCGATCCGCTCGGTACCACCATTGCTGGCGCCGCTGCCCAGCCGCAGCTGATTTTTGCTGAGATATCCGCAGATTATATTCGTCAGGTGCGTGAGAGTTTGCCGGTGCTGCGTAATCGCAGATTTGCGCCACCGCAATTATTGTGACGTTTTTTTAAACAAGGCTTGATTCACCTTGTTACAGATTGCTATTGTGTCGGCGCGTCAAATAGCCGTTAATTGTATGCGTATATGTGTATGATGGCGTATTCGCAGCTTGAGCTTGTATAGAGAAGAAGGTTAGCTATGGGTGAGATTAGTATTACCAAACTGCTGGTAGTCGCAGCGCTGATTATTTTAGTGTTTGGTACCAAAAAATTACGCACGCTGGGTGGAGACCTGGGTTCGGCTATCAAAGGCTTCAAGAAAGCCATGAATGATGACGATGACAGTGCCAAAAAGACCAGCGCTGAGGAAGACGCGCCGGCACAGAAGCTCTCTCATAAAGAGTAATTAATCACGGGCTCCCGACGAACGGGGGCGCGTCGCGGCCGAGTGTGAAGCTCAGGCGGCAAAGAGGCGGCAGCGTATTCGTTGTCGCTTTTTTTATGGTTAGCGTTTTGGATATGAAAAAAGATGCAACCAGGTATGACAATGGAAAGGGGGATTAGCCGGTAAATCAGGCCGCCGCGAACGACGGCCAGAGAAAGACAGGAGTTATTTTACTTCCATACCTTTTGCCTGCAGATCGGCATGATAGGAAGAGCGGACGAACGGGCCGCAGGCAGCATGGGTAAAGCCCATCGCCATGGCTTCAGCTTTCATCTCTTCAAACTCTTCCGGGCTAACATAACGCTGTACCGGAAGGTGGTGACGGCTTGGCTGCAGATACTGACCCAGCGTCAGCATGGTGACGCCATGACGGCGCAGATCGCGCATCACTTCGATGATCTCTTCATTGGTTTCGCCAAGACCGACCATCAGACCCGATTTGGTCGGGATTTCCGGATGCGCTTCTTTAAAGCGCTCCAGCAGCTTCAGCGACCAGTTGTAATCTGCGCCCGGACGCACCTGGCGATACAGACGCGGTACGTTTTCCAGGTTGTGGTTAAACACATCCGGCGGCGTCACTTTCAGGATATCCAGCGCGCGATCCATACGGCCACGGAAATCCGGCACCAGCGTTTCAATCTTGATATTCGGGCTCTTCTCGCGGATAGCGCTGATACAGTCAGCGAAGTGTTGCGCGCCGCCATCACGAAGATCGTCGCGGTCAACGGAAGTCACCACCACGTAGCGCAGACCCATATCGGCGATGGTTTGCGCCAGTTTTTGCGGCTCATTGGCATCAGGCGTCACCGGACGACCGTGGGCAACGTCGCAGAACGGACAACGGCGAGTACAGATAGCGCCGAGGATCATAAAGGTCGCGGTACCGTGGTTGAAGCACTCGGCAAGGTTCGGGCAAGAGGCTTCTTCGCACACGGAGTGCAGGCCATTCTTACGCATCGCTGCCTTGATCCCCTGAATACGGGACGAGTCAGCCGGAAGTTTGATTTTCATCCATTCCGGTTTTCTGAGCAGAGCTTCACGCTCAGTTGCCACGTTTTTCACCGGGATAAGGGCCATTTTATCGGCGTCGCGGTACTTAACACCGCGTTCCATCACAATGGGTTTACTCATAGCGTGCGTGTTCCAGTTGCGAGTCACGAAGGAAAGCGAATTAATTCAATCAAATGTTGTATTTATCAACTATTTTTGAACTAAGGACAGGCAGTATATCATTGATACGGGGTTGAAAGCAGCCTGGTTACCCGGCAAATTGTAAAATAGTTGTTGTTTTATCCTTTTCCCTCGCGTGCGGTTAGCAGGCATAAGTTTGCACAATGGTGTCGATAATCTCTTTCAGTAACGGCTCCTGTGCGCTTTGCCGGTTGTAATGGAGCGAAATATCAATACGCTGGTCCTGGAGAGGTGGAAACGAAATCGCTTGTAAAGGCCAGATTTTCGCCACCAGCGCGAACATACTCTCCGGCGTCAGCCCCAGCAAATCGCTATTATTCATCATTGCCGCCTGGGTCAACAGGTTATAGCTGCTAAAGCCGCAGCGGCGTTCGCCGACGTACTCTTCTAGCTGGCGATGCAGGGTAGGGTAGCGCTGCCCTTCCGGTAGCAATAGCGCGAACTCATACTGCTGCAGATTTTCCTTCGTCAGGGGAAGGTGCAAAATGGGGTGATTTTCGCGGCAAAAGATGACAACCGGTTCGGAGAACAGCACCTGGTGTGCAATAGCCAGCCCGCTATGGGGATAGCTGTCGATCAGTAAGTCAACCTGCCGCTGATTAAGCTGACTGGCGGCATCGGTAATCGCCATATTGTGCAGTAATACCTGAGGAAAGCGCGATTTCAACGCATTGGCGATTTTCGGTATCACCAGAGCGCCGACGGTCGGCGCGGTGGCAATAGTGAGCACACGCTGCTGATGTGAGCCGCTGCCCAAATCCAACGCATTGAGAAAGGCTTCCATCCCCTGGCTGATATATTGATGCAGGTGGGTCGCATAAGCCGTGGGCGTGACTCCCTGACCTTTACGAATAAAGAGCGGGTCGGGGAATAGAGCCCGTAGTTTATTGATGGACTGGCTTATCGCCGAAGGCGTGATATTTAATACCTTCGCCGCATTGACGATGCCTTTGTGCACGTACACGGCTTCGAAGATAGTTAACAGGTTAAGATCGATATTACGCAGAATACGAAAGATCTGCCGATCTTCTGGCTGTTCGTTGCTTTCCAATGGAGGATGATTGTCGGCCACTCGCGGATCCGGTCGTTGGGTCATAGCCTCATTATAGCGGGCGATTATGTGGCGTAGAGTGACAATTGATTGCAAATTTGAAGTATTAATAATGAGTTGCGCTCTGAAGGTTCAGAGCGCGGTGCGCATCAAGCGGCGACATATTCATGCGGCGGGTTATTCAGCAGCGCCAGCAGGTTGGCGACCAGCCGCGGCGCGACGTTTTCCGTAGTGGCCTGCGGCTGCCAGTGGCGCATTTGCGTCATCTCCATGCCTGCATAGCCGCACGGATTAATACGCAGGAATGGCGTCAAATCCATTGCCACATTCAGCGCCAGTCCGTGGAACGAGCAGCCCTTGCGAATACGCAGCCCCAGTGAACAGATTTTCTGTTCACCAACGTAAACCCCCGGCGCATCGGCGCGTGGGTGGGATTCAATCTGATACTCTGCGAGAGTATTGACCACGGTCTGCTCCAGTAGCGTCACTAATTCACGTACGCCGAGTTTACGCCGTTTAAGATTCAGCAATACATACATCACCTGTTGGCCTGGCCCGTGATAGGTCACCTGACCGCCGCGATCGCTCTGAATAACCGGGATATCGCCTGGCACCAGCACGTGTTCGGCTTTACCGGCCTGACCCTGAGTAAAGACCGGGTGATGTTCTACCAGCCAGATTTCATCCAGCGTCGTGTCGTCACGACTGTCGGTAAATTCGTGCATTGCCTGCGAGATGGGTTCGTAAGGTTGCAGGCCGAGTTGTCGAATAAGAATGGTATTGTGCTGCAAAACAACGTCTCCGCCGAGAGGGATGACTTAAGTGGGGGAGAGTATATCACAGCGAAAGAAAGAGGATTACCCGGCGCTTGAGGCCGGGTAAGCGAGGGATTACAGCACCATCCGCACGATTTCGATATTGCCCAGCTCTTCGTACAGGGCTTCGACCTGCTCAATGTGGGTAGCGTTAATGGTGATGGAGACCGAGTGGTAGTTACCTTTGCTGCTCGGTTTTACTGACGGAGAGTAATCACCAGGCGCATGGCGCTGTACCACTTCCACCACCTGATCAACCAGCTCAGGCAACGCCTGCCCCATTACTTTGTAAGTAAATGGAGTAGGGAATTCAAGCAGTTCGTTAAGTTTGGTTTTCATGTCAGCTCCGGTGTGACGACTAAAATAATAACTCCCACGTGATGTGGGAGTTATCAGGTTTCTTTGATGAATAGTATATGGGGATAGAAATCACACTTTCAAGTGTTCAATTTTTAACCAAACCAGTGATGGAACATTAACTTAATGTAATCAATGATTTTGCCGAAGAAATTACCTTCCGGAATTTCCTGCAGCACCACTAACGGACGCTGATCGATAGTTTTGCCATCTAACTGGAAGTTGATGGTACCGACTACCTGGTTTTTCTGCAGCGGCGCGTGCAGCTCGGTGTTATTCAACACATAGCTGGCTTTCAGATCTTTCATGCGCCCGCGTGGGATAGTCAGATAAACATCCTTATCTACGCCCAGAGAGGCGCGATCGCTATCGCCGAACCAGGCCGGTTCAGAGGCGAACTCTTTACCTGCTTTAATGGGGTTTACGGTTTCGAAGAAGCGGAAGCCCCAGGTCAGCAGTTTCTTGCTCTCGGATTCACGACCCTTATAGGTACGTCCACCCATAACCGCGGAGATCAGGCGCATCTGGCCTTCGGTAGCAGAAGCGACCAGGTTGTAACCTGCTTTATCGGTATGGCCAGTTTTAATACCGTCGACGTTGAGGCTGTTATCCCACAGCAGGCCGTTACGGTTCAGCTGGCGAATACCGTTAAAGGTGAACTCTTTCTCACGGTAGATGGAGTACTCATTCGGTACGTCGCGGATCAGCGCCTGGCCGATCAGCGCCATGTCACGTGCGGAGCTGTACTGACCGTCGGCATCCAGGCCGTGAACGGTCTGGAAATGGGTGTTTTTCAGGCCCAACGCGTTAACGTAATTGTTCATCAGGCTGACAAATGCGTCCTGGCTGCCGGCAACGTAGTCGGCCATCGCCACGCAGGCATCGTTACCGGATTGCAGGTTGATGCCGCGGATCAGCTGAGAAACCGGCACCTGCATGCCCGGTTTCAGGAACATCAGGGAAGAACCTTTAAACACCGGATTACCGGTTGCCCACGCGTCGTTACCCACGGTGACCAGATCGGATTCTTTGAATTTCCCCGCCTTCATGGCCTGGCCAATGACGTAGCTGGTCATCATTTTGGTCAGGCTCGCCGGATCGCGACGGGCGTCGGCGTTGTTTTCCGCCAGTACTTTACCTGAGTTGTAATCGATAAGAACCCAGGATTCGGCATCGATCTGCGGAGCGCCTGGGATCATGGTTTTCATATTCAGGTCATCGGCGCGGGCAGCGGTAGACAGTGCCGCAACGGAGAGGGCCGTAACGAGTAAACGAGCGGTGAAAGAGGTCTTCATGGTTAGAACAACGGCATCCGTGATGAAATTAAAAAAAGTGCCTTACTATAACAAATGCATTTCGCAGCGGCACCCGACATTACATATGACTTTGTTAATGATTTTTACATATGCAGTAGCACGGGATGCCGCGGCGTTGCGTTTAGTTGGCGCGAGTAATAAATGATTGCAGCTGCGCTTCGTTTTGCAGGCGCTGTTGTACCGTCGACGCTTGCGACTTACTGGCAAATGGCCCCAGTTGGATCCGCCATACGGCGCCGTTTTGCATCACACGTCCGGGAACGGCGAACTGCTGGCTCAGGCGCTGCTGATATTGCTGGGCACGAGCCTGGTCGCTAACGGCGCCCACCTGCACGACGAACTCGCCGCTGGTGCTGGCGGCTGGTGCGGCAACAGTCGCGGCTGCTGCTGCGGTCGCGGCAGGCGCAACGCTTCCCTGAATCGAGCCCGGCGCGGTGACCGGAGTGCTGGGTGTTGCCGGCGTCGCGGCGACGGCGGCAGGCGCAGCAGCAGGTTCGCTGCTTTCCAGCACGCCATTATTCAGCGGTGTCGGTGCGCCAAGGAATCCACTGCCGTTAACCGGCGCGCCCACATTATCTTCAGGCTTAAGCGTTGAGTTGCTGATGGCGTGAACGTTTGACTGATCGGCCGGGGCGATGGCGGCAGAACCATCGCCATCAAGGTTGGGACGTGAAGGCAGGGCATAGGTCTGTTTGGCGACGGTGGTGCATGCCATACCTGGGCCGGACAAGGCGCCGTCCTGAGAGACGATGATAGGATCGATACGAACTTTAGTATTGTTCGAGGTATTCAGGCGGTCGGCGGAGGCGCGGGACAGGGAAATGACCCGGTCATTGCCGTACGGGCCGCGATCGTTAATGCGCACCACGATCATTCGGCCATTAGCCAGGTTCGTGATACGCGCATAGCTTGGGATGGGCAAGGTCGGATGCGCGGCGGTAAGCTGTGTTGGATCGAACGCTTCGCCAGAGGCGGTCAGGTTGCTGTTCGGCTCGGCGTCATAAATTGCCGCCAGACCGGTCTGGGTGAAGTTAGCCGGATCCTGGACGATTTTGTAGCTTTTGCCATCGCGTTCATAATCCTGATTGGCCGTGGCGTTCAGCGTTTCGAAACGCGGATCGGCGCCGCTAATTTCTACCGTCGGACCATTACAGACAGCCGGCTGCGGGACGCTAACCGTCTTCTGCTGAACGTCTTCACCCGAACATGCCGCCAGCAGCCCTGCTGCTATGCAGATCCCCAGCCATTGCTTACGCATTGCGAACCCCTTAAACGCTTTTCGACAACATTTTTCTGTGGGTATGGATCGACATTACGATACCAAACCCGGCCATCAATACGATTAGGGCTGAGCCCCCGTAGCTGACCAGCGGCAAAGGTACCCCCACCACCGGCAAAATACCACTTACCATACCAATATTTACGAAGACATAAACGAATAAAATCAACATTAAACCGCCTGCCATGACGCGGCCAAAGGTGGTTTGCGCCTGGGCGGCGATCCACAGTCCGCGCATGATAAGCAAAATGTACAATGCCAGCAGGATCAATACCCCGATAAGACCCAGCTCTTCCGCCAGCACGGCGAAGATAAAGTCAGTATGGCGCTCAGGCAGGAATTCGAGCTGCGACTGAGTGCCATGCAACCAGCCTTTACCGCGTAAGCCGCCGGAACCAATAGCGATTTTCGACTGAATAATATGATAGCCCGCGCCCAACGGATCGGTTTCCGGATCGAGGAGCATCATGACGCGTTGACGCTGGTAATCGTGCATCAGGAAGAACCATAAAATCGGAATAAAGGCGGCGACCAGCACTACCGCGATACCGATTAAGCGCCAGCTGAGGCCGGAGAGGAACAGGACAAACAGGCCGGAGAGGGCGATCAAAATCGAGGTGCCGAGGTCTGGCTGCGCCGCAACCAACAGGGTCGGCAGGAAGATCAGGACCAGTGCGATGGCGGTATTCTTCAATGACGGCGGACAGACATCGCGGTTAATAAACCGCGCCACCATCAGCGGTACCGCTATTTTGGCAATCTCCGAGGGCTGAAAGCGTACAATACCGAGATCCAACCAGCGCTGTGCGCCTTTGGATATTGCGCCGAAGGCGTCTACGGCAACCAGCAAAATAATACAGAAAATATAGAGGTAGGGCGCCCAGCCCTCATATACCCGCGGCGGGATCTGCGCCATCACGATCATTATCACCACGCCCATGGCGATTTGGCCGATTTTACGCTCCATCATGCCCACGTCCTGGCCACTGGCGCTCCAGATAACCAGCGCGCTGTAGGTGAGCAGCGCCAGCAGGATGAGCAGCATCGTGGGGTCCAGATGGATTTTATCCCATAGTGATTTTTTGTTTGGATTATCGGTCATTATTGATCCTCCCCCGCCGTCACCGCCGGGCTTTCACTCGGCAGATTGGTGTTGTTATCACCCAGCATGATGTGATCGAGGATCTGGCGCATAATGGTACCGACCGCCGGGCCGGCGCCGCCATTCTCCAGGATCATCGCCACCGCGACCTGGGGGTTGTTGTAAGGCGCAAACGCCGTCATAAGTTTGTGGTCACGCAGACGTTCGGAAATTCGGTGCGCGTTATAGGTTTCGTTGGCTTTCAGGCCGAATACCTGCGCGGTACCGGACTTCGCCGCAATCTTATACGGCGCGCTGGCAAAGTATTTGTGCGCGGTACCGTTGCCGCGGTTGGCAACGCCGTACATGCCGTCTTTAGCGATTTCCCAATAGCCGGAATGAATATCGCCGACCGGCGGTTCGTGCGGCTGAACCCAAGGGACCTGTTTCCCGTCTTCGAGAGTGCTTTGCAGAAGATGGGGCACTTTGACCACGCCGTCGTTTATCAGGATCATCAGCGCTTTGTTCATCTGAATCGGCGTAGCGGTCCAGTAGCCCTGGCCGATACCGACCGGGATGGTGTCGCCCTGGTACCAGGGTTTCTTAAAGCGCTTGAGCTTCCATTCGCGAGTTGGCATGTTGCCGGAGCGCTCTTCCGCCAGGTCAACGCCAGTGTAATCGCCGTAGCCGAATTTACTCATCCATTCGGAAAGGCGGTCGATGCCCATATCATAGGCGACCTGATAGAAATAGGTATCCGCGGACTCTTCCAGCGCCTTAGTGACGTTCAGGTGACCGTGACCCCATTTTTTCCAGTCGCGATAGCGTTTTTCCGAGCCAGGCAACTGCCACCAGCCGGGGTCGAACAGACTGGTGTTGCGGGTAATGACGCCGGCGCTCAAGGCTGAGACCGCGACGTAGGGTTTTACCGTCGAGGCGGGTGGATAGACCCCCTGCGTCGCGCGGTTGACCAGCGGGGTATTTGGATCGTTGAGTAGTCCGGAATAATCTTTGCTGGAGATACCATCGACAAACAGGTTGGGATCGTAGCTCGGGGTTGAAACCAGCGCCAGAATCGCGCCGCTGCGCGGGTCGGTGACCACCACCGCCGCACGGCTGCCCGCCAGCAGCGTTTCGATATACTGCTGCAGCTTCAAATCAAGGGTTAGGTAGATATCGCGCCCGGCCTGCGGCGGCACTTCTTTTAGCTGACGAATAACGCGGCCGCGGTTGTTGACTTCAACCTCTTCGTAGCCGGTTTGTCCGTGTAGCACGTCTTCATAATAGCGCTCGATTCCCAGCTTACCGATGTCGTGGGTCGACGCGTAGTTAGCCAGTTTGCCCTCTTTATCCAGGCGATCGACGTCTTTATCGTTAATTTTAGAGACGTAGCCGATAACGTGGGTCAGGGCGGAGTTATACGGATAGTAGCGGCGCTTGTAGCCTTTGACTTCAACGCCGGGAAAGCGGTACTGGTTTACGGCGAAACGCGCCACCTGGACTTCATTAAGATTGACCTTCACCGGAATCGAGGTGAAACGGTGAGAGCGCGCGCGCTCTTTTTTAAAGCCGGCGATGTCGTCGTCGGTCAGGTCGACGACGTCGCGCAGCGCATCCAGCGTCTGCTGCACGTTATCGACTTTTTCCGGCATCATCTCCAGCTGATAGATGGTGCGGTTCAGCGCCAGCGGCGTGCCGTTACGATCGTAAATAATGCCGCGGCTGGGCGGAATAGGGACCAGCTTAATGCGGTTTTCGTTGGAACGCGTTTGGTAGTCGTTGAAACGGACAATCTGTACGTTGTAGAGGTTGGCAATCAGCACGCCGGTAAGCAACAAAATGCCCGTAAAAGCGACCAGCGCGCGGCGTACAAACAGCGAGGATTCAGCCGTATAGTCGCGGAAAGAATTCTGTAATTTCATTCGCTGCTTAGTCTACCCAGGTCATCATTACTCACGGTGGTAAGGGTGGTTAGTCGTTATGCTCCACGCACGATACAGGCTCTCAGCCACCAGCACGCGTACCAGCGGATGGGGCAACGTGAGCGTGGAAAGCGACCAACTCTGTTCCGCTGCCGCTTTGCAGGCCGGAGAGAGACCTTCCGGGCCGCCAATGAGTAAACTGACGTCCCGGCCATCCTGCTTCCAGCGTTCCAGTTCTCGCGCCAGCTGTGGCGTATCCCAGGGTTTGCCGGGGATGTCCAGGGTCACGATACGGTTCTTGCCTGCCGCTGCCAGCATCATTTCGCCCTCTTTTTCGAGGATACGTTTGATATCGGCATTCTTTCCGCGCTTACCGGCAGGGATCTCTACCAGTTCGAACGGCATATCTTTTGGAAAACGGCGCAGATATTCGCTAAAGCCGGTCTGAACCCAGTCCGGCATTTTGGTGCCAACGGC
This sequence comes from Klebsiella sp. CN_Kp104, assembly GCF_040064515.1. NCBI lineage: Bacteria > Pseudomonadati > Pseudomonadota > Gammaproteobacteria > Enterobacterales > Enterobacteriaceae > Klebsiella > Klebsiella sp. CN_Kp104. Next base: position 21,701 of record NZ_JBEAII010000040.1, on the reverse strand, counting down.
CACCAATTGCAGCTTCACGCATTAACTCCAGAGTTTTTCCAGCTCGTACAGACGACGGCTCTCTTCCTGCATGACGTGAACCATCACGTCGCCCAGATCGACCACGATCCAGTCGGCGGCGGCTTCACCTTCAACGCCCAGCGGCAGCATACCGGCGGCGCGGGATTCCTGCACCACATGGTCGGCGATGGACATCACGTGGCGCGTAGACGTGCCGGTGCAAATAATCATGCAATCGGTGATGCTGGATTTGCCATGTACATCAATGGCGACGATGTCCTGACCTTTCAGGTCATCAATTTTGTCGATAACAAAATCCTGGAGTGCTTTACCCTGCAAGTGTTCCCCCTGGGTGCGTGAAGAGTGATAACAATAACGAGCCTGACAGTATACCCGAAGTCATGGCAATGTCGGGAGAAAAGTCAGCTTTCAGCCCTTGAAAGCGGGCTATCATCCCATCCCTTGCCGACGAATGCATCGCCATTTTTGTAAAACAATTTCTGCAAGATGCGTATAGCGGGTGTAGCCTGGCTGCGGAGAATAGCAGCCTGCTCGGGGCTGTCAATGGGCGGCCATGAATTCTTATTCCGCGCGCCACTGCGCCTGGCTATTTAATACGCGTAAGGTTGTGAAATCGTCGCGTCGTTCGATAAGGCTCCAGCTACCGTGGGCGAGGGGAAAATGCCACATTGCTGCCGCAGGCATTTGCAATAAGAGTGCGATTAACAGGCTTAAAGCGCCCTGATGGCCGACGATCAGCAGGTTAGCCCGCTGTTGATATTGCCCGAGGCTGGCGGCAAAGTCCGCGATACGCTGGGCAAAGGCCTGGAAGCTTTCGCCATTGGTCGGCGCGGCGTGTTGCCAGTCTTTGCACCAGGCAGCGTAGTTCCGCGGGTCTTCTTTTTGCAGATCGCGATGGTGGCGCATTTCCCAATCGCCAAAGAACATCTCATTCAATGAAGGAATAATTTGCCGGGGGACAGGCCGGCCAGCGAGCAACAGGTCGGCAGTGTGCTGGGTTCTCGCCAGCTCGCTGCACAATACCCGGTCGAAAGGCGCCGCTTGCAGATAGTCACCCAGCGAGCGCGCCTGCTGGATACCGCGTTCGGTAAGGGGGGTGGGAGCATGTCCGCTATACAGTCCGTCGACGTTAGCCTGCGTTTCGCCGTGGCGAACCAGCCATAATTTCATGATGCACTCCGTGGAAATCGCGTAGCGTAACGATATCCTCGCAGCCGGTTCTCAGCAATAGAGCTTCTGCTGGTGAATATAGTCCAGTACGGCGGCCGGCAGCATATCGGCGCAGGAGACACCTTGCTGTAGACGCTGACGAATCAGCGTGGCGGAAATATCGAACCACGGGGTTTCCGCCAGATAGATAACCCCGGCGGGACGGGTATGTAACAACTCGACGTCGTGGGTGAGATGTTTATCGAGCCATTGCTGATCTTCTTCGCGCTTCATCGCCAGCGGATATCCCGGACGGCGGCAGACGATCAGATGCGCGTTATCGAGGATCGTGGCGTAGTTATGCCAGGTAGGGAAGGTCAGCAGCGAGTCCTGGCCGATGATAAATGCCAGGGGCTGTTCCGGGCCTTGTTCTTGCCGCCACTCCTGTAGCGTTTGCGCAGTCCAGGACGGCGTATCGCGCTGTAGCTCTCGTTCGTCGAGAACAAATAGGGGTTTATCGGCAATTGCCAGCTCCAGCATATGCACCCGCTGGGCGCTGGTGGCTTCCGGCTGCGGGCGATGCGGCGGCACGTTATTGGGCACGATAATGACCCGGCTAAGACCAATTTGGTTTGCCAGAATCTCTACCGGCTTAAGGTGACCATAATGCACCGGATCGAAGGTGCCGCCGTACATTGCCTGCAACTGAGTCATATCAACCATCAATAAAAACGTCCGCCAGCGCTTTATGGCAGAGCAGTAACGAAAGGCTTTCCAGCTCGGGCCATATTGACTGGCCGTAGTCCTGTTTGAAGGTGAGCTCGGCGCGGGTTAATAACGTAACGGCCTGGCGTAACTGTTCGGCGCTGAGGCGCGTGAGCGCGTCGCCGACCAGCTGACGTCGATTCTGCCAGACCCGGTGTTTATCAAACAGCGTGCGCAGCGGCGTATGTGCCGACTGGCGCTTCAGAGTGACCAGCAGCAGCAGTTCGCGCTGCAGCGTGCGCAGCAAAATAGCGGGTTCGCAACCTTCAAGGCGCAGTTGTTGCAGGACGTGCAGTACGCGTTTGCTTTTACCGGCCAGCAGGGCATCGACCCAGTGATACGGCGTAAAGTGGGCGGCGTCATTCACTGCCTGTTCAACGCGCGGCAGCGTCAGTTTACCGTCAGGCCACAGCAAAGAGAGGCGCTCCAGCGCCTGCGCCAGCGCCAGCAGGTTGCCTTCATAGCAGTAGCATAGCAGTTGGCTGGCGGCCTCATCTAACTGCAACTGATTCTGTTTAGCGCGGGCGGCCAGCCAGCGAGGCAACTGCGCGTATTCCGGCGTCTGGCAGCTCACCTGCACGGCGCGGCTGGCAAGCGTTGTTATCCACGCCGCGTTTTCCTGCGCCTTGGTAAGCTTGTTGCCGCGGACAATCAGCAGCAGATCTTCATGCAGCATACCGACCAGCGTGGACAGCTGTTCGTTGATCGCCGCATTCGGGCCGTTTTCCGGCAGGATAAGCAGAAGCGTCTGGCGGCTGGAAAAGAGGCTCAGCGCCTGACTTAAGGAAAAAAGGGCGGGCCAGTCGGTACTGGCATCGATGGTCGCGGTGTGATGTTCGGTAAAGCCCTGGGCGGCCGCGGCTTCGCGGATCGCATCCTGGCTTTCCTGTAACAGTAATGGGTCGCTACCAAGCAATAAATACGCCGCGCGCAGCCCTTCAGTGAGCTGCGCGCGGAGTTGTTCCGGGTACAACCGAATCATCAGTTACCCAGCGTAGTGGAGACGCGGTTGCCAGAGGTTGAGGTGGCCGGGGTACCAGACACCGGCTGCTCAGCCTCTTTAGTGGCTTCGACATCCGCAACATGCACGCTCGGCAATTTACGGATCAACTGTTCCGCAGCCTTATCGTACATTTCACGAACAATCATGTCCTGCTCGGCATCTTTCGCCAGCGCCGCCTGCGGGTTATCGAAGAACGAGCGATAAACCTTGGTATTGATTGGGTAAATGTCATGGCCCGGAATCAATACGGTGGCGTTAACGGTCAGCACCATTTGGTATTCAGCAGTACGACCATCCTGGAAAATGGATGCCGTATCTTTCTGAATGGATGAGTTACCCAGACGCAGGGACGGAATATCCTTACGCAGCGTATCGGCTTCGATCAGCTCTACGCCATTCAGACGTAGCTGGTTACGTACCGCACGGCTTAACGGACCATTCGGATCGCCTGACTGGAAAATCATAGTTTTCATTGTGGTTGGAACCTGCGTATTACTACGTAGATGCCAGCCGCAACCGGCGGTGATTAACACCGCCAGAGATAACAGCATTGTTGCCAGATATCGCACGCTTCCTCCCGCGCTTAGCCAACGACCAGATTGAGCAGTTTGCCCGGAACGTAAATCACTTTACGTACGGTCACGCCTTCAAGGTATTTTGCGACCAGATGTTCTTGGCCTGCACGTTCACGAACCTGCTCTTCGGTTGCGTCTACCGCAACGGTAATTTTACCACGAACTTTACCGTTTACCTGGACGACGACCAGAGTCGTGTTTTCAACCATTGCACTTTCGTCTGCTACCGGCCACGGCGCGTTGTCGATATCGCCTTCGCCGCCCAGTTCTTGCCACAGGGTGAAGCAGGCATGCGGGGTGAACGGGTTGAGCATACGCACCACTGCCAGCAGCGCTTCACGCATCAGCGCGCGATCCTGTTCGCCTTCCTGCGGCGCTTTCGCCAGTTTGTTCATCAGCTCCATTACCGCGGCAATGGCGGTATTGAAGGTCTGACGACGGCCGATATCATCGGTCACTTTGGCAATCGTTTTATGCACGTCGCGACGCAGCGCTTGCTGATCTTCGCTGAGGCTTGCCACATCCAGGGCGACAGCCGGGCCCTGAGAGGTATGCTCGTAAACCAGTTTCCAGACGCGTTTCAGGAAGCGGTTTGCCCCTTCTACGCCAGATTCCTGCCACTCAAGGGTCATTTCTGCTGGGGAGGCGAACATCATGAACAGACGTACGGTATCCGCGCCGTAGCGCTCAACCATAACCTGCGGGTCGATACCGTTGTTCTTCGACTTGGACATTTTGCTCATGCCGGTATACACCAGCTCGCGGCCCTGTGGGTCGAAGGCTTTAACGATACGGCCTTTTTCATCACGCTCAACGGTGGCGTCAATCGGTGATACCCAGTTACGCTCGCCGTTTTCGCCGACGTAGTAGAACGCATCGGCCAGTACCATACCCTGGCACAGCAGCTGTTTAGCTGGCTCATCGGAGTTCACCATACCGGCATCGCGCATCAGCTTGTGGAAGAAGCGGAAATAGAGCAGGTGCATGATGGCGTGTTCGATGCCGCCGATGTAGATATCCACCGGCAGCCAGTAGTTCGCGGCATTCGGGTCCAGCATACCTTTATCGTACTGCGGGCAGGTGTAGCGCGCGTAGTACCAGGAGGACTCCATAAAGGTGTCAAAGGTGTCGGTTTCACGCAGCGCCGGCATGCCGTTAACGGTGGTTTTCGCCCACTCAGGATCGGCTTTGATCGGGCTGGTGATGCCGTCCATGACGACGTCTTCCGGCAGGATAACCGGCAGTTGGTCTTCCGGCGTCGGCATCACGGTACCGTCTTCCAGGGTCACCATCGGAATTGGCGCGCCCCAGTAACGCTGGCGGGAAACCCCCCAATCGCGCAGGCGGTAGTTAACTTTGCGCTCGCCAACGCCCATCGCGGCCAGTTTATCGGCAATGGCGTTGAAGCCTGCTTCGTAATCCAGGCCGCTAAATTCGCCGGAGTTGAACAGCACGCCTTTCTCGGTCAGGGCCTGCTCGGAGAGATCCGGCTCGGAACCGTCAGCGGCGAGAATAACTGGCTTGATGTTCAGGCCGTATTTGCTGGCAAACTCGTAGTCGCGCTGGTCGTGACCCGGAACGGCCATCACCGCGCCGGTGCCGTACTCCATCAGTACGAAGTTAGCCGCCCATACCGGGATGGCTTCGCCGGTCAGTGGGTGAATAGCTTTAAAGCCGGTGTCGACGCCTTTTTTCTCCATCGTCGCCATATCGGCTTCGGCAACTTTGGTATTACGGCATTCGTCGATAAAGGCGGCCAGCGCCGGATTGTTAGCCGCAGCCTGTTGCGCCAGCGGGTGACCCGCTGCGACGGCAAGGTAGGTGCAGCCCATGAAGGTATCCGGGCGGGTGGTGTAGACGGTCAGCTTATCGGCGTAGTCGTTGACGTCAAAGGAGATTTCTACCCCTTCAGAGCGGCCGATCCAGTTGCGCTGCATGGTCTTAACGGTGTCAGGCCAGTGATCCAGGTTGTCCAGATCGTTGAGCAGTTCGTCGGCGTAGGCGGTGATTTTAATAAACCACTGCGGGATCTCTTTGCGCTCAACTTTGGTGTCGCAGCGCCAGCAGCAGCCGTCGATAACCTGTTCGTTAGCCAGCACGGTCTGATCGTTCGGACACCAGTTCACCGCTGAGGTTTTTTTGTACACCAGGCCTTTTTTATACAGCTCGGTGAAGAATTTTTGCTCCCAGCGGTAGTATTCCGGGGTGCAGGTCGCAATTTCACGGCTCCAGTCATAGCCGAAGCCCAGCTTTTTCAGCTGGTTTTTCATGTATGCGATGTTGTCATAGGTCCACGGGGCCGGGGCGGTATTGTTTTTCACCGCCGCGCCTTCCGCAGGCAGACCAAACGCATCCCAACCGATCGGCTGCAGGACGTTTTTGCCCAGCATGCGCTGATAGCGCGCGATGACGTCGCCGATGGTGTAGTTACGCACGTGACCCATGTGTAGTCGACCAGAAGGATAAGGAAGCATCGACAGGCAGTAATACTTCTCTTTGCTCTCGTCTTCAGTTACTTCAAATGTACGATTTTCGTCCCAGTGAAGCTGGACTTTCGATTCTATCTCTTCCGGGCGGTATTGCTCTTGCATGGCAGCCAGTGGTCCTGTTTTCAATACAGCTACAAAATGTAGCCAATGGATGTGTTATTTCAGATCGGCATAGCATAGCCCAAACGTCCACGTCAAAACAGCCTTTCGCACATTAACATCGGCAAAAGCGGCGCAGAATTTTTCGCGACTCTGTGGCGCGGATGGCAAAGCAAACCGCCGATAACGTCTATTATTAGAAGCAGTTAATCACACCGGAGGCGAAATGATGAACAAGGTTGCTCAATATTACCGGGAACTGGTCTCCTCGCTCAGTGAACGGCTGCGCAATGGAGAGCGTGACATTGACGCGCTGGTGAAGCAGGCGAGGGAGAAAATCACCCAGGCAGGCGATCTGACGCAGAGCGAGGTTGAGTCACTTATCGCGGCGGTGAAGCGCGATCTGGAAGAATTTGCCCGCAGCTATGAAGAGAGCCATGAAGACGATAGCGACAGCGTCTTTATGCGGGTGATCAAAGAGAGCCTGTGGCAGGAGCTTGCCGATATCACCGACAAAACCCAGCTTGAGTGGCGTGAAGTGTTTCAGGATCTGAACCACCACGGAGTCTATCACAGCGGGGAAGTGGTAGGTCTTGGCAACCTGGTATGCGAGAAGTGTCACTACCATCTGGCGGTATACACCCCGGATGTGCTGCCACTCTGCCCGAAATGCGGGCATGACCAGTTTCAGCGGCGGCCATTTGAGCCGTAAACGCTAAAAGCAGCGATGCGCATTGCGCTGCGCATCGCTGAGTCATTACAGTACGGTATTAATTTCCGCAACCTTGAAGTATTGATAACCACCCATCTCACTGGCGTATTTATGCGAGGAGTTGAGGACCATCTTGTTGGCGCTGATGGTGCCGACATCACAGGTATTAAATTTAAACCAACCGCAACCACGACCGCTGTTGACTACCTTTTTCGCCGTCATCGTCAGGGTGCCATCCGCATCGATCAGACTGTAGTTATAGATATTGCCTCTTTTTTGCGTATCCAGAACTAAATCCCCGCTACTGTAAATGGTTCCTTCATTAACAATATCCGCATAAGTGGTGATAGAAATATTATGTGCGGAGATGCTGCCGGTATTATTGACCGGGCCATGATCGCTGGTAATACTTTGCGCTTGCATCGAGCCATTATTATTCAACCAATAGCTGTGCGCGGTAATCGCGTTAGTTGCGGTCATTTTGCCACTGGTGCTTTGCGCCAGTGTGCCGTTGGTTTGTAGATTGATGTTTTCGCCAGTGATATTACCCAGGTTGTAGATTTCCCCGACATTTACGGTGCCATCCTGTTTAAGAGACTGAATGGTGGTGTTGCCGGTTGAATTAATGTTCCCGGTATTTTTAAAACTCTCGCCAACAAAAGTAAGGGCGGTGTTTTTAGCACTGATTTTCCCTTCATTCAGAAAATCGCCCATTGCTGTGGCGGAAATCTGGTTATTCGACAGCAGAGAGGCCTTAGCCTCATTACGGATTTTTCCACCGCTGGCCAGGCTTAACCTACTGGTTCCGGTCATCGTCCCGGAGTCGCCGTTAGTGATGTTGCCGTTAGCGGTGGCAATCAGCTGACCGCCGGTGATCGAACCGACGTTAACAATATAATCCCCACTGGAGAGCATTAAATAATTGGCTCCGCCGATACTGCCTTCATTGGTGATACCTGTGACCGTAGAAACCTGGCTTAGCAGACCGTTGCCTTTTATCGTCCCTTTATTCAGCAGATTTCCGTAGCTGGTGAGCTGCAGTGAGCTGTTTGAGACAATAGAGCCATTATTACGTACACCAAAGCCAATGTTATTGCCAATCATGCTAATGCTGTTGGCGGTGATGCCGCCAAGGCTACTGACGTCGATGCTGTATTGCGGGTTAATCGTCATTTCGATCAGGGTCGCTTTTTTACCCGCTGAGGTCACCGCGCCAGAACTGTTATCCATGGTGAAATTACCTGCACTAACAAGGGCGTTCTTGGCCTGCACTTTACCATTAATTTTAATCGCGTCGGCGAGTAGAACAGCATAGCTGTTAGCGGCGTTCATGCCATTTTCGCCGATGGTGATTCTACCATCGGTAATGGTATAGCTGCCGATAGTGCCTTCATCGGTCATATTGACCTGGCCTGTGGTTAATATTGCCTTATTGGTGTTAACGAAACTACAGCCGGAGCAGGTAATACCGTTAGGGTTGGCGATTACCACGTCGGCTTTCAGTCCGGCGACTTCAATGAAACCATTTAGTGAACTGGCTTTATTAGAGGTGACTTCATTAAGAATCACCGATGCGCCGCCATTGGTCAGGTTGTTGTTTTTGGCGATATTGCCAAACGTATCATGATTGAGATCGCTATCGCTGTTATTGAGTATTAAGCCGTTGCTGCCAACGTTGAATTCACGATACAGGTTGTGCGAGACGCCCGCGGAATTCGGCTTTTCAATATCAACCACAGTCGCGCCAGATGAATGGGTATAGGTTGTCGGGTCGGCGTACACGAGAGTTGAGCTTAATGCTGCTGCTAAAGCAACATAGGTTAAGTTAAACTTAAACATGAATTTATTCCTTTAAATATAATTGAAAATAAGTTGGTATTAATACTTCCACTTTAATGAAAAACCCATATTGAATGAGTCGCTACTAAAGTTATCCGGTTTACTTAGTGGTGTGCCGATGAAAAAATCATATTGTGTTGAATATATATCGCCACGCCATCCGCTCACAGCGCCGGAGATAACTTTTCCCTGTTGATATTGTTCACTGCCGGTAATACGACCAATATCTAATCCTAAATAGAATTGCTGTTCCGGGCCGGTAATATCCCAGATGAAATCATTGCTCCAGTACCATCCCTGATTGCCAGAGAGAGTATATTCGCCATCAAACCCGCGAACCGTCCAGCGGTTGCCAATATTAAATTGGTTATCCGAGGAGAGAATGTCCGGGCTATACTGCGCATTGAAATGCGGTGCATAACTAAACCTGTCACCGGTTAAATCGAATTTCATTAACGCCTGTAAATCGGCATGTACTACGCGTGAACGCTTACTGAACTGGCCTGCTTTTTCTTCCGGTGTGGCGACGGAGTTTAGCCATGGGAGGCGGCGCTGTAACCCCAGGCTGGCGGCGACGACTTTTTTATCGAAATAGCGTTGCTGTCGTAGTGTCAGCTCCCATGTTGGGTTCTGTTTGTGCATCACCCCGAGTTCTTCACCGCCAAAATAGTAGTGTGAAGAACTTTTTGAAATGCGTAAATCCAGCGACGTTTTTTGCTGACGGGTGTGAGACAACAGACGTGAAAGCGTCGCGCTATAGTAGCGGTTTTTACTTTTATAATCCGTTTGCGACCAGTTGCCCCTGAACAACTGGCGATATTGGCTCTGTGAACCGTAAAGACCTAACGCCCAGTAACCGAAGGGAATCGAATAATACAGGCTGCCATTCTGGTTGCCATCATTATGTTGATTAAACTCAATATCTCCGCCGCCTGAGACATAAAAAATGTCGTTGAGTGTGGTGATATCATAAAGATAGAGCGCACCGCCAGCCTGATAACGACCGCTGGCGCGGCTGCCAGCGTCATCCATCCAGGCTCCTACCTGCCATTTTTTATCCAGCCGACGCGTTAGCTGCAGATTGCTTTCTGCCTCCCGTTGTCCCGGTAATATTTGCATATTCGCCGAACTTCCTGGCAGGCGGCGCAGGTTTTCCATTCCCTGTTCGAGATCGGTGAGACGCAGGATATCTCCCGTGCGGGTGGGGATATTGTTCCAGATGCTGGTGGTTTGCTCGCTTGTCGTTGACCAGAAAATATCACCGATTTTGCCATAAGCGAGTTCGAGCCTTAATGTGCCCTGCGCCAATGACTGTTCCGGAATGGTCATTAATGAAGTGATGTAACCACGGGCAATTAACTCATTTTGTAATGCCATGGTGAGGTGCTGAATACCGTTAATTCCCAGACAACGATGCAGAGCCTGATCTGTAAGGTTGTCCAGAAGCTGATGCGTGAGCTTCGGCTCGGCAGAATCGATATGAATATTATTGATGAATCTGCAGTTTTCTTCCTTTGGAAATGTGAGCGTTTGTCGGTCGGTATTAATTAATGAAGCCTGGGCGGCCTGCTGCTGTGGCGTCAGCGCCGCCTGACGGGCTTTATCCTGCTCGTTTTGGTTAGTCGTGGTGGAGACTATCGTACTAGCGAAAACCTGCTGCTGACAGAAAAATAGAATCAGCAGGGTGTAAATCAGATTTTTTTTATTAAACATGAAGCAAGTTCCATTTGTTTCATTTAATTTGCATGCTGTATTGTTAAGCTTGCTTAATATGTGACCTTATTCAGGCCATAGGGCCATCTATAAAAATATTATTTTTATTATCAGAAAGTAATGTGTTGGGTAATATTCCCAGGGCTTGTTCTTAAGAGGGGTATGTTAGCGGTGGTGGTAACGCTTAGCCATGCGAAGAAAAATGAATTTTATATGAATTAAATTAATTTATAATGTGATTTGTCAGGGGCGAACGTTAAAATATTCACTGGTTTAATAAGAAAACAATTAAAATAAACCACTAATATATGACGCACATTATCAAGGGAGAAAAGGCGCGCACATGATGTGCGCGCTGGGATTTTAGTGCAGGATTTTGGCGAGGAAATCTTTCGCGCGTTCTGATTGCGGGTTGGCGAAGAAGGCTTCTTTATCGACATCTTCGACAATTTTACCTTCATCCATAAAGATGACCCGGTTAGCCACTTTACGGGCAAAGCCCATTTCGTGCGTCACCACCATCATGGTCATACCTTCGTTCGCCAGCTCGACCATCACGTCCAGCACTTCGTTAATCATCTCCGGGTCAAGCGCTGAAGTCGGTTCATCGAACAGCATCGCAATCGGATCCATGCACAGCGCGCGAGCGATCGCGACACGCTGTTGTTGGCCGCCGGAGAGCTGCGCCGGATATTTTTCCGCATGCGCCGCCAGACCCACGCGCTCCAGCAGCTTAAGCCCCTTTTTACGCGAAGATTCTTTATCGCGATTGAGAACCTTAATTTGCGCCAGCGTCAGGTTGTCGATGATCGACAGGTGCGGGAACAGTTCAAAGTGCTGGAATACCATACCGACGCGGGAACGCAGTTTAGCAAGATTGGTTTTCTTATCGTTAACCTGAGTGCCATCAACGATAATTTCGCCTTGCTGCACCGGCTCAAGGCCATTAACGGTTTTAATCAGCGTCGATTTACCGGAGCCTGACGGCCCGCAAACCACCACAACCTCGCCTTTTTTCACTTCGGTGGAGCAATCGGTCAGCACCTGAAAGTGACCATACCATTTTGAAATATTTTTCAGGGTAATCATTACACAGTCCTTTTCTTCAACCAGCTGACCAACAGCGATGCGCTGAGACTAAATACAAAATAAACGGCGCCTGCGAACAGGATCATTTCCACCTGGGTTCCGTCACGTTCGCCAATGGTGGAGGCGGTACGGAAGAAATCGGCCAGGCTCAGGACGTACACCAGCGAGGTATCCTGGAACAGGACGATACCCTGGGTTAACAGCAGCGGGACCATCGCGCGGAAGGCCTGCGGCAGAATCACCAACTTCATCGATTGCCAGTGGGTCATCCCCAGCGCCAGCGCGGCGCTCGACTGACCACGGGAAATACTCTGGATCCCGGCGCGAATAATTTCCGAATAGTAGGCCGCTTCAAACATCGAAAATGCCACCATCGCCGAAATCAGACGAATATCGGTTTTCGGCGACAGCCCCAGCACGTTTTGCAGGAATCCGGGAACGATCAGATAGAACCACAGCAGCACCATCACCAGCGGAATCGAGCGGAAAACGTTAACATAGGTTTTGGCAAACCACGCCAACGGCAGGAAGCTTGACAGGCGCATCACCGCCAGAATGGTGCCCCAGACGATACCGATAATAATTGCCGTGACGGTGATTTTCAGCGTAATGACCAACCCTGCCAGCAGGTAGGGCATGGAAGGAACAATTGAACTCCAGTCAAAATCGTACATTATTTGCCTCCCATATTGCCCGGCAGGCGAACTTTACGTTCAACCACATACATCACCAGCATGATTACGGCGTTGATGAATACATAGGCGAGGGTGATCGCGGTAAACGATTCCCAGGCGTGGGCTGAGTAATCCAGCAGCTTACCCGCCTGCGCCGCCATATCCGCCAGACCGATAGTGGAAGCGATAGCCGAGTTTTTTACCAGGTTCATCATTTCCGAGGTCATCGGCGGCACGATAACGCGATAAGCGTTCGGCAGCAGCACGTAGCGATAGGTTTGCGGCAGAGTCAGCCCCATCGCCAGGCCGGCATTTTTCTGCCCGCGAGGAAGGGACTGTATCGCGGCGCGGACCTGCTCGCAGACGCGGGCAGCGGTAAACAGCCCAAGGCACAGCATTGAGGAGACAAAGAACTGAATATTTGGATCCAGTTCCGACTTAAACCACATGCCGATGTTTTCCGGCAGAAACTCCGGAATAACAAGGTACCAGGTAAAGAACTGGACAATCAGTGGAACGTTACGAAACAGTTCGACGTAGCAGGTGCCGATCCCGGCTAACCAGCGGTTAGGGACGGTACGCAGAATACCGAACAGCGAGCCGATGAGGAAAGCGATAATCCAGGCGCTAATCGACAGTGCGACGGTAACCTGAAAGCCGCTCCATAACCAGCCTAAATAAGTGGTGTTGCCGAACGGGGCGGGTTGCAGGAATATTCCCCAGTTCCAGTCTATTGACATAAATAAACTCCAGAAAAAAAAGGGTAGCAGCGCTACCCTCGAAGATTGTTGCCCTGCTTGTTTCGGTATTCGCGGCGGCTGGGGAACGACCAGCCACCGTATAGTCTGTCCGTGCAAAGGCAACAATCGGGAGGGCTACTTTATCGAGCCCCTGTTTTTTTAATTAGTTAAGAGCCTTGTCATTGGGTGATTTGAACAGCGCCTTCATGTCGTCGGACAGTTCGAAGTTCAGGTTCAGATTTTTCGGCGGAATCGGGTTCTTAAACCAGGTATCAAACCATTTCGCCGCTTCGCCAGAGGTCTGCGCTTGGGCAACGGTGTCATCGACCAGTGTTTTGAACGATGCGTCGTCTTTACGCAGCATGCAGCCATAGGCCTCTTTCGACTGCGGCGTACCGACGATTTCCCAGTTATCCGGTTTCTTCGCTTTTGCGCGCTCGCCGGCCAGCAGGGCATCATCCATCATAAAGGCCACCGCGCGGCCACTTTCCAGCGTACGGAAAGAGTCGCCGTGATCTTTCGCGCTGATGATGCGCATGTTCATTTTCTTCTCGTCGTTCAGCTTATGCAGCAGCACTTCCGAGGTGGTACCGGAAGTGACGACTACCGCTTTGTCTTTCAGATCCGGGAAGTCTTTAATCGGCCCACCTTTTTTCACCAGCAGACGAGTGCCGACGACGAAAATGGTATCGGAGAAGGCGGCCTGCTTCTGACGCTCAAGGTTGTTGGTGGTGGAACCGCACTCGAAATCATAAGTGCCGTTCTGCAGTAACGGGATGCGGTTCTGCGAGGTGACCGGAATCAGTTTCACCTGCAGATCGGGTTTATTCAGCTTTTTCTTGATGGCTTCAACGATAGCGTTGGAGTAATCCTGAGAGTAACCCACTACTTTTTGTTGGTTATCGTAATAGGAGAATGGTACTGACGACTCGCGGTGGCCGACGACGATCACCCCGTTTTTGGCGATTTTATCCAGCGTGCTCTGACCTGCGGCCGGGGCGGCATCTTCAGCGTGTGCCAGACCAGCGGTCACTCCCATGACCAGCATTGCGGCGGCCAGTTTACGTAATTGCATATCCAACTCCTTATCCTTAACGCCAGGGACGCTAGTGATACCCATTGTGATTGTGTGTATGTGTTGTTATTCCTGTGAGCACTGCCGTAAGGCGGCGCTTTCGGGAATCGTCTGCAATCTTAAAGTGCAGTATTTGTATGAGCTTGTTAGCATTTAGTTTGGCTTAATGTAAAGATTTTGATGCGTTATTGTTTATTTTTGCGAAGCGCACCGCACCATTTGTGGGCAAAAATGGGTTGTTGCACCAACGTGGCGCGAAGTGCGAACGCTTTCGGTGCAACCCTGGTACAACCGCGGTCAAAATCGTCTACAGGGATGAAATTAAGCAATGGACGTGCCAGATTGGCGCTGGAGAGCGTAAAGCGGGGAAGACCCGCCGGCGACGAATGCCGCCGGGAGCAGGCCGGGCGGCTGCCCGGCGGAAAAGATTAGCGTCGACGCTGGCGCAGGCTTATCACCAGCGCGGCAAAGCCAAAGAGGGCGGTTAACGCCCACAGCGGCCAATTGCCGGTACGGGCATACGGCGTCAGGCCGGTGGTTGGCGTGACCTTAGTGGTCAACACCGCGCGGGTAAACTGTGGGATCATGTCCTGAATTTCACCACGCGGGCCAATAACGGCGGTGATACCGTTGTTGGTGCTGCGTAGCAGCGGGCGCGCCAGTTCCAGCGCGCGCATCCGCGCCATCTGGAAGTGCTGCCATGGGCCAATTGACTTACCAAACCACGCATCATTGGAGATAGTCAGCAGATAATCGGTATCCGGGCGGAAATTATCGCGGACCTGCTCGCCGAGAATGATTTCGTAGCAAATTGCCGCCGTAAGCTTCAGGTTATGCGCTACCAGCTGCGGCTGCACGTAAGGGCCGCGGCTGAACGAGGACATCGGCAAATCGAAGAACGGCGCCAGAGGGCGTAAAATCGATTCCAGCGGTACGAATTCGCCGAACGGCACCAGATGGTTTTTATTATAGCGATTGGTCGAGTCGTAGCTGTACGGGTTATCTTTACCCAGCGTGATGATGGTGTTGTAGGTATCGTAGCGGTTTTGTTTATTGAGCCGCGCATCGACAATACCGGTAATCAACGAGCTATTTTTGGCCCGCATCAGGTCATCAACCATGCTAAGGAAATGCTGCTGATTGATTTCCAGATCCGGAATCGCCGACTCCGGCCAGATAATCAGCTGTGATTTACCCATATGCGGCTGGGTGAGATCGAGATAGGTTTTCAGGGTGTTAACCAGCTGGTTTTCATCCCATTTCATCGCCTGCGGAATATCGCCCTGCACCAAAGAGACTTCCGTCGCCCGTTCTGGCAGCAGTTGATACCACTGGATATAACGCAGCGGGAAGGGCAGGGCAAACAGCACTATCGCCACCAGCAGCGGTTTCCAGTGACGCTGCGCGATAGCCAGCGCCAGCAGGCCGCTGACCACCATCAATAGAAAGTTTATCGCCTCAACGCCCATCACCGGCGCCAGGCCCTTTAGCGGACCGTCAATCTGGCTATAGCCGAACTGCAGCCACGGGAAACCGGTCAGCACCCAGCCGCGGAGAAATTCGGTAATTTGCCAGATGACAGGCGCGGCGATGGCCAGACGGATCCAGTTAGTTCTCGGCCATAGTCTCGCGAGGATCCCGGCGAACAGACCGGTGTACAGCGATAAATAGGCCGCCAGCAAAGCAACGAGGAAAACGTTAACCGGGCCCGGCATGCCGCCGAACTGCGCGATGCTAACGTAAACCCAGTTAATACCGGTGCCGAATAGCCCAAGCCCCCAGAAGTAGCCAATCCAGGCGCTCTGTAGCGGCCGACGGTTGAGAGTGAGCGCCTGCAGACCAAACAGCGAGACAATCGCCGCCGGCCAGAAGTCGTAAGGTGAAAAAGCCAGCGTTCCGCTGGCTCCGAATAACAGCGCCAGCAGCAGACGTACGCGCTGGCGTTCAAGTAAAGAGGCAAATACCATTTAGGTTAATCGTCCCGTTAAATTAGTCTTCCAGCTTCGGCTGCGGCGCATCATCAGGAAGCTTTACATGGACCTGAATAATACGTCTGCTGTCAGCCATTGCGACCTTGAATTGGTAACCATCAATGTCAATCGACTCGCCGCGGGCCGGAAGATGACCAAAGGCCTGCATCACCAGCCCGCCGATGGTATCGACCTCTTCATCGCTGAAGTGGGTGCCGTAGGCTTTATTGAAATCTTCAATCGATGCCAGCGCGCGTACCGTCCAGGTATGACGGCTTAGCTGACGGAAATCGATATCTTCCTCTTCATCGTATTCGTCTTCGATTTCGCCGACGATAAGTTCGAGAATATCTTCGATAGTCACCAGGCCGGAAACGCCGCCGAACTCATCGATGACGATCGCCATATGATAACGTTGCGAGCGGAACTCTTTCAGCATGCGGTCAACCCGCTTGCTTTCAGGCACGACAACCGCCGGGCGTAACACTTTTTCCATGCTGAAAGCTTCGGCGTCGCTGCGCATAAACGGCAGCAGATCCTTAGCCATCAGAATCCCTTCAATGTGATCTTTATCTTCGCTAATGACCGGGAAACGCGAGTGGGCGGATTCGATGATCACATCGAGGCACTCGTCCAGCGTCTGGTTGCGTTTCAGGGTAATCATTTGCGAACGCGGGATCATAATATCGCGGACGCGCTGGTCAGCGATATCCATTACCCCTTCGAGCATGTCGCGCGTATCTTCATCGATAAGCTCATTCTGCCCGGAGTCACGGATCAGCGCCAATAATTCATCACGGTTTTTGGGTTCACCGTGGAAAAGTTGGCTGAGTAAGAGGGAGAAAAATCCCTTTTTGCTGTTTACTGTGTCACTACTGTGTGAATTGTCGTCGCTCATGGCGTCGTATGGGTTCTCGTGTTGATTTAATTGTCGCTCGTCGCGCGTAAACTCAGCGTCGTACGGCATGTTTTGCCTGATAGCGCTACGCTTATCAGGCCTGGGATACGCATGAATGTAGGCCGGATAAGGCGCTTGCGCCGTCATCCGGCAAGTTACTATTCAGCAATCTTCTCGGCAATGTACGGATCCTCATAGCCCAGAGCAAGCATTATCTCTGTTTCGAGGCCTTCCATTTCTTCCGCTTCGTCGTCTTCGATATGATCGTAGCCCAGCAGGTGCAGGCTACCGTGCACGACCATGTGCGCCCAGTGAGCCTCCAGCGGTTTTTCCTGCTCTTTGGCTTCCTGTTCAACCACCTGGCGGCAGATGATCAGATCGCCGAGCAGCGGCATCTCAATGCCCGGCGGGGCTTCGAAGGGGAAGGAGAGGACGTTAGTCGGCTTATCCTTGCCGCGATAGGTCAGGTTCAGCTCGTGGCTTTCGGCGACATCCACCAGGCGAATCGTTAACTCTGACTCTTCCTGGAACTGCGGGATGACGGCATCCACCCAGCGTTGAAAGAGGGCTTCGTCCGGTAGACCGCTGGTGTCTTCGCAGGCCAGCTGTAAATCGAGAATCACCTGACTCATTTTTGCTCCTGTTCCTGGGCTTCGCGTTTGCGCTCGGCGGCCAGTTCTGCTTTACGTTTTTGTTCGGCTTCTTCCCATGCCTCATAGGCATTGACGATGCGGGCGACCACCGGGTGGCGCACCACGTCTTCGCTGTGGAAGAAGTTGAAGCTGATTTCATCGACTTCCGCCAGCACTTCAACGGCGTGGCGCAGACCTGATTTGGTATTGCGCGGTAGGTCAATCTGGGTCACGTCGCCGGTGATAACCGCTTTCGAATTAAAGCCGATACGGGTCAGGAACATCTTCATCTGCTCGATGGTGGTGTTCTGGCTTTCGTCGAGAATGATAAAGGCGTCATTCAGCGTACGCCCGCGCATGTAGGCCAGCGGCGCGACTTCAATGACGTTACGCTCAATCAGCTTCTCGACTTTCTCAAAGCCGAGCATCTCGAACAGCGCGTCGTACAGCGGGCGCAAATACGGGTCAACCTTCTGGCTTAAGTCGCCCGGCAGGAAGCCGAGCTTCTCGCCTGCTTCGACCGCAGGACGAGTCAGCAGAATGCGGCGAATTTCCTGACGCTCCAGGGCATCGACCGCCGCGGCGACCGCAAGATAGGTTTTACCAGTACCCGCCGGGCCGACGCCAAAGGTAATGTCGTGGTCGAGGATATTGGCGATGTATTGCGCCTGGTTTGGCGTACGCGGTTTGATCACCCCGCGTTTGGTTTTGATATTGATGGCCTTGCCGTATTCCGGCACGCTCTCGGCGCTCTGCTCGAGCACCCGGGCTTCTTTAATAGCCAGGTGGATTTGTTCCGGTTCAATATCCTGAATCTGGCCGCGCATTGGCGCGGTATCGACATACAGGCTTGTCAGAATATCGGCCGCGGCGTGCACGCAGATGGCGCGGCCGGTCAGTTTAAAGTGATTGTCGCGGCGGTTGATCTCAATACCCAACCGACGCTCCAGCTGTTTGATGTTGTCGTCAAACGGGCCGCACAGTGCTAACAGGCGGGCATTGTCCGCTGGCTCCAGGGTAATTTCACGGGTTTCTATGTTCAAACTGTTCCTCTTATTACGTGTGTTGCCGGAGGACAATCGTCATCCGGCCAATAAGGAAATTATTCACGTCACGGGAATATGGCGCAAGCATTGCTATAGATATAGGGGCGAGGAGGGGAAATGCAAGGCCTGCCGGAACCGACAGGCCTGCCGGGATTACGGCTGGTAGATGCCGACGCCCAGATCGTTTTCTTTTCGCGTACGCGCAATGACCGATTCCGGCGATTCCACGACGCGCAGTCCCATCTCATCTTCTGTGCGGACAATTTTGCCGCGTAATGAGTTAGTGTAGACATCGACGATTTCTACGTCGACGAATTTACCGACCATATCCGGCGTGCCTTCGAAGTTCACCACGCGGTTGTTCTCGGTGCGCCCGGAGAGCTCCATCAGGCTCTTACGCGACGTGCCTTCTACCAGAATACGCTGGGTGGTGCCGAGCATGCGGCGGCTCCATGCCATCGCCTGCTGATTAATACGCTCCTGCAGAATGTACAGGCGCTGTTTTTTATCGGCTTCAGGAACATCGTCGACCATATCCGCCGCCGGGGTGCCCGGGCGGGCAGAGAAGATAAAGCTGTAGCTGACATCAAAGTTAACCTCGGCAATCAGCTTCATGGTTTTTTCGAAGTCTTCCGTCGTTTCGCCAGGGAAACCGACGATAAAGTCGGAGCTAATCTGAATATCCGGGCGCGCTTCGCGCAGCTTGCGGATAATCGCTTTATATTCCAGCACAGTGTGGGTACGGCCCATCAGGTTCAGTACGCGATCGGAACCGGCCTGCACCGGTAAATGCAGGAAGCTCACCAGCTCAGGGGTATCGCGATAGACCTCGATGATATCGTCAGTAAACTCAATCGGGTGGCTGGTGGTGAAGCGAATACGGTCGATGCCGTCGATGGCGGCGACCAGACGCAGTAGATCGGCAAAGTTGCCGGTCGTGCCATCGTAGTTTTCGCCGCGCCAGGCGTTAACGTTCTGCCCGAGCAGGTTGACTTCACGCACCCCTTGCGCCGCCAGTTGAGCGATTTCAAACAGAATATCGTCGCACGGACGGCTCACTTCTTCACCGCGGGTATAGGGCACCACGCAGTAAGTGCAGTATTTGTTGCAGCCTTCCATAATGGAAACGAAGGCGGTCGGCCCCTCGGCGCGTGGTTCCGGCAGGCGATCGAATTTTTCGATTTCCGGGAAGCTCACGTCGATAACCGGTTTATGGTTATTGCGCACCGCGTCGATCATCTCCGGCAGGCGATGCAGCGTCTGCGGGCCAAAAATAATGTCAACGTAATGGGCGCGCTGGCGAATCAGTTTGCCTTCCTGGGAGGCGACGCAGCCGCCGACGCCGATAATCACGCCGGGTTTTTTCTCTTTCAGTAGTTTCCAGCGGCCAAGCTGATGGAACACTTTTTCCTGCGCCTTCTCGCGAATTGAGCAGGTGTTGAGCAGCAGCACGTCCGCTTCTTCGGCCACTTCTGTGAGTTGATACCCATGGGTGGCATCCAGCAGATCGGCCATCTTGGATGAATCGTATTCGTTCATCTGACAGCCCCAGGTTTTAATATGGAGTTTTTTTGTCATCGACTTGCTCATGCTCAATTATAAAGACGGGTATAAGTTAAGAATTAGAATTCGTTTGCAGGGTACGCATTGTAATGCTTTGGTTGCCACCTGACCAGTGCGACCACGATCCCCCGCAAGGTGCAAAAAATCCGGTAAACTTAAGGAAATCAGCTTTAAGGATAATTGCCATGACAATTCATGCAACAGATATCGCCATCGTCGGCGGCGGAATGGTCGGCGGCGCGCTGGCGCTGGGGCTGGCGCAACACGGGTTTTCGGTGACGGTGATAGAAAAACACGCGCCTCCGGCCTTTGATGCCGCTGCGGCGCCAGATGTGCGTATTTCGGCGATTAGCGCGTCGTCGGTCGGCTTGCTCAAAAGCCTCGGCGTTTGGGAAGCGGTGCGCGGTATGCGCGCGCATGCTTATCGTCGCCTTGAAACCTGGGAGTGGGAAAGCGCGCACGTTGACTTTAATGCCGCCGAGCTGAAGCTGCCTGAGCTTGGCTATATGGTGGAAAATAGCGTGCTACAGCTGGCGCTGTGGCAGGCGCTTGAAGCCCATCCGCAGGTGAGCTTGCGGGTTGGCGTGACGTTAAGCGAGCTTCATCGTGACCCGCAGGGCGTTTCGCTGCGCCTGAGCGATGAGAGCGTTTGCGCGGCGCAACTGGCGATCGGCGCAGACGGCGCGAATTCTCAGGTGCGCGAACTGGCCGGCATCGGCGTACAGGCGTGGCAATATCAGCAATCCTGTATGCTAATTAGCGTGCAGTGCGCCGACGATCCCGGTGATAGCACCTGGCAACAGTTCACCCCCGGTGGGCCGCGCGCCTTCCTGCCGCTATTCGATAACTGGGCGTCGCTGGTGTGGTACGACACCCCGGCGCGCATCCGCCAGCTGCAGGCGATGTCGATGGCCCAACTGCAGCAGGAAATCACCGCGCATTTCCCGAAACGTCTGGGCAGCGTGACGCCAATGAGCGCCGGCGCCTTCCCGTTAACCCGCCGACATGCGCTGCAGTACGTGCAACCGGGGCTGGCGCTGGTAGGGGATGCGGCGCATACCATTCATCCGCTGGCGGGGCAGGGGGTTAACCTTGGCTATCGCGACGTTGACGCGCTGCTGGATATTTTGGCGGAAGCCCGCGGACGCGGGGAAGCCTGGTCCAGCTTGCCGGTGCTGAAGCGCTATCAGGCGCGGCGCCGGGCGGATAACTTTATTATGCAATCTGGCATGGATCTGTTCTATGCCGGCTTCAGCAACGATTTAGCGCCGGTGCGCGTGTTGCGTAATATTGGCCTGATGGCTGCCGAACGTGCCGGTGTATTAAAGCGCCAGGCATTGAAATATGCATTAGGGTTGTAAAGGGGCATTTGCCGATGGGGGCTGCAGACTAAAGTTTTGCAGTACCTGCATCGGCAAGATGACTATCCGCAGAAAGCAAAAAAGCTCACCGAAGTGAGCTTTTTTGTTAATAAGTGGCTGGGGTACGAGGATTCGAACCTCGGAATGCCGGAATCAGAATCCGGTGCCTTACCGCTTGGCGATACCCCAACAAATTTTTACGGATTTACCGATATTAACCGATAGTCCTGAATATGGTGGCTACGACGGGATTCGAACCTGTGACCCCATCATTATGAGTGATGTGCT
>NZ_JBEAII010000039.1:0-105558 GCF_040064515.1 Klebsiella sp. CN_Kp104 | reverse complement strand
ACGTTGAGCTAACCGATACTAATGAACCGTGAGGCTTAACCTTACAACGCCGAAGGTGTTTTGGCGGATTTGAGACGATTTTCAGCCTGATACAGATTAATCAGTACGTCCTGAGGACGTGTTGAAAACAGAATTTGCCTGGCGGCGATAGCGCGGTGGTCCCACCTGACCCCATGCCGAACTCAGAAGTGAAACGCCGTAGCGCCGATGGTAGTGTGGGGTCTCCCCATGTGAGAGTAGGGAACTGCCAGGCATCAAATTTGCAGTAAAACCGGGGCATTAAACCGGTAGATGTAGAAAAAATTCGGTGGAGCGGTAGTTCAGTCGGTTAGAATACCTGCCTGTCACGCAGGGGGTCGCGGGTTCGAGTCCCGTCCGTTCCGCCACTTATTAAAAGCCCTGAGCATTTTGCTCAGGGCTTTTTTGTTTTCTCCATTCCAATTATTGCTAAATCAGCAAAAATCCTCTGCATTTATCGATCTTTTTCCCAACCCAACCTTCACCCATAATGGCCTCAGTTAAGCGAAACGAATAATTAACGAGGAACATCAATCATGACAATCCCTGCATTTGGTCTTGGCACTTTCCGTCTGCAAGACGACGTAGTCATCAACTCTGTAAAAATGGCGCTGGAGCTGGGCTATCGTACTATCGATACCGCACAGATCTATGAAAACGAAGCCGCTGTTGGCCAGGCTATCGCGGAAAGCGGCGTGCCGCGTGATGAACTGTTCATCACCACCAAAATCTGGATCGAAAACCTGAGTAAAGACAAGCTGATCGCCAGCCTGAAAGAGAGCCTGCAGAAGCTGCGCACCGATTATGTTGATCTGACGCTGATTCACTGGCCGTCGCCGAACGATGCGGTTGCTGTTGAAGAGTTTATGGCTGCGCTGATGGAAGCGAAGAAGCTGGGTCTGACCCGACAGATCGGTATCTCTAACTTCACTATTCCACTGATGGAACGTGCGATCGCTGCCGTTGGCGCTGAAAATATCGCGACCAACCAGGTTGAACTGTCTCCGTACCTGCAGAACCGTAAAGTGGTCGATTGGGCGCGTGAACACGGTATCCACATCACCTCTTACATGACGCTGGCCTACGGTAAGGCGCTGAAAGATGAAGTGATTGCCCGTATCGCGGCGAAACATAATGCGACCCCGGCACAGGTTATTCTGGCGTGGGCGATGGGCGAAGGTTATGCGGTTATTCCATCTTCCACCAAGCGTGAAAATCTGGCGAGCAACCTGAAAGCGCTGGATCTGAAGCTGGATGATGAAGATCGTAAAGCGATTGCCGCGCTGGATTGCAACGACCGTCTGGTAAGCCCGGAAGGTCTGGCGCCGAAGTGGGATTAATCCACCGATTCCGGCAGGCGGTTGACGCCGCTGCCGGACGATAGTTTCTTACAGCTCCTTCGGGAGCTGTTTGACGTGCTCACTCAGAAAGTCAATAAATGCCCTGATGCGCGTGCTGACGGCTCTGTCGCTGTAATACACCGCACTGAAAGGCATCTCCACCGGCAAGCGCTTGTCGGCAAGTAGCTCCACAAACTCCCCGCTGGCAATCTCTTTATCCACCATATAATCCGATAGACAGGCAATACCATTGCCGCCAAGACAGAGCTGTTTTAGCGTTTCGCCACTGTTAGAGGTTATTTCGCAACCGACTTCCAGTAATTGACCATCGCTGGCGGCAATAGGCCAGGTATTTAACGAGACAGGCTCGGTGAACCCCAGGCAGAGATGATCCGCAAGATCTTCCGCATTCACCGGCGTGCCGTAGCGAGCGATATAATCAGGCGAGGCGATGATCTTGCGATAGCTGGTGAACAGCGGGCGGGCGCGCAGGCTGGAATCGGTTAGGGTACCCACGCGGATCGCGACGTCGACTTTACGTTCTATAAGATTAATGAAGGTTTCCGAGGAGACCAGCGAGAGCGTCATTTCTGGATAACGTTCGCGAAACGGTTTTACCAGCGGCATTAAAAAATGCAGCATCACCGGGGTGGCGGCATCAACGCGAAGCAATCCGCGAGGGGTAGTGCGCGTCTCCAGAAGCTCGTTCTCAGCAGCCGCCATCTCCTGCAACACCACCTGCATGCGGCGGAAATAACGCTCGCCTTCTTCTGTCAGGCTCAGCTGGCGCGTGGTCCGGTTTAACAAACTAACGCCTAGCTTTGATTCCAGCTTTTTGACTGCCCGGCTGACGGCAGAGTTTGCCTGCCCGAGCTGCTCGGCCGCCCGGCTAAAACTGCCGCTTTCCACTACGGCGACGAAGATAGCGATCTCTTCTGACGTGGCTCTCATTGTTGCACCTATAGCAAAATTCTATTGATATTTTGATGGTTTTTGTTATTTAAACATCCCTTCATACTACGTGTCATCTTAATCCTGATGCTACGGAGTAAATTATGCCACTGGCGCTACTTGCATTAACCATCGGTGCCTTTGCTATTGGCACTACCGAATTTGTGATCGTCGGCCTGGTACCGACCATTGCTGAACAACTGGCTATCTCGCTGCCGTCTGCGGGCCTGCTGGTTTCCATCTATGCGCTAGGCGTGGCGATTGGCGCCCCGGTGCTGACCGCGCTAACCGGGCGCATGCCGCGTAAGCAGCTCCTGCTGGCGTTAATGGTGTTGTTTACCGCCGGTAACCTGCTAGCGTGGCAGGCTCCGGGTTATGGCACTTTGATTGTAGCCCGCCTGCTGACCGGACTGGCGCATGGCGTATTCTTTTCTATCGGCTCGACGATTGCCACCAGCCTGGTGCCAAAAGAGAAAGCCGCCTCGGCCATTGCTATCATGTTCGGCGGCCTGACGGTCGCGCTGGTAACCGGGGTGCCTTTCGGGACGTTCATCGGTCAGCATTTTGGCTGGCGGGAAACGTTTCTCGCGGTATCGATTCTGGGCGTCATTGCGCTTATCAGCAGCCTGGTCCTGGTGCCAAATAATATTCCGGGCCGCGCCGGCGCCAGCCTGCGCGATCAGATGAAAGTCTTGACCCATCCGCGCCTGTTGATGATCTACGCGATTACCGCGCTGGGCTATGGCGGCGTGTTTACCGCATTTACTTTCCTCGCGCCGATGATGCAGAAGCTGGCTGGCTTTAGCCCGTCTGCGGTCAGTTGGATCCTGCTGGGTTACGGTATCTCCGTCGCTATCGGTAACGTGTGGGGCGGTAAGCTCGCCGATAAACATGGCGCTGTCGCCGCGTTGAAATTTATCTTCGCTGCGTTGGTGGTGCTGTTGCTGGTCTTCCAGTTCACGGCCAATCTGCACTACGCCGCTCTGGCAACGGTACTGGTGATGGGGATTTTCGCCTTCGGCAACGTTCCGGGTCTGCAGGTCTATGTGGTACAAAAGGCTGAACAATACACGCCGGGCGCCGTTGATGTTGCTTCTGGTTTGAACATCGCTGCCTTCAATATTGGTATTGCCCTCGGTTCGGTCATTGGTGGACAGACGGTCGAGCTGTACGGTCTGGCGCAGACGCCGTGGATTGGCGCGCTGATTGTGCTGGTTGCTTTGTTACTGGTTGTACTGAGCGGTCGTTTAGATAAATCTCCACGCCGTTCGGCAGCCGTTTCTCTCGAAGGATAAGGCTTTCTCGCAAATTGCATTGAAAGTGTATGGGAAAATCCCTATAACAGAAGAACCAGCCGCAGTCGGGCTGGTTTCCTGTTATCGAGGTTGAATGCCTAAATTGCGAAAGAATACCTATGCCATGCGCTATGTCGCCGGACAACCCGCGGAGAGAATCTTGCCTCCGGGGGCGTTTGCGGGTGTCAGTCCGGTTTATCCCGCCGGCGCGCCGTTAAGCAGCGATGAGAAAATTCGCGTGCTGGTGTGGAATATCTTTAAGCAGCAGCGTGCAGAATGGCAGTCAGTGCTCAAAAATTTCGGCAAAGACGCGCATCTGGTCCTGTTGCAGGAGGCGCAAACCACCCCAGAACTGGTCAGGTTCGCGACTTCAAACTATCTGGCCGCCGATCAGGTGCCGGCGCTGGTATTGCCGCAGCATCCTTCCGGCGTGATGACGCTGGCCTCCGCTCACCCCATCTATTGCTGTCCCTTGCGCGAGCGCGAACCTATTTTACGTTTGCCTAAATCGGCGTTAGTGACCGTTTATCCGCTGCCCGATGCACGGTTGTTGATGGTGGTGAATATCCATGCGGTTAATTTTAGTCTTGGCGTCGATGTCTATAGTAAACAGCTGCTGCCAATTGGCGATCAGATTGCCCATCACAGCGGGCCGGTAATCATGGCTGGTGATTTCAACGCCTGGAGCCGCCCGCGGATGAATGCGTTGTACCGCTTTGCGCGTGAGATGTCGTTACGCGAGGTTCGTTTTTCTGACGATCAGCGTCGCCGCGCGTTTGGTCGCCCGCTCGATTTTGTGTTCTACCGCGGCTTAAGCGTGCACGATGCCTCCGTGCTGGTGACCCGCGCTTCCGATCACAACCCGCTACTAGTCGAATTCAGTCCCGGCAAGCCTGATTAATTAAGGTATGTCAGGCCTGCCATCGGGCAGGTCTGCGTTCAGCACGATGCTGCCC
Source organism: Klebsiella sp. CN_Kp104 (assembly GCF_040064515.1). Taxonomy (NCBI): domain Bacteria; kingdom Pseudomonadati; phylum Pseudomonadota; class Gammaproteobacteria; order Enterobacterales; family Enterobacteriaceae; genus Klebsiella; species Klebsiella sp. CN_Kp104. Next base: position 100,998 of record NZ_JBEAII010000039.1, on the reverse strand, counting down.
TTTATTACTCAAACCACCGAAGGACAACACAATGACAACACGCTCTCATCATGACAACGTCGAAAAGCAGTTTGGCTCACAGGCAAGCGCCTATCTGACCAGCGCCGTACACGCCTCCGGGCGCGATCTGCAGCGTCTGGCGGAACGGCTGGCGGATTTCCCGCAGGCAACGTTGCTGGATATGGGATGCGGGGCAGGGCACGCCAGTTTTACCGCCGCAGGCCAGGTAGCGCAGGTTACCGCGTATGATTTATCGAGCCAGATGCTGGAGGTTGTCGCTCAGGCGGCAAAAGAAAAAGGCTTTACCAACATCGTCACTCAGCAGGGATATGCTGAAATGCTGCCGTTTGCCGACGCCAGTTTTGATGTGGTGATTAGCCGCTACTCCGCTCACCATTGGCATGATGTCGGCCAGGCGCTGCGCGAGGTGAAACGCGTGTTGAAGCCGGGCGGGGTGATGATCATCATGGACGTAATGTCTCCGGGGCATCCGGTACGTGATGTCTGGCTGCAAACCGTGGAAGCGCTGCGCGATACCTCGCACGTGCGTAATTACTCCAGCGGCGAGTGGCTGGCGCTGGCCAACGACGCAGGCCTGGCGATCAATCATTTATTGACCGATCGTCTGCCGCTGGAGTTTAGCTCCTGGGTCGCGCGGATGCGCACGCCTGAAGCGCTGGCGGAGGCGATTCGCTTATATCAGCAGAGCGCATCGGCGGAGGTTAAAGCCTACTTCGAATTACAGCAGGATGGATCGTTTACCAGTGATACCATCATGTTTGAAGCGCATAAAGCAGTGTAACGCTGGCAATAAAAAAGGCACCGGGGAATCGGTGCCTTTCTCGTTATTCTGAAATCAGGATTCAGGTCTGTCGTTGTTCTTCACAAACAGCGTTAGCTGATCCCCTGGCTTCAGGTTATCGGTATCGCTGTTCCAGCGCATAACGTCGCGGATATTGACGCCGTGGCGTTTTGCGATGCTCGATAGCGAGTCGCCCTTACGAACACGATAGGTGATGCTATCGCTGTTGTTCGCCAGACGTTGCGCGCTGCTGCCTGCGCCGACAACCAGATTCTGCCCAACTTTCAGCCCTGAACCGCGCAGGTTGTTCCACTGCTGCAGATCCCGGGTGGTGACGCCGAGGCGCGAAGCAATCCCGGAAATCGTATCGCCAGAACGTACCTTGTAGCTATGGCTGGTCAGCGGCGTATTGTCAGCAAGCTGCGTCGGCTGTACGGCGGCAATGTCGCCAGAGGCCAGAGACTCACGCAGTTGAGCTGCGTGTTTCTGAGGCACCATAACGTACTTTGGTCCGCTAGCGCCAAGCGTTGACCCCTTTACGCCGGCGTTGAAGGTTTTCAGCTTGCTGACCGGCATTCCTGCCATGTCCGCGAGCTGAGAAATCTCAACCGGACTATCGAGGCGAACGCGCGCCAGCGCACGGCTTTCATCAGCCGTTGGCAGCTTCACGCCGTAACGCTTGCTGTTTTTGAGAATATCGCTCAAAGCCAGCATTTTTGGCACGTAGACCTTGGTTTCACGCGGCAGCGAGAGCGACCAAAAATCGGTGGGTTTACCACGCGAACGGTTCGCCTTCACGGCCTTCATTACCCGGCCTTCGCCGCTGTTATATGCCGCGACGGTCAGTAACCAGTCGCCGTCGAACATTTTGTTCAGACGTTGCATCATGTCCAGCGCCGCGGTAGTAGACGCAACGACATCACGACGCGCATCGTAACTGCGGGTCTGTTTTAAACCATAATTGCGCCCTGTGCTCGGAATGATCTGCCAAATGCCTGCGGCATTGGCACCAGACGTCGCGTGTGGGTCAAAAGCGCTCTCCACTATGGGTAGTAATACCAGTTCCATTGGCATGTTACGTTTCTTAACTTGCCCGGCTATCCAGTACATATACGGTTCAGCCCGTAAAGTTACATCGTGGAGATAGCTCTTATTACGTAAGTACTTCTGTTTCTGTTCGCGAATCCGGGGGTTTTCCGGAATTCCCATCTTTAGCTCGTCGCTTATGGAAGTCCACAGATCCTGGTCTTGCGCGTAGAGGGTTCCATCATCTAACCATCGCGCCTGACTTGTGAACTTGCCTGCTTCCCCTTGACCAGCTGCAGAAAGGCTCTGTGCTCGCTGTTCTACGGTGCCGTCGTGCTTCGACGCCTGGCACCCTACCAGCAGGACAGAGGCGAGTAATATCGCTCGTGCCTTCATGTGTGTGTCAATAGTTGCTTAAAAGACGAGCAAGGATAACGGTGAAGGCCGAGGATGACAAGCGTTAAATCTCAGAAGTCATCTTTCTTTGACCTTAACCATGCAAATCTCTGCGCTGAGTGTTGCAAATTTGTTTCTTTGGATATTTCTTTAATTAAATCATTGTCATCCGTACGTAAAAATAAATTTATACGGCGTTCATTTTTCAGAGTAACGGGTAGTGTCTTTTGGTTTTTTGCGCGTAACTCCTTAACTTTATGGTAGTAATCCTTTATATCCATATCATCTGGCAGGATACTCAATGCAAACTTCATGTTTGCTAAAGTGTACTCATGTGCGCAACAAATTAGGGTGTCAGCGGGAAGGGCATTTATTTTCATAAATGATTGATACATTTGATCTGCTGTACCTTCGAACAGCCTGCCGCAGCCGCCGGAAAACATTGTATCGCCACAAAATAGATAAGGTTTGCTGTAGAAACAGATATGTCCTAATGTGTGACCTGGCGTGGCGAAAATAGAAAATTCGTGACCCAAAAGAGTAATGCTATCGCCATCAGATACAATATCCGTGCTTCCCTTATCCTGGGTTTCTGCCGGCCCGTAAACCACAAGTTGCGGAAATTTTTGCCGCAGTTCTTTCACGCCGCCAACATGATCATGGTGGTGGTGGGTTAACAAAATCGCTTCTGGCTGCCAGTTGTTTTCTTCAATGGCCGCGAGTACCGGCGCGGCTTCACCGGGATCGACTATCACACAACGACGGCTATCGTCGCTAACAACCCAGATGTAGTTGTCCTGAAATGCAGGAATACTGATAAGATTCATAAATTACCTCTCAAAGCGTTGCGGAAGGTTGCGATGAAGCCGGCAAGGATACCTCATACAATTACAGCTCCAGAGCATTGGTCCAGTATGCCGTGGGGTGAATACTATCGCGAGTCGCTGGAACGGCATATGAAACCGTGGCTGGCTAAATTATATGGCTTTCATCTACTTAAGATTGGCAATCTGAGCGCGGAAATCAATACCGAAGCCTGCGCGATCTCCCATCAGGTGAACGTTTCGCTGGGGGGAAGTCCGATCCAGGTCAAAGCCGACCCGCTGTATCTTCCTTTCGCCGCCAAATCGGTGGATGCCTGTTTACTGGCGCATACTCTGCCATGGTGCAGCGATCCGCACCGGCTGTTGCGCGAAGCTGACCGCGTGCTGATTGACGATGGCTGGATGATTTTGACTGCTTTTAACCCGCTGAGCCTGATTGGATTGCGCAAAGTGACGCCGGTTCTGCGAAAAACTATCCCCTATAACAGCCGGATGTTTACCATGACGCGACAGCTAGACTGGCTGGCGCTGCTCAATTTTGAGGTGCTGCACTATGGTCGCTATCAGGTGCTGCCCTGGTCGAGGCAGGGGGGAAAAATGCTAAGTACTCATCTGCCGGCTTTGGGATGTTTGCAAATGATCGTCGCGCGGAAAAGAACCGTTCCGCTGACGCTAAATCCGATGAAGTCCGGGAAGGCGAAGACGCAGCTGCGTCCGGCCGTTGGCGCCACCAGGCAGTGGCGCGACGGGGGAAATTAGCTTTCCGGCTGATAGCCGACATCGTCCAGCGTGGGGTTAGACGCCGCAGCGCGCGCGAGTTCGTCACAGCGTTCGTTTTCCGGGTGCCCGGCATGGCCTTTGACCCATTCCCACTTAATTTGATGCTGGCCGAGAGCGGCATCAAGACGTTTCCACAGATCGACATTTTTAACCGGCTTTTTGTCCGCGGTTTTCCAGCCGCGTTTTTTCCAGTTATGGATCCACTGGGTTATCCCCTGGCGGACGTACTGGCTATCGGTGCTTAGCACCACTTCGCAATGCTCTTTAAGCGCTTCGAGAGCGACGATGGCAGCCATCAGTTCCATGCGGTTGTTAGTCGTCAGGCGGTAGCCCGCGCTGTAGGTTTTTTCATGCTGGCGATAGCGCATAATAGCGCCGTAGCCGCCAGGCCCTGGATTCCCCAGGCAAGAACCATCGGTGAAAATTTCTACCTGTTTGAGCATCTCTGGTAGACTTCCTGTAATTGAAATCGATATGTAAACGACAAGTCTGACATAAATGACCGCTATGAGCACTGCAATTACACGACAGATTGTTCTCGATACCGAAACCACCGGTATGAACCAGATCGGCGCCCACTATGAAGGGCATAAGATCATCGAGATCGGCGCCGTAGAGGTGATCAACCGTCGCCTCACCGGTAATAACTTCCATGTTTACCTGAAGCCCGACCGTCTGGTGGACCCTGAAGCCTTCGGCGTTCACGGTATTGCCGATGAATTCCTCATGGATAAGCCGACATTTGCCGACGTTGCCGATGAGTTCATGGAGTATATCCGCGGCGCGGAGCTGGTCATCCATAACGCATCGTTCGATATCGGCTTTATGGATTATGAATTCAAAAAGCTGAACCGCGGCATTGAGAAAACGGAAACCTTTTGTAAGGTCACCGATAGCCTGGCGCTGGCGCGTAAGATGTTCCCCGGCAAGCGTAACAGCCTCGATGCGCTCTGTTCACGTTATGAAATAGACAACAGCAAGCGTACGCTGCACGGCGCGTTGCTCGATGCCCAGATTCTGGCCGACGTCTATCTGATGATGACCGGTGGGCAGACCAGCATGGCGTTTTCGATGGAAGGAGAAGGCCAACAGCAGGCCGGCGATATTGGAATACAGCGCGTTGTCCGCGCCGCCAGTAAATTACGCGTGGTTTATGCCTCTGACAGTGAGCTGGCGGACCATGAATCGCGTCTCGACCTGGTGCAAAAAAAGGGCGGAAGCTGCCTGTGGCGCGCCTGATTGCCGCTAATATGCGCTAAAAATAGGCGGGCGGGCTAATTTTGCAGCAAACGATTCAAAAGTGAAGAAAAAGCGTTGACGACGATGTAGGGAAACCGTAATATTCGCCTCGTTCCCAACGGAACACAACGCGGAGCGGTAGTTCAGTCGGTTAGAATACCTGCCTGTCACGCAGGGGGTCGCGGGTTCGAGTCCCGTCCGTTCCGCCACTTACATTTTTCAGGGTGTCTCAGGACGTCCTGATGCGAGAGAAAACCGCAAGCCTGTTCACAGGCTTGCGGTTTTTTTTCGTCTCTGTGATTCCGTATCTGTACGATGGAATCCGGAGAAAATAAGTACAGATTTGAGTATATGCCTCTGACGGAACTGAAAGCCCCTGTTCTTATTACCGCGCTTAAACCCGTGGAGAGCCGGGGGCGCTGGAAACCCTGCGCCGTATTGTCCAGCGGGTAAATGAGGCCACGGAATACCGGGACTGAAGTAAGGGGGCCATTCGCTTTAAAGACCGGGCGGGTCAGAGTACAACAGATGAGCGTTATGCTTATGATAGACAATGGTTCAGTCAGTACTCTTTGACATGTGAATGGTCCGATCATCAGTTGAAAAATGGTCAGACAGGGATAGCGGAAATTGCTGCCGCACCCGCTGCACAGCGACAAGAAAAATTAAACTCGCTTTCTCCTTTGTTTGTCGGTCGCGGCTTTAATCTCCTGGAGAGGGCTGAAATTGCATACCGTGCTGCGAGTATGGCGCTGGACCCGGACATCAGTCCTGATACTGTTCTTGCCCTCGCAGGCTTTGTAACTCACCATCAGAAAACGGTGCTGGTTAACTATGAGTTGCCGGTGTCTGCCATTGGTTTTGTTATGGGGCATAACATGCTTGACGAGTACTGGTATACTGACAGTCATTCATCAATGTTCCGTCCCGGTAACAGGATGGATCCACGGTTAGGTGCAAATGGCAAACTACCGCGGAAGGATATTTCCTGCCGGGTAACCGGCCCGATTCTGGAGCATCTGCACCATAATTTTGCCATAGCGTGGCGTAAAGAAACCGGCCAGGATCTGATGACTATCCGCAATGCTGCCGTTGTGGCTAAAGATCTGAAACCAAGGCCCATTCACGGTACTCCGCTGATGGCACAGTTATTACGTACTCCGGCACAGCCAGGGAAACATGATATTGAAACGCTCTATCTGAAAGCGGTGAATAATGCGACGCAGTTTATCTATATCGAAAACCAATATTTTCGCTGGCCACCACTGGCGGAATTAATAAATAAGATTGCGGAAAGATAGAATAAAGCGGGGCGCGAATTATATTTGTTTGTTGTGACTAAAGTCACGGATGAAGGTATTGGGGCGGGAACGCTGAATACCCAGCGCATGCTTGAGACGCTCGATCAGGCTAATACCATTCCTGAAGTGACAAAACTGCGTAAAATTGGGCTACTCAGCAACGAAACGTTTGGTGGCTCTGGCTATATTGATCTGGGGGAAATAAATAAACATAACCGCGAGATGAGTGAGAAAATTGCTGACTTTAAAAAGAAAGCGAATGAAATTCAGAGCAGCGAGATACTGCCTGAAGAACGCCCCGGGCTTAAGATCCATCTCTGTTCATTAGTTGCTCCTGACTCGCTGCCGGAAGAATGGATGCCGGTCTATATCCACTCCAAGCTGATGATAGTGAATGACGTGTTTACCACGCACGGCTCCGCCAATATCAACACGCGCAGTATGCAGGTAGACAGTGAAATGAATATTGCACATGAATGGGCCGGCGTGACGCGGGATTTACGGCGACGGTTGTGGAATCTGCATACAAATGGGAAAGGGGGGCTGGATGATCCGGCCAAGGCATTTGAGGAATGGGGTTATCTCCTTGATAGAAATGAAGCCCATCAAGATTCAAAGAAAGAACAACCGGAGGCCTCCCTGATTAAATTCTTTTACAACAAAGCGACGCTGAGCGATCTGGACTGATGAAACGACTCTTCTTTTTATTCTGTTTAGTGCTGGCCGCCTGTGACCAGAACAATACCCACAAGGATGCGCCCATGAACCCGCTGACCGATATTAACGCCCGGCTGGCGTTTACCTGTAAACACCAGAGTATCCCTGAGGTATCTGCTGATGCAGACGTGCTGTTTAAGTATGCCCGCTGGTTGCAGAAAAACAATCTGATTAACCGGGACAAAACGGTGGATGTGGAAATCGCACGACTGTACCGTATCGCAGCAGAAAACGGGCACTACAAATCCAGTATTAACCTGCAAAACGGGGCGCTGCGCGGGCGTTTTTCGCTGAGCAGCCATGAGCGTCTGCGCCTGAGTCAGCGACTGATAGATGCGAAGGTGGCCGCTGGCTATTACTTTATCGCCATCTATCTGGAGCACGGTGCGGCAGGACTGGCGCAGGACCCGGAGATGGCGCAGCGTTATTACCGTAAGGCGGCGGATGAGGGGAATCCCCAGGCCCAGGCTTATGTGGGCAAAAAACTGGCACCTGCTGATATAGCTCCGGATATATCCCGTCAGATGCGCCATTGCGCTGCCGAACAGGGGGAAGGGCGTGCGGCCAATGCGCTGGCGAATGCTCTCTCTGTTGACAAAAAATATCCGGAGGCAGTTGAGGCATTCCAGTTAGGGGTCAGTGCAGGAGATTCAGGTTCTGCCGGTTTTTTGAGGCATGGATTCAGCGGACCAGAACCAGCGGACAGAATGTTCTATTTGGGCCTGCAAAAAGACCCGGAGCGTGCCCGCCGTTATGAGCAGATAGGCGAAGTGCTGGCGAAATACTCCTGGGCACATCCCACGGTCCCGGAAATCAACGATATCGTCCCGTTACCGCCCGCACCGCTTCCTGAGTGGGACGGTAAGCTGAAGTGGCTGGAAGAGTGGGAGGCCAATGTGTCGCCGCCAAAGCCCAGTGCGTCGCTGATAGCAGAACTGGCAAAAGCGAAACAACTGAACCCGGCAACAGGCAGACCGCTGCCGACATCACCGGACTTCGACAAAGATAGCGTGGCGCAACTGCTGTGCCGCAGCGGTGAAGCCTGCCCGAAAAGCGGCTACTGACAGATAGCCTGGATACCAAACCGCGGAATTAGCAAAGAAGAAACCCGTTACTTTAAACAGGGCGACGTAATGCCAACTGATTTGGTAGAGCGTTTTACTCCGCGCCCTGGCCACTGAAGGATAAAAAGGTCCGGGAGGAACAGTGGATAGACTGGCGATTCGTGGGGGAAGGGTAAGCATTTTACATATCACCCGAATTAATACCTCCACTGGAGAGAGAATGCCTGTGATGTATTGCCATTGGGCTATTCTTCAGCTTCATGATTGTAGGCGCGGGTGTCAGTGGTAGCCGGTGTGGGACAGCGTGCCTTAACTCAGTGTCTACCGTGAAAACTATAAGCTTTAATCAGCTGTGCACATTCCAGCCTGAACTCGGGGGTGAAAGTACGCTTGGTTTTCTTGTTCATTAAGTCACCGGTTTTGTGTTGAGGTGAGAATATCACCTTTAATCAGGTGGCCAAATTTACTGTGCCACTACAGTCAGTAGAGACCCCTGTGAGTGTCAGCTCTTTTTTCCTCCTTATATGTAGAATATGAAGGGGCTTGCTGTTTTTTCTTCCGGATACGCCTGTTGCCCCTTCAGCCTTGCCCGAGCAACGGCTCATCTTGTTTGCTCGTCTCATTTTCAGAAAATCGGGCATATTAAATTTAATCATGATTGGTTATTTAATAGGTCTATCGTAAAACGTCGTCAGGATCTTTTCTGTGTTAAATATATGTATGGTGAATAAATGAAAGCAATAGCGGTTATATGTTTACTGTATTTATTTCTTTTTAGTCATGATTCATTTTCTGAAACTATAACTCCTGATATGGATATGCTTCAACAATACAGGGCATATTCATTAACTAAGTGTATTAAGGATAATTATACAAAAATGGGAGTGGATTTTTCGTCTTTACCGCTTAAAGACCATACCATGGGCTTGATTTTCGAGATGGATCCGCAAGGCATTCTTGGTACTAATGAGCGGTATTTTGAAAAATACATTGAGGATAAAACAAAGTTTTTTTATCAGCCTAAGCAATCCAGCGGCGATTTGGCGCAGTCAAATTTGGTGATTTATGACTGTCTGAGCTTTAGCCAGTCTAAAGAGCTTGAAGAATTTATTCTGGATTTAATGGCGGAATCAGCGTATAGGAAAGCTTATCCGAAAAAATAACAAAGCAAAATAAATCCAGTTTTCTGAGATGGTTGAAATGTTTCTGTTATGACTTCTTGGGCTCCTTGAAACCTTGCCCCCATGCTAAATGAAAGAATTCTTGATGATTGATACAGAAGTATTCGACTGATAGGTTATATGTTGCCCTTATCTGAGATATTTTTCTCATGCTACCTACGGCAGTATTCATACATTATCCGCCCCTAACGCCTCCTCAACACACTGCATAAATACCCGCATTGCCGGGCTAACTACTTTACCGGCGTGATGAGCGCATATCGCGTTAATAGTGAGCGGAACAGCGCTAAACGGTAGCTCAACCAGCGTACCGCGCTTAAGCTCTTCCTCAACGGCGAAACGCGGCAGATAGCTGACGCCAAGATTGCTCGCCACGCACTGCTTAATACTTTCGATACTCCAGAGCTCAATAGTATTTTCCAGGGTAATGGCGCGCTGGCGCAGCGTGCTTTCAAAAATTTGCCGAAATACGCACTGTGGCTCATTGATAACAAAGCTCAGCGGGATATGTTGCCCGCAGCGGGTAAAATCGACCGCCGGATGCTGCGGCGAGGCGACCAGCGTCAGCGGCTGCTGGCCAAAGCTTGTCATGGTTAACGCGTCATCGTTGCCAACCCGATAAAACACGCCCAAATCGGCGCTATCGTTGAGTAGCGCATCGCGGATGACATAACAGTTAAGTGATTGCAATGATAAGCGTACCTGCGGCGCCCGTTGTTTAAAGCGCAGTAGCACCTGCGGCATTTTATAGGCCAGCAGAGTTTCCCCACAGGCAACGCGCAGCTCGCCAGCCGGTTCGCTATCCTCGCGAGCCGCCTCACGAATGGTTTCCATCACCCTCGCCAGTTCATGGACGTGCGGCAGCACCTTTTTACCGGATTCGGTCAGGCACATGCGGCGGCCTATTTTTTCAAACAGCTGAACGGCAAGTTCTTGCTCAAGCTGTTGAATATGAAAGGTCACGGTGGATTGCGTACAGCATAGTTTTTGCGCCGCGCGTAAAAACGAGCCTTCTTCCACTACCGTCTTGAGAGTAATAAAACGCCGCAGATCCATTTCGCCACCAACTATCGAAATTATCGAATTCAGAGTCAGAAAACATTCATTTTTTTAAATGAATGGCTTCGGGTACTGTCTGCCAAAACGAAGGAGAAGACAAGTGACCCCAGCTTTGATTAGTGCTTTTTTGACTTATACCCTGATAACCGCGCTGACTCCCGGCCCCAATAATATTCTTGCCCTCAGCAGCGTCACCTCCCATGGCTTACGCCGCAGTCTGCGGGTGCTGGCAGGGATGAGCATTGGTTTTATTATCACTATGCTGATTTGCGCGGCTTTAACCTTTTCGCTGGTGGAACTCGACTCACGCTTTACCCGGCTATTGGGATGGATTGGCGCGGCGTATATCCTGTGGCTGGCCTGGCAGATAGCCAAAAGTAAACCGGGAGCAGGCGCGCTGAGTACAGAGCCGGTGGGTTTCTGGGCGAGCCTGGGCCTGCAGTTCGTCAACGTAAAAATTATTCTGTATGGCATCACCGCGCTCTCTACCTTTGTCCTGCCCGTTACCCGCGAGCCGATTTGGCTCATCAGCGTGAGTCTGCTGCTGGCGGCGATTGGCGCGCTGGGAAATCTATGCTGGGCTCTGGCGGGGCATCTGTTTCAGCGCCTGTTTTTGTTGTACGGGCGGCAACTGAACTGGGTATTGGCAGCGTTATTGGTCTACTGCGCTTTGCGGATCGTAGTGGAATAAAAAGGGAGCGCAGCGGCTCCCGAAAAGTGTTTAGCCGATTGTGAAGGGATCGGCATCCTGCCAGGCCGGAAATTTCTCGCGATACTCCTGCAGCGCGGCCAACGACAGATCGGCATCGAGCCGCGTCGCCTGATGCGGTTCGGCGGTAGCGATAATCTCTCCCTGTGGGCTGATGATACGGCTATCGCCCCGATAATGGTGGCCGTTACCATCGGTGCCGACGCGGTTGCAGCCGGCGACGTAGGCCTGGTTTTCAATTGCTCTGGCGACCAGCAGCGATTGCCAGTGCAGCGAACGCGGGGCTGGCCAGTTAGCGACATACAGCGCCAGGTCGTAATCGTTGTGGTTACGCGACCATACCGGGAAGCGCAGGTCATAACATACCAGCGGCAGAATTCGCCAGCCGCGCCATTCAAAGACCACTCGCTCAGTACCTGCCTCATAATGGTGATGCTCATCCGCCATGCGGAACAGGTGACGCTTATCGTAAAAGTGCATTTTACCGCCGGGCTCTACCAGCAGAAAGCGGTTCACCGGGCCACGTTCGGTCTGCAAGGCCGCGCTACCGGCAATCATCGCGTTGGTCTGCTCCGCTTTCGCCAGCATCCACTCAACGACCTCTCCCTGAGGCATCGACTGCTTCGCCGCTTCCATGGCAAATCCGGTAGTAAACATCTCAGGCAGCACAATGATGTCGCGCCCGCTCACTTCTTCCAGCTGACGATCGAAATGGCGCAGGTTGGCGGGACCATCCATCCACACCAGCGGTTGCTGCAACAGCGTAATTTTCAAGCCAGACACAGTGGTGAACTCCATTATGAAGAGGGCATAAACTAATTTTAATACCATATCAGCAGCGGGAGGCGGCATGGAATATTTTGTTAAAAAAATGCTACTTTGGCGGGGGAGTAACAAAAGAAAAGGCGGGGAAATTCCCCGCCTTCGTCGTGATGTGGAGTATTGCTGCTATTATGCCGCTTCAATTTTGCGGATTTTTTCCGGCAGCTTTACCGGTTTGGTCGCCAGTTCATCCGCCGCGAAATCATCAACGTTAATACTGCGCAGACGGCTGGTTTCCGCACGGGTCAGAATCGAGGCTTCCTCCTGATTAATTAACCCTTTGGCCAGCGCATTAGTGGCCAGCTCATCCAGGCGGGTGAACGGCAGATTTTTACCCAGCTCTTTGCAGATGCGCTGGTGGATTGGGTCCGCCGCCATCACATCCAGCAGCGCCTCTTCCAGCAGGCCAACCGGGTTATGTTCGCTTGGCGTCAGGTACTGGCCGCGACCGATACGGGAGCGGGTCGCGCTCGGAACCTGCAGAATTTTCGCCACTTTATGATCCAGCTTGTCGGACGGCGCATCGTAGTGACGGCCGGTCGGGAAGATGGCGAGACGCAGCGCGCCGGCGACAAAGCGGTTCGGGAAGTTCTTCAGCAGGTCATCGATAGCCTGCTCTGCCTGATACAGCGCATCTTGCACGCCCCAATGGACCAGCGGCAGATCCGCTTCATTACGGCCTTCATCGTCATAACGTTTCAGCACCGCCGATGCCAGGTAAAGCTGGCTCAGCACGTCGCCGAGACGCGCGGAGATACGTTCGCGACGCTTCAGGCTGCCGCCCAGTACCGCCATTGATACATCCGACAGCAGGGCCAGGTTGGCGCTCAGGCGATTCATGTGCTGATAGTAGCGGCGTGTAGTATCACGGGTCGGCGCGCTGCTGGTGCGGCCGCGAGTCAGGCCCAGCCAGAAGCTGCGTACTTTGTTGCTACCGACATGGCCGATATGTTTAAACAGCAGCTTATCGAAGGCGTTAACGTCATTATTCTGCGCGGCGGCCATCTCATCCAGTACATACGGATGGCAGCGAATCGCCCCCTGACCGAAGATCATCATGCTGCGGGTGAGGATATTCGCCCCTTCAACGGTAATGGCGATCGGCGCGCCCTGATAAGCGCGGGCAAGGAAGTTGCCTTCGCCCAGCATGATGCCTTTACCGCCGGTAATATCCATAGCGTCTATGATTGAACGCTGGCCGCGGTGGGTACAATGATATTTAACGATTGCCGACAGCACCGCCGGCTTCTCACCAAGCATAATACCGTAGGTAATCAGCGAAGCGGCGGCGTCCATTACGTAGGCGTTGCCTGCGATACGCGCCAGCGGCTCTTCGATACCTTCCATTTTACCAATCGAGATTTTGAACTGACGGCGAATGTGGGCGTAGGCGCCGGTCGCCATAGCGACGGATTTCAGGCCGCCGGTGGCGTTGGACGGCAGAGTAATGCCGCGACCCACGGACAGGCATTCAACCAGCATACGCCAGCCCTGGCCGGCCATGCTCGGGCCGCCGATGATGTAATCGATCGGTACGAAAATATCTTTACCGCGAGTGGGGCCGTTCTGGAACGGCACGTTCAGCGGGAAGTGACGACGGCCAATTTCCACGCCCGGCGTTGAGGTAGGGATCAGCGCGCAGGTGATACCGAGTTCTTCCTCGCCGCCTAGCAGACGGTCCGGGTCTGAGAGTTTGAAAGCGAGGCCCAGTACGGTGGCGATTGGCGCGAGGGTGATATAGCGCTTGTTCCAGGTCAGGCGCATCCCCAGCACCTGCTGACCCTGCCAGTCGCCCATACAGACTACGCCGGTATCCGGGATCGCGCCGGCGTCGGAGCCCGCTTCCGGGCTGGTCAACGCGAAGCATGGGATCTCCTGACCACGCGCCAGGCGCGGCAGGTAGTGATTTTTCTGCTCTTCGGTACCGTAATGTTGCAGCAGTTCGCCCGGCCCTAAGGAGTTAGGCACGCCGACGGTGATCGCCAGGATCCCGGAAACGCCGGACAGCTTTTGCAGTACGCGAGACTGGGCATAGGCGGAAAACTCCAGGCCGCCGTACTCTTTCTTAATGATCATCGCAAAGAAGCGATGCTCTTTCAGGTACGCCCACAGCTCCGGCGGCAGATCCGCCATTTCATGGGTAATTTCGAAGTCGTTCGCCATGCGGCAGGCTTCTTCTACCGGGCCGTCGATGAAAGCCTGCTCTTCGGCGGTGAGGCGCGGTTGCGGATAGTTATGCAGCTTGTGCCAGTCCGGGTTGCCGCGGAACAGATCGCCTTCCCACCAGGTGGTACCGGCATCGATGGCTTCTTTCTCCGTACGCGACATCGGCGGCATTACTTTACGGAAGGCGCGGAATGCCGGGGCGGAGAAAAGCGATTTACGCATCGGCGCAAAGTTGAACGGCAGCAGGATAATCGCCAGCGGCAGCAGCAGCCAGATATTCCACAGCCCCGCCACGCTGAGCGCCGCGGTCCAGGCGAGCAAAATCACGCTGCTGAGAAGCAGGCTGACTCGGTGATAGAAGAGCACGCCGAGTAACACTACGGTTGCAACAATACTCAAAATCATCATAGAGAAATGCTCCCTTATCTTGTAGGAGGTCTGACCACTTGTGATGTATTGGTTGTAGTGGATGTAATTTGTTTTAGCAATGTGTTTACAAAATAATTACAACCTTGCTCACATTGTTGGCTGGAAAAGCGGCACGTAAAATCAAAAGGACGAGGGATAACGTTGCCTGCTGCTTCTCGCTTCGGCGGCTATCCGGTACACTGCCAGGGTTATTCCAACCAATACTGAAGGATTATCCTCATGTACCAGGATCTTATTCGTAACGAACTGAACGAAGCCGCGGAAACGCTGGCCAACTTTCTGCAGGACGAGGCCAACATTCACGCTATCCAGCGCGCGGCGGTACTGCTGGCGGATAGCTTCAAAGCTGGCGGTAAAGTACTTTCCTGTGGCAACGGCGGTTCTCATTGCGATGCGATGCATTTTGCGGAAGAGCTGACCGGGCGTTATCGCGAGAACCGCCCTGGTTATCCGGCGATCGCTATTTCTGACGTCAGCCATCTGTCCTGCGTGAGTAATGATTTTGGCTATGAATATGTCTTCTCCCGCTACGTTGAATCGGTTGGCCGCGCAGGCGATGTTCTGCTGGGCATTTCCACCTCCGGCAACTCCGGCAACGTGATCAAAGCGATTGAAGCCGCGCGCGCGCAGGGTATGAAAGTGATCACCCTGACCGGTAAAGACGGCGGCAAAATGGCGGGTTCCGCCGATGTGGAAATTCGCGTACCGCATTTCGGTTACGCCGATCGCATTCAGGAGATTCACATTAAGGTGATTCATATTCTGATTATGTTGATCGAAAAAGAGATGGTTAAAGCTTAACTTGCCATGATGACGGCGCCGTGGCTTCCATGTTGAGGAGCCACGGCGACAAGGCTTTAGCGGCAGGATATTTTGTGCAGTGGTATGAGGTGATCTATGTGCGAATTGCTCGGGATGAGCGCCAATGTGCCGACCGATATCTGTTTTAGCTTCTCCGGGCTGGTTCAGCGCGGGGGCGGCACCGGGCCGCATAAAGACGGCTGGGGTATTACCTTTTACGAAGGGAAAGGGTGTCGCACATTTAAAGATCCGCAGCCGAGCTTTCAGTCGCCAATAGCCAAACTGGTACAGGATTATCCCATCAAATCCTGTTCCGTCATTGCCCATATCCGTCAGGCCAACCGCGGCGAAGTGGCGCTGGAGAACACCCATCCGTTCACCCGCGAACTGTGGGGCCGCCACTGGACCTACGCCCATAACGGCCAGCTCAAGGGTTATAAATCGCTGAAAACGGGAAATTTCCGCCCGGTGGGCGAGACCGACAGCGAAACGGCTTTCTGCTGGCTGCTGCACCGTTTAAACGAGCGCTATCCGCGCACGCCAGGCAATATGGTCGGCGTGTTTAAATACATCGCGACGCTGGCGGGCGAAATGCGCGAGAAGGGCGTGTTTAATATGCTGTTATCGGACGGGCGCTATGTGATGGCGTACTGTTCAACCAACCTGTACTGGATCACCCGTCGGGCGCCGTTTGGCGTGGCGAAGCTGCTGGATCAGGATGTGGAAATTGATTTTCAACGTGAGACCACACCAAACGATGTGGTCTCCGTTATCGCCACTCAGCCGCTGACCGGCAATGAGGCCTGGAATAAAATCATGCCAGGTGAGTGGGCGTTATTTTGCCTCGGGGAGCGTATAGTTTGAGGCCAGCTGCGGCTGGATAACCTCGTGGCTGAGCGGCTTGCTGACGATATAGCGGCCATCCATCACCGAAACCACCGGCGGTTTGTGGGTCTGCTGGAAGTAGTCATAGCCTGGCTTCAGCTGCTTCCAGAAATCCGCATAGTACGAGAACTTATGTCGCGCCATGTTGGCGTCGGTCATGCGGAACGGGTAGATGCTGACCTGCACGCTTGGCTGGCCAAATACCAGCGCGCCGGTGACAAACTGGAAGATCTCGTCAATGCCGGTATCGGTCATCGCGTAGCAGCCGACGGAAACGCAGGCGCCGTGGATCATCAGGTATTTACCTTCATAGCCGTGCGCGCGATCGTAGGCATTCGGGAAGCCGATATTGATCGCTTTATAAAAGCGGCTGTCTGGTTTTAGCTGACTGCGCGAGACGTTATAAAATCCTTCCGGACTTTTAAAATCGCCCTGGCGTTGCTTCGGCCCGAGGCCGCCGGAGTAGTTACAGATCCGGTAGCTATCGAGAAGCTGGTAGGTTTCGCCCATTTTGACGTAGAGATCGAGCATCCGCTCTTCTTTGAAGATCTCGATATAAACGGGAGAGCCCATTAACTGCTGTTTATATTCTTTGCTAACCGGCGTTGTCGGGCTGTTACTGCTGAGTAACCCAGCAAATGACACGCACGGCAACAGAAGCATCGCAATAAAGAATGCGATTTTGCGCATACTGCTTGTTCCTTGATAAAACAAAAAACCACATGCCAGGACGGCAAGAGATACCCGAAATCAGAGTTTTCTGGATTTAGAGCGCTCACATTAGCATCACGGCAGTTTTTCGCAAGCACGGTGTGGCTGCGTTTACAATTTAATGTTCCTTTATAGCGAATATTGCCGCAAAGCGCAGTGAGAACTTTGCGCAATAGCTCGCATTTTAGAAGCACTTATTGGCGCTTTTCCTACTTCTGCCACTCACAAAATGTTACACTCCCGCCGTTTATGACCAGGGTAAGAAAGGATGCTTCTCTCCCGTCTTGTGCCCCCGTGGCACCGCTATTCCTTTCTTATTCTGATATTCCATCAATAATGCTGGCCTCGGCTTGAGCCGGGGTTTAGGTTACGGATACCTGCTAACGATATGATTAAAATCACGAAAGGGCTGGATTTGCCCATAGCTGGCATGCCATTACAGCAGATCTCGCCCCGGCCTGCGGTGAAACGCGTCGCGCTGCTCGGCGAGGAGTACGTCGGCATGCGCCCCTCGATGGCCGTGAGCGAAGGCGATCGGGTGCAAAAAGGCCAGGTGCTGTTCGAAGATAAAAAGAACGCCGGGGTACGTTTTACCGCGCCAGCCAGCGGGGTGGTCAGCGCCATTCATCGCGGCGAGCGCCGGGTGCTGCAATCGGTGGTGATTGATGTCGACGGCAGCAATGAGGCGGTGTCGTTTACCCGCTATGCATTAGAAGATCTTAACGATTTGCCACAGGAAGCGGTGCAGCAACAGCTGCTGGACTCCGGGCAGTGGACGGCGTTTCGTACCCGTCCTTTCAGCAAAATTCCCGCGCCGGGTAGCGTTCCGGCGGCTATTTTCGTCACTGCTATCGATACCAACCCGCTGGCGGCTGAACCGCAGCCGATTATCCTGGCCCAGCGTGAAGCCTTTGATGCCGGTCTGACGGTGCTAACGCACCTGACGGACGGTAAAGTCCACGTCTGTCAGGCCAGCGGCGGCAAGCTGGGCGGCCATCCCGCCGGGCAGGTGACATTCAACCAGTTTAGTGGCCCGCATCCGGCAGGGCTTGCCGGTACGCACATTCACTTCCTTGAGCCGGTCAGCCTGACCAAACAGGTCTGGCATCTCAACTATCAGGAGGTCATCGCCATCGGCAGACTGTTCCTCGACGGCGAGCTGTACAGCGAACGCGTCATTGCCCTTGGCGGCCCGCAGGTAAAACAGCCGCGGCTGCTGCAAACCTGTCTTGGCGCCAGCCTCGATGAACTGCTGGCGGGCGAGCTGGTGGATGATGAAAACCGGGTAATTTCCGGTTCAGTCTTGAGCGGCACCCACGCCTGCGGCCCTCACGCCTTCCTCGGACGCTACCATTTGCAGGTCAGCGTCGTCAGAGAAGGCCGCGAAAAAGAGCTGTTTGGCTGGGTGATGCCGGGCAAAGAGAAGTTCTCGATTACCCGTACCACCCTTGGTCATTTCTTTAAGCGCAAGCGCTTTAATTTCTCCACTGATACTAACGGCGGCGAGCGGGCGATGGTGCCGATCGGCAACTATGAGCGGGTGATGCCGCTGGACATTCTGCCCACCATATTGCTGCGCGATCTGCTCGCCGGCGATAGCGATAGCGCCCAGGCGCTGGGCTGTCTGGAGCTGGATGAAGAAGATCTGGCGCTCTGCACCTACGTTTGTCCGGGCAAATATGAATACGGCCCGGCGCTGCGCAGCGTGTTAACCCAGATTGAGCAGGAAGGATAAGAGATGGGCTTAAAGCACCTGATTGAGAAACTTGAGCCGCATTTCACGCACGGCGGCAAGTTAGCAAAATATTACCCGCTGTATGAAGCGGCGGCGACGATCTTCTACACCCCTGGTTTAGTCACCCGCGGCGCGGCGCACGTACGTGACGCCATTGACCTCAAGCGGATGATGATCCTCGTCTGGTTTGCGGTGTTCCCGGCGATGTTCTGGGGCATGTACAACGTCGGCTTGCAGACTATTCCGGCGCTGCACAAGCTATACGGCGCCGAACAGTTACAGCAGGTGATTGCCAACAACTGGCACTATAGCGTTGCCCAGTGGTTAGGGGTGAGCTTCAGCGCCGATGCCGGGTGGCTCAGCATGATGACGCTGGGGGCGGTATTTTTCCTGCCTATCTACCTGACCGTATTCATCGTCGGCGGTTTTTGGGAAGTGCTGTTCGCGATTGTGCGCAAACATGAGATCAACGAAGGCTTTTTCGTTACCTCGATTCTCTTCGCGCTGATTGTGCCGCCAACGATGCCGCTATGGCAGGCGGCGCTGGGGATCTCCTTCGGCGTGGTGATTGCCAAAGAGATTTTCGGCGGCACCGGGCGCAATTTCCTCAACCCGGCGCTGGCGGGGCGCGCGTTTCTGTTCTTTGCCTACCCGGCGCAGATTTCCGGCGACCTGGTATGGACGGCGGCGGACGGTTTTTCCGGCGCGACGCCGCTCTCCCAGTGGGCCAGCGGCGGCGGTGAAGCGCTGGTTAACGTCGCCACCGGCATCCCGGTGAGCTGGATGGACGCCTTCCTTGGCAATATTCCCGGCTCGATTGGCGAAGTGTCGACGCTGATGATCCTCATCGGCGGCGCGTTCATTATCTTTGCCCGTATCGCCTCCTGGCGCATCGTCGCCGGGGTGATGGTCGGTATGATCGCCACCGCCACGCTGTTTAATTTCATCGGTTCCGATACCAACCCCATGTTCTCGATGCCGTGGTACTGGCATCTGGTGCTCGGCGGTTTCGCCTTCGGCATGATGTTTATGGCGACTGACCCGGTATCGGCTTCCTTTACCGATAAAGGTAAATGGAGCTACGGCCTGCTGATTGGCGTGATGTGCGTGCTGATTCGCGTCGTCAACCCGGCCTATCCGGAAGGGATGATGCTGGCGATTCTGTTCGCCAACCTCTTTGCGCCGCTGTTCGATTACCTGGTGGTGCAGGCCAATATCAAGCGGAGGAAGTCGCGTGGCTGAGAAGAAAAGTAACGATAGCATCGGCAAAACGCTGCTGGTGGTGCTGGTGCTTTGTCTGGTGTGCTCCATTGTGGTCGCCGGTTCCGCCGTGGGCCTCAAGTCGCGTCAGCAGGAACAACGCGCGCTGGATAAACAGCGCAATATTCTGGCGGTCGCCGGCCTGATGCAGCAGGGGATGGATGCTGACGCGGTGGCGGAAACCTTCGCCGCGCGCATTACCCCGCGGCTGGTCAATCTGGCGACCGGCGAACTGCTGGATAAAGACCCGGGCAAATTTAATCAGGCCCAGGCGCTGAAAGATCCGCAGCAGAGCATCGCGCTCGACGCCAGCCAGGATCCGGCCGGGATTAAACGCCGCAGCAACCTGGCGGAAATTTACCTGGTGCGTGACGCGCAGCAGCAGATTCAGGAAGTCGTGCTGCCTATCTATGGCAATGGCCTGTGGTCAATGATGTACGCCTTCGTGGCGCTGGACGTCGATGGGCGCACGGTGAAAGGCATTACTTACTACGATCAGGGCGAAACGCCGGGGCTGGGCGGCGAGGTGGAAAACCCGAACTGGCGTCAGCAGTTTGTCGGTAAGCAGGTGCTGGATGACAACGGTATGCCGTCGTTGAAGGTGGTAAAAGGCGGCGCGCGCGCCGGCGATCTCCACGCGGTTGACGGTTTATCCGGCGCCACGCTGACGTCAAACGGCGTGCAGCATAGCTTTGATTTCTGGATGGGCGAACTGGGCTTTGGTCCGTTCCTGAAAAAGGTTCGTGAGGGAGAGCTGAATAATGGCTGAACAGAGCGATATGAAAGAGGTGAAGCGCGTGCTGGTGGGGCCGCTTATCGCCAATAACCCCATCGCCCTGCAGGTGCTCGGCGTCTGCTCCGCGCTGGCGGTGACCACCAAACTGGAAACCGCCTTCGTGATGACCATTGCGGTGACGCTGGTAACGGCGTTCTCCAGCATGTTTATCTCTATGATTCGCCACCATATTCCCAATAGCGTGCGCATCATCGTGCAGATGGCGATCATCGCCTCGTTGGTTATCGTGGTGGATCAGCTGCTGCGGGCTTTCGCCTATGAGACCTCTAAGCAGCTGTCGGTGTTCGTCGGGCTTATCATCACGAACTGTATCGTGATGGGGCGTGCCGAAGCTTATGCCATGAAATCGCCGCCGCTGGCCAGCTTTATGGATGGTATCGGTAACGGTCTCGGTTACGGCGCGATCCTGATTATCGTCGGTTTCCTGCGCGAGCTTATCGGCAGCGGTAAGCTGTTCGGTATCACCGTACTGGAAACGGTGCAGAACGGCGGCTGGTATCAGCCGAACGGCCTGTTCCTGCTGGCGCCGAGCGCGTTCTTCATTATCGGTTTGCTGATTTGGGCCCTGCGTAGCTGGAAGCCTGAACAGCAGGAAAAGGAGTAACCGATCATGGCTCATTACATTAGCCTGTTTGTCCGCGCGGTGTTCGTTGAGAACATGGCGCTGGCCTTCTTCCTCGGGATGTGTACCTTCCTCGCGGTGTCGAAAAAGGTCTCCACCGCGTTTGGCCTCGGCGTTGCGGTCACGGTGGTGCTGGGTCTTGCCGTACCGATCAACAACCTGGTCTATAACCTGGTGCTGCGCGACGGCGCATTGATGGAAGGCGTAGACCTCAGTTTCCTTAACTTCATTACCTTTATCGGGGTGATTGCGGCGCTGGTGCAAATACTTGAGATGATCCTCGATAAGTACTTCCCGGCACTCTATAACGCGTTAGGGATCTTCCTGCCGCTTATCGCCGTTAACTGCGCTATTTTCGGCGGCGTGTCGTTTATGGTGCAGCGCGATTACAACTTCCCGGAATCTATTGTCTACGGCTTTGGTTCCGGCATCGGCTGGATGCTGGCGATTGTCGCGATGGCGGGGATCCGCGAAAAAATGAAGTACGCCAACGTGCCCGCCGGTCTGCGCGGGTTAGGGATCACCTTTATCACCACCGGACTGATGGCGCTCGGCTTTATGTCATTCTCCGGTGTGCAGCTATAAGGGCGGAAAAGTATGGAAATTATTCTTGGCGTGGTGATGTTCACGCTGATCGTGCTGGTCCTGTCGGGGCTCATCCTGGTGGCGCGCTCGAAGCTGGTGAACGCGGGCGATGTGGTTATTGAAATCAATAACGAAGCGGATAAACAGATCCGCACGCCGGCGGGCGACAAACTGCTGAACACGCTCTCCAGCAACGGTATCTTCGTCTCTTCCGCCTGCGGCGGCGGCGGCTCCTGCGGCCAGTGCCGGGTGACCATCAAAGAAGGCGGCGGCGATATTTTGCCGACCGAGCTTTCGCATATCACCAAACGCGAAGCCAAAGAAGGGTGCCGCCTGGCCTGCCAGGTGGCGGTGAAGCAGAATATGAAAATTGAGCTGCCGGAAGAGATTTTCGGCGTGAAAAAATGGGAGTGCGAGGTTATCTCTAATGATAACAAAGCGACCTTCATTAAAGAGCTCAAATTACGGGTGCCGGATGGTGAAGCGGTGCCGTTCCGCGCCGGCGGTTATATTCAGATCGAATGCCCGTCGCATAAAGTGGCCTATGCCGACTTTGATATTCCCGATGAATATCGCTCAGACTGGGACAAGTTCAACCTGTTCCGCTATGTCTCTGATGTGAAAGAGCCGACCCTGCGCGCCTACTCGATGGCTAACTACCCGGAAGAGGAGGGCATCATTATGCTCAACGTGCGTATCGCCACGCCGCCGCCGAAGGTACCGGATGCGCCGCCGGGGATTATGTCGTCCTATATCTGGTCGCTGAAGCCTGGCGATAAGGTGACGATTTCCGGGCCGTTTGGCGAGTTCTTCGCCAAAGAGACCGACGCCGAGATGGTGTTTATCGGCGGCGGCGCGGGCATGGCGCCGATGCGTTCACACATCTTTGACCAGCTTAAGCGCCTGCACAGCACGCGTAAAATCAGCTTCTGGTACGGCGCGCGTTCGCTGCGTGAAATGTTCTATGACGATGAGTTTGAACAGCTGGCGCGCGAAAACCCCAATTTTACCTTCCACGTCGCGCTCTCCGATCCGCTGCCGGAAGATAACTGGACCGGGCATACGGGCTTTATCCATAATGTTCTGTATGAAAACTATCTGCGCGACCATCCGGCGCCGGAAGATTGCGAGTTCTATATGTGCGGGCCGCCGGTGATGAACGCCGCGGTGATTAAAATGCTCAAAGATCTGGGCGTCGAAGATGAGAACATCATGCTCGATGACTTTGGAGGCTGATGATGTGGACGGTATTTGTCGCGACCTTTGTGATTTTTGCGCTGGTGATCCTCGGCATGTCCCTGGGCTACCTGGTGAAGCGTAAGAGTATTCAAGGCAGCTGCGGCGGGATCTCCTCGCTGGGGCTGGAGAAAGTCTGCGACTGTCCGGAACCGTGCGATGCGCGTAAGAAACGTCTCGCCCGCGAGGCGCAGCGCCAGCAGCAGCGCATTCTCTAATGCGCCGACGGCGCTACGCTTGCGTTTTTCAGGCCGCTTTCGCGGCCTTTTTTATCTTACTGCCAGTTTTTCGCCTGCGCCGGAGAATCCACCATCACGCCGTCGGCGCCTAATTCTTTCGCCGTTCGATAATCTTCCGCGCTATTGATGCCGAAGAAAATGATGTGGGCCTGGCCCTGCGAGCGGAAGCAATCCATCGCCTCTTTATCCCAGGTGAGCGTCGCCGGAGAAACGCCTTCACCAAGGGTAAACTTCTCGACTACCTCCACCTTGCGCTTTAGTTCCAGCCCGTACCACTTATCGCCATCGCGCTGGCTGTCTTGCTGGCACTGGTGGCTGAGCGAAACGTTTGCAAGCCTGGTTCGGGTTTCGCTGCGGCTAACAAAGCGGGGGATCGGTTGCGGCAGAGCGGCGATATAGCGGTCTTCGGTGGAATAAACCCGTACCCGGTCGAGGCTATGGGTATTTTTTAACACCTCCAGCAGGCGTTCGCCCATCACCGCCGGATCGGCATCCGGTGATTTTATATCGATGTAGAAGAAGGTCTGCGGCCACTGCTGCAGCACGCTTTGTAAGGTCGGGATCGTGGCCTGCTTGCCGCGCCACGGATGGCTGTCATCGCCCCATTTCCAGCCGGCATCGACTTTTGCCAGCTCGGCGGCGGTTAAGCTTGAGACCTTGCCCTCGGCGTTGGTCAGGGCGGAGAGATCGCTTGAGCGATAGAGCACCGGTACGCCATCGCGGCTTAGCTGTACCGTAATCCAGATGGCCTGTGCGTGATTTTCCAGCGCCAGTTTGATGGCCGGTAGGGTGTTTTCCGGCGCATCGCCGGTACCGCCGCGGTGGGCAATCAGCTGCGGATTGGCGAAAACGCTGCCGGTCGCCAGCAGACAGAGTACCGTGAGTATTTTCTTCATGATTGTATCTTCCTGATTAATTATTTAAATGTATGAAAATAAAGGTGATTTGTTTCACTTTTATGTTGTAACAGCTTTTTTGGCGGTTGAATTAAAAAAAGAATAAAATTTGCGTGTAGTTTTGCTATGCTGTATGGGTATACAGTGTTGGGCAAGGCGATGCGTAAAATTATCCATGTCGATATGGACTGCTTCTTCGCAGCGGTGGAAATGCGTGACAACCCGGCGTTGCGCGATATCCCCATTGCAATCGGCGGCAGTCGGGTACAGCGTGGCGTGATTAGTACCGCGAACTATCCTGCGCGTAAGTTTGGCGTGCGCAGCGCGATGCCGACGGCGACGGCGCTTAAACTGTGTCCGCA
The DNA here is from genome assembly GCF_040064515.1 of Klebsiella sp. CN_Kp104. Taxonomy (NCBI): domain Bacteria; kingdom Pseudomonadati; phylum Pseudomonadota; class Gammaproteobacteria; order Enterobacterales; family Enterobacteriaceae; genus Klebsiella; species Klebsiella sp. CN_Kp104. The sequence goes on along the minus strand of NZ_JBEAII010000039.1, from coordinate 76,355 downwards.
CCTCACGCTGCTGCCGGGGCGCTTTGATGCCTACAAAGAAGCCTCGAACCACATCCGCGAAATTTTCTCCCGCTATACCTCGTTAATCGAGCCGCTGTCGCTGGATGAAGCCTACCTTGACGTGAGCGACAGCGTACACTGCCACGGCTCTGCCACGCTGATGGCCCAGGAGATCCGCCAGACCATCGAGCGTGAACTGAATCTCACTGCTTCGGCGGGCGTGGCGCCGGTAAAATTCCTCGCTAAAATTGCCTCAGATATGAACAAGCCGAATGGCCAGTTCGTCATTGCCCCGCATCAGGTGGCGGAGTTTGTGCGGTCTCTGCCGCTGGCGAAAATTCCCGGCGTCGGGAAGGTGTCGGCGGCGAAGCTGGAAAATATGGGGCTGCGTACCTGTGGCGACGTGCAAAACAGCGATCTGGCGATGCTGCTTAAACGTTTTGGTAAGTTTGGCCGTATCCTGTGGGAGCGCAGCCACGGCATTGACGAGCGCGAAATCCATAACGATCGTCAGCGTAAATCGGTCGGCGTCGAGCGCACTCTGGCGGAAGATATTCATGAGTGGTCAGACTGCGAAGCGATTATCGAAAATCTCTATCCCGAGCTGGAACGCCGTCTGGCGAAGGTAAAACCGGATCTACTGATCGCGCGTCAGGGCATCAAACTGAAGTTTAACGATTTCCAGCTCACTACTCAGGAGCACGTCTGGCCGCGGTTAAACAAAGAGGATTTAATCGCGACCGCGCGAAACGCCTGGCTTGAGCGTCGGGGCAGCCGCGGCGTGCGGCTGGTGGGGTTACACGTGACGCTGCTCGACCCACAGCTCGAACGACAACTGGTACTTGGACTATAACGATGTTAACGATCAGGGCGTATGTAGAAGAGGATTTTCCGGCGCTGTGCGCCATTTTTTTGCGCGCGGTAAAAGAGACCGCCAGCCGGGATTATTCTCCCGCGCAAATTGCCGCCTGGGCGCAGGTTGATGAATCCCGCTGGCGGCAGAAATTTGCGCATTCGCAAGTGCTGGTGGCGGTTATTGATAATCAGCCGGTTGGATTTATCACTGTCGTTAATGATTATATCGACCTCTTTTTCGTCTCGCCGGATTATACCCGTCGTGGAATCGGTCATGCGCTCATCGGGGCGGTCTGCGCCAGCCTTCCGGGAAAGATATTGTCGGTTGATGCGAGCATAACGGCACGATCCAGTTTTCTTCGCCAGGGATTTCGTGTCGTCGCTGAGCAGCGAGTAGAATCGCGTGGAGAGTGGTTCACTAACTATCGAATGGAAAAACGCGGTTCGGGTAAGGCTGAATAGATACAGTTATCGGTTTGCGACTTTTTTGGTCCGGGAAAAACACGTGTTTTGTGTTAATTCAGAGCACATTGCGCTCCCGATATTTCTTCTGCGTTATGGCTTTCCTGGCGCAGGGAGCGCACAGGGGGCGGCCAGTCGCCGCCGCCCCCTGTACCCCCGGGCTCTGGCCGCCAAAATCGCCACTTCGTGGTACCTTCGACTTATCCCTGCAGGCTTCGGGTCGGGCCGAGGCAGCGTCCTTGCAAATCACGGCCCTCAGCCCGCATCCATGCGGGCTGCCCCGGCCTGCCGGGAACGTCTCAGCGATTTTGAGGCCACCAACACCGGCAGTTTCAGTAGCCACGGGTACAGGGTAGAGGCCACGAACCGTAGGCCGGATAAGGCGTAGCCGCCATCCGGCGCGAAAGTGGCTCTTTACCCGCGGTTATTGCCCGGCGGCGCGTTGCGCCTTATCCGGGCTACCAAACTGCACATTACTGTAGCCGGCGTAGGTCGGGTAAGGCGTTAGCCGCCACCAGACAAAACAGGTCATAACCGGGGCCGGAGGCACAACCGGCGGCATAGCGCCGCCGGTATAGGGCTTACTTAGCCGGAATAGCTTTCAGCAGTTCGGTCAGCAGCGTCCAGTACTGGCCGACGCTCTCGATATGAACCTGCTCATCCGGGGAGTGCGGGCCGGTAATGGTCGGGCCGATGGAAACCATGTCCATGTCCGGATACGGTTTTTTGAACAGACCGCATTCCAGGCCAGCGTGGATAATCTGGATGTTCGGCGTCTTGTTGAACAGACGCTGATAGGTCTCGCGCACCAGGTGCATAACCGGAGAGTTGGCATCCGGCTGCCAGCCAGGGTAAGCGCCTTTGGCTTCGGTTTTCGCCCCCGCCAGTTTGCCCAGCGAATCCAGCATGCTGACGACGTAGTCTTTACCGCTGTCGATGAGCGAGCGAATCAGGCAGTGGATCTGCACGTTGTCGTCGGTCATGGTGACAACGCCGACGTTCAGCGAGGTTTCAACAACGCCTTTGGCGACGTCGGAGTTGCGGATCACGCCGTTCGGCGTCGCGTTCAGCAGGCGCACGAAACCGTCGCGGGAAGCCTGAGTCAGCGCCGCTTTGTCGTTAGCGACCGCTTCAAGCAGGACGACCAGATTCTTCTCTTTAGCCGCCAGTTCGTTTTTCAGGATATCCTGGTAAGTATTCACCAGCGCTTTCAGCGCATCGGCTTTATCCGCAGCGACGGCGACGGTCGCGTATGCTTCACGCGGGATGGCGTTGCGCAATGTACCGCCGTTGAAATCGACCAGACGCAGATCCAGCTCATCGGCGTGGCCGGCGAGGAAGCGCGACAACAGCTTGTTGGCGTTGCCCAGACCAAGGTGAATGTCACCGCCGGAGTGTCCGCCTTTCAGCCCTTTTAAGGTCAGTTTAAAGCTCTGGAAGCCGGCAGGAATCGCTTCGCGAGTCAGCGCCAGGTTAGAGGTGAAATCGATACCGCCGGCGCAACCCATGTAGATTTCGCCTTCTTCTTCCGAATCGGTATTGATCAGGATATCCGCCTGCAGCCAGTTAGCCTGCAGACCGAACGCGCCATCCATGCCGGCTTCTTCGGTCATGGTCAGCAGCACTTCCAGCGGGCCGTGGGCAACGCTATCGTCGGCCAGCACCGCTAGCGCGGAGGCCATACCGATGCCGTTATCCGCGCCCAGGGTGGTGCCCCGCGCTTTAACCCACTCGCCGTCGATGTACGGCTGAATCGGGTCTTTGGTGAAGTCGTGTACGGTATCGTTATTTTTCTGCGGCACCATATCGAGGTGCGCCTGCAGAACTACCGGCTTGCGGTTTTCCATACCGGCAGTCGCGCCTTTACGAATCAGAATGTTGCCAACCTGGTCGCGTTCCGCGTGTAAGCCTTTCTCTTTTGCCCAACCCATGATGTGCTCGGCGAGCTGTTCTTCGTGATAGGACGGGTGTGGGATGGAGCAAATTTTGGCAAAAATATCCCAAAGCGGTTGCGGGGATAATTGAGACAATTCAGACACGATGAGTCTCCTTACAGTCACCTGCAAAAGTCGTTTACAGGTCGAGGGTTAGCAATAAGATTCACTACAAGCTCGGGCTTGCGCGATGTGGTTGAGAATACCACTTTCCGCGCACTCTGCTAGTGTAAAGCACGCAAAAAGCGTTGCCGGAGGCGCTTAATACTGGTTTTTAGCGCGTCAGGTCTCTATAATCTCGCGCAACCATTTTCCCCCTCGAACAATATTTAAGCCGTTATACACAGGCTGGGACAATTCACATGAGCGAAAAATACGTCGTCACCTGGGACATGTTGCAGATTCACGCCCGCAAACTGGCAAGCCGTCTGCTGCCGGTTGAACAATGGAAAGGCATCATTGCCGTTAGCCGTGGCGGTCTGGTACCGGGAGCTTTACTGGCGCGTGAACTGGGTATTCGTCATGTTGATACCGTATGTATCTCTAGCTACGATCACGACAACCAGCGCGAACTGAAAGTACTGAAGCGCGCTGAAGGCGATGGCGAAGGTTTCATCGTTATTGATGACCTGGTCGATACCGGCGGCACCGCCGTCGCTATCCGCGAAATGTATCCTAAAGCACACTTTGTCACCATTTTCGCTAAGCCGGCGGGCCGTCCGCTGGTTGATGATTATGTGGTTGATATCCCGCAGGATACCTGGATTGAACAGCCGTGGGATATGGGCGTCGTCTTCGTCCCGCCAATCGCTGGCCGTTAATTCCCGCCAATCGTGAATAATTACCACGCCCGGTTATGCCGGGCGTGGTTTTTTTTACCCTGACGCGGGTTACAATAGCGAAAGCAGCAACATGATGGAGGCGGCACATGTCACAGGCTAACCTTAGCGAAACGTTGTTTAAACCCCGATTCAAATACCCGGAAACCTCAACGCTGGTCCGTCGGTTTTCATCCGGCCAGCATCAGGGCATGCAGACCGCGCTGAGCGGTAATCACGTCGATCACTGGTATCGCTTAATCAATCGCCTGATGTGGATCTGGCGCGGCGTCTCGCCGCAGGAGATATGGGATGTCCAGGCGCGCATCGTGATGAGCGATGCCGAGCGCTCTGACCCGGAGCTCTACGATACGGTGATTGGCTATCGCGGCGGCAACTGGGTGTATGAGTGGACTAAACAAGCGATGATGTGGCAGCAAAAAGCGACTCAGGAAGCCGATCCTTTGCAGAGCGGTCGCCACTGGCTGCACGCCTCCAACCTCTATAGCATCGCCGCCTACCCGCATATCAAGGGCGATGGGCTGGCCGATCAGGCGCAGACGCTGGCCAATCGCGCCTATGAAGAGGCGGCGCAACGTCTGCCGGGCGAGCTGCGGGAACTGGAATTCGCTATCCCCGGCGGCGCCCCGGTGACGGGCTTCCTGCATATGCCGAAAGGCGAAGGCCCGTTTCCGACGGTGCTGATGTGCGGCGGTCTGGATTCGCTGCAAACCGATTATTACAGCCTGTATGAGAAGTATTTTGCCCCGCTGGGGATCGCCATGCTGACGCTGGACATGCCGTCCATCGGTTTCTCAACCAAGTGGACGTTGAGCCAGGACACCAGCATGCTGCATCAGTACGTGCTACAGCATCTGCAGAATGTCCCCTGGGTTGACCATACCCGGGTGGCGGCATTTGGTTTCCGCTTCGGCGCCAATATTGCGGTTCGTCTGGGGTATCTGGAGCCGCAGCGGCTGAAGGCGGTGGCCTGTCTGGGGCCGGTGGTGCATAACCTGCTGGTGGATCCGCAGCTGATGGCGCGGGTGCCGGAGATGTTCCTCGATGTGCTGGCATCGCGTCTTGGCATGCACGATGCTTCCGACGAAGCGCTACGTGTCGAACTTAACCGTTATTCATTAAAAACTCAGGGCTTGCTGGGCCGCCGTTGCCCTACGCCGATGCTCTCCGGCTACTGGAAAGACGATCCCTTTAGCCCCGAAGAGGAGTCGCGGTTAATCACCTCCTCCTCGGCGGACGGCAAGCTGCTGGAGATACCGTTTAAGCCGGTTTACCGTAATTTCGATCACGCATTGCGTCAGATTGCCCGCTGGATCAACCATAGATTTAGTTAATATATTGCTAAATTTTATTGGTTTGGTAAAACAGTTGCATCACTAAAGGAGATCGCAATGACGTTACCGAGTGGACACCTGAAAAGTAAGCTGATTAAAAAATTCACGGCGCTAGGCCCCTATATCCGTGAAGGGCAGTGTGAAGAGAACCGCTTTTTTTTCGACTGCCTGGCAGTTTGCGTCAACGTTAAACCAGCGCCGGAGAAGCGGGAATTCTGGGGCTGGTGGATGGAAATGGAAGCACAGGAATCTCGTTTCACTTATAGCTACCAGTTCGGCCTGTTTGATAAAGAGGGCAACTGGCAAGCCGTCGCCATCGACGACCCTGAAGTTCGCGAAAGACTCGAAAAAACGCTGCGTGAGTTCCACGAGCGCGCCGCGGCGCTGCTGGCAACGTTCAATCTGAAACTCGAACCGGCTGACGATTTCAGCGAACCGGTTCGCCTGCGCGCGTAAACCCGGCTTTTGGCATCCGCTTCCTGCCGCGGGAAGCGGATGACCGCCAACGATGATTCTTGACATCAGGTCACGGCGCTTCAGCCGTTATTCCTACACTTCGCGATGAGTTGACAACACCCGGAATGGCTGGCCGACCACTACCTGACCGGCGGCCAGATCTTTCGTCACCACGGTACCCGCGCCAATTTTGACATTATCACCCAACGTCACCGGGCCGATAACCACCACGTGGGCGCCGAATTCGACGTTATTGCCAATCACCGGGCTTGCCCCTTCGCGGCCTTCGCTATCCGTCAGGCTGCCGATGGTGGCTCCCTGACGCAGGATACAGTTTTCACCGATGACGGTGCCGCGGTTGAGAACGATGCAATGTGGATGGTACAGCCTCAGCCCGTAGCCGATCCGCGTTTGCCACGGTAGTTCGACGCAAAACAGACACTCGTTAATCAGTTTATTGAGAATAACGAATGGAATGCCGAGCAGCTTGTAAAACGGGTTGCGGCTGCGATACATCGTCGCGAGGCGATAGAGCAGAATCGCGATTTTCGCCTTCATACTGCCGGTATGTTTGATCTCGCGGCGGACCTGGCTGATGGCATTAGGCATGAATTCTCCGTTTACTTAAGGGAAAAGGTGGTCAGTTGATACCAGCCGTCGGCGGTTTTACCCTGGTTGGCCAGCAGCAGCCGCGGCTTGCCCTGGGCATCGGTAATGGCGGTCTGCAACGCGTAATCGCCGGCGGGCAGCGAGGCGGGTAGCGTGAGAGTGACAGTGCTTTGCATCTCCCCCGGCAGCCAGCGGCGCACGTCATCCTGGGTTTTTACCTGGGTAACCGTGGCGCCGGCGGCGTTGACCACGCGCCATTGTACCGGGTAGAACAGGTAGGCCGGGGCGACGCCATCATTACGCCAGGTAACACTGACCGCTAACGGCTTACCAGCCTTAACCGGCGTCTCGAAGGTGAGTTTGTTAACCCGGAAACGGTAGCCGATTCGCAGTAAGGCTTTATCGACAATATCGCGGTATTCCGTCGGAATCGGTCGTGATTTCAGGTTCAGGCTGCTGGCGTGTTGCTGTAGCGCCCAGTCGAAGGTGGCCTGCACCTCTTCACGCGTGTAGTGCTGTACGCTCTGCCATTCGCTCATATAGCCGCAGATCTCAAGGCTGACGGGCGCCCGTTTCCAGCTATCGACAAACCCCGGCGCCGCGGCCTGGGCGGCGGACAGACGCTGCGGATAATCATCGCGCATATGGCTCCACTCGCTGGAGAAGTTATGCCAGTCGCCCCAGCAGTCCGCCCGCCAGCCCGCGCCGCGGCGGCTGGCCCAGGCCAGCGAATCGCCGCCGCTAATCAGCATGACTTTCGGCGTTTTCGGGAAACTATCGAAATGCATATCAACATAGCGATTGAGCTGCTCCGGCGTGTACTTCTCCATTAACGGCGGAATCTCGCTAAAGTTGGAGTTGTGCCATTCGCCCCAGGAGCCGACCATGCCGATATCGATAAAGGCCAGTTCCGGATTGCCGTCATAGCGCTGACCGAGGGCATTCAGCAGTTTCTGCGCATAGGCGATAAAAGTTGGATCGCTGAGATCCGGCACGAAGGTTTTACCGTCGGCGACCCACTGGCCCTTGATCCCTTTGGCGATCAGCCAGTCGGGAATTTTCGATCCCGTTTGCGGCTCGTCGAGCGCCATTACCCGCAGGCCGACGTTCATGGCTGGCTGATGGCTGGCGGCGACGCTAAAAGCATTATCGATCGGCGCGAAATTGTAGATACCTTCCTGTGGTTCCAGCTCACTCCAGTAGAAGCGATCGTACTCAAAACCAGTATCGGGATACTCGGCGCGGGTCGGTTTTTCACCATAGCCATCATGAAAGCTGGCGACGCCGATGCCCGGATTGGTGAGCAGGCCGTCGAAAGGAGGCGGGGTGATGACCGTGGTTTGCGCGCCAACGGATGCTGACGCCAGCGCGCTGGCCAGTAGCAGGGCGCGAAACAGAGGAGCGCTATGCAGAGATAATATCGCCATACTCAATTCACTTTGTCATGTGGTCATGAAGATTAACAAACCACGTCCAGATACCGACGTGGAAATTTTTAAATACATCAATGCCTAACGCTGATTTCAACATATAGAGCGCCAGTAGGATCGACAGCAGGGCGAACACCACGCCAAGCGTAATCAACAGCGTCGCGAAGATGCGTCCGAACAGAGTGCTTTCGCGCGAAACTTTGCGCAGATCCCGACCAAAAAGAAATACCACGAAATAGCGGCGATGCAGGAACGGAAAGCTGTGGCGAAAATCGATGCGATGGCGTGACGCCAGGTTGGCGCGCACCAACGCCTGCTCGATTCCCCGTTTCTGCTCCGCGGTTAATGAGGTTTCAACCTCCTGGTCAAGCGCGGCATAGAAGCGCTCGACCACCAGTTCTGCTGTAGATTTCGGCACGAGTAACCTGCTTACGTTAAGCGCTGATAGACTTGCGCGGTTTGCGCGGCGATTTCCGGCCAGCGGTACTTCGGCATAAACTGGCTGTAATCCGCTTTTTCTCCTGCGACCCATTGTTGCAGTTTCTGCGTCAGAGCCGGAACGTTGCCGACGGGAAAGTAGTTCGCTGGCGGCAGGCCAATTTCTAGGTTGGCCGGAATGTCGCTGACCACCACCGGCAGTGACCACGACATGGCCTCCAGCAGCGCGATCGGCAATCCTTCATGATAAGAGGGCAGCACGAATAGCCCGGCCTGCGAGAACAGCGTATGCAGCGGCGCGCCGTTGATAAAGCCTGTGAGGATGACGTTTGGCGTGGCGGTCGCCTGTTGCTTCAGGCGTTCGCTATATTCATCGGCGTGGTCGGCATCGCCAATGAGCACCAGCGGTACCGAACACCCGGCGGCGGCATAGGCGGCAACGAGATCGTGCAGTCCTTTCTCTTCGACAAAACGGGCCACGGCAACGATATACTGGCCCGGTTTTAGACCGTATTTATCGAGGATCTCCGCCTGCCGATCCGCAGGAGGCAGGTCGGCCTGGCGCACGCCGTTGTAGATAACATGGGCGTTATGGCGGCCATGCTTGTGCTTAATCAGATTATTGATGACCTCGGAAATGACGATCACTTCATTGGCGTATTTCACCGCCCATTTTTCGCCAAGGCGCAGCATCTCTTTGGCCATCCGGCCCCATTTCTGCCGATCGTAATCCGGGCCATGATGGGTAAAGACGACGCGTTTTCCCAGCAGACGCAGCAACGGCACCACCAGGCCAGGGCCGACGGCGTGAACGTGAACCACGTTGGAGCCGTCGAATAAGGTACTGAACGCCGCCAGCGTCGAGTGAATAATAGCCTCGAATTTACGGCTTTTCGGCGCCCACAGACTCTTGAGTTTAACGCCCTGATATTCGCTACGTCGGTAGTTCACATAGGGCGAGCGGGCGATCACGCAGACTTCCGCGCTGCCCTGGCGATAGATTTCCGGGTATAAATTCTGGCAGTGAGTTTCGACGCCGCCCTGCACATCGGGGATCCCGCGCGTGCCTAATACCGTGACGTTGATGGTCATTTTTTCTCCCCGACAAGTTGTTCATAAAGCGCCTGCAGCACCTGCATGTGGCGGGCGAGATCGTATTTTTCTTCCAGCCGCTGGCGGGCGTTAATTCCCATATTGCGGGCCAGCTCAGGGTCTGCAGCCAGTTTGTCCATCAGTTGCGCCAGCGCGTCGCTATTGCCGGGTTCAACCAGATAGCCGTCGACGCCGTCATGGATCTGTTCCGGGATACCGCCAATATTGCCGCCGATCACCGGGCGGCCAAAAGCCATGGCTTCGAGCACCGACATGGAGCAGTTTTCATAATATTCAGAGGGGACGACTACCGCTCGGGCCCCGCGAATAAGGTTATTCAGCTCCTCGCCGTGTTTCATATAGCCGAGGAACTGCGGGCCGTTGAAGCGCGCGCGCAGGTCTGCGCCCAATGGGCCATCGCCGACAATCTTAAGCGGCATCGCCTCCCGCATTTTTTGCTGCGCCTGCGCCAGCGTCGGCACGCCTTTTTCCCGGCTCAGGCGGCCAATATAGAGAAAATAGTCGCCTGCGGTGTCGCCGGGCACGGTGCTATTGGCATCAATACCGTTGACGATCACTTCAATGCGGGCGTCGGGCAGCTTACGCAGCAGGGTCTGGCGCATAAACTCGCTTGGGGCGATGATACAGTCGAGCATGGCGTAATTTTTGGCAAACTTCTGCCAGTAGGCTTCCAACGATAGCAGCAGACTTTTGAAAGTATCGCCCTGCTGGCAGCGGTGACGAAAAGCGTTGATCACTGACCCGGTCAGACACTCTTCGCAGACATGACCATCGCGCAGCATGGTGTACGAAGGACAGACGATTTTGTAATCGTGGGCGGTGAGTACCGTTTTGCAGCCAAAGCGTTTCGCCACGCCGATAACGGCAGGCGTAAGCTGATGATAGATATTATGAAAATGAACAATATCCGGCCGCTCGCGCAACAAAAGCGTGTTGAGCTTCGCGCAGGCCTCGGCATTATAAATAAAGTCCACCCCAGCTTTGATTTTGCTCATCAGGCCGTGGCTGTCGTGGTAATCGACGTTATGGACGAAAAATTCCTCCCACGGCGACGGTTTATTTTCCGCGTGCTGCATGCTGAAGTCGACCACCTGGTAGCCGGCTTGCAGCATCGCGTCGCGCTCCTGAAAATAAACGGTTTCCGCGCCGCCTTTGATAAAGAAGAATTTGTTAACGAAGAGAATTTTCATTTTCAGTATCAATATGCTGTGGATTCGAGACGGTCACCGCCGGGCGTTTCATCGGATCGCGCACTGAATTAATCACCCCGCGCAGCAGCCCCGCTGAAAATAGCGATAAGTTAATCGCGCTCTGCACGCCATCGCGCAGCGATTTATTTTTAATGGCCTTCAGAGCGATAAACGCCAGCAGCGGCAGCAGGGCAATGGCGATAACCTTGCCATTGAAGGTCAGTAGACAAATCAGTAAGACCAGAAGATAGAGGGTGAAGATCAGCTCATTACGTACAATCCGCAGCGCCGCCGGGAAATGGGCTTTACCCCAGCAGTTCCGGAGCAACTCGCCCGGCGCCCACAGGAAGCCGTTTTTCCAACGGTAGGCCAGCATTTTAAAGGTTGGCATGGTGTAAGAAGCGTGGCTAAAGTAGGGCGCCGCCAGGCGATGCAGTTTGTAACCCGCCGCTTGTAAACGAATGCCCAGCTCCGCTTCTTCGTAGCCATGCAGGTTGAGGTTGGTCAGATAGCCGATTTTCGCGATCGCTTCACGACGATACAGGCCGCCGCCGCCCAGATGATCGGTGTCGCCCTGTGGATAGATCAGATGCAGGCGCTGCTTGCGCGATTTGAACTCATAGTTAGAGGCATCATCCATCTCGACGCTGCCGGCGACTCCCGCGTACTCCGGATGCGTTTCCAGGAATTCGACCGCGGTATCCAGAAAGCCCGGCTCCAGCTCCATATCGCCATCCAGCAGCAGCAGATAATCGCCTTCGCTATACAGCCAGCCCAGCTGGTGGCCGATACCGCAGCAGCGGTCGGCGGCGTTATCCAGACACACCACCATCGCGCCTTTCGCGATAGCCAGTTCGCGGGTGTTATCCGTTGATAAGCTGTCGGCGACGATGATTTGATGCGGGTACGGTTGCAGCTGTTTGCGCACGCTATCGATCGTTTTCTCGATGCCCTGCGCTTCGTTCAGGGTCTTGATGCTGACGGTAATGGATGGCGTTTTATTCATAGTGGGTACCGGAGTTAAGACGGACAGCGCGGTGGATGACAATCAGCGCCCCAAGGGATAACCATAATAAAAACTGTAGCATGGGAATGATCATCAGGATCTGGCTGTAGGGCAGGCTGAGCAGACAGCCGATAACAAAAACGTAGAACGCCGGCGCCGCGCTAAGGAGTTGCAGATCCTCAAGCTTGAGATCGTGGCGCGAAAAGGTCTCTTTCGGCCGCATGGCGACCAGGATGGAGGCGATGGTGCCAATGAACAGAATGATGCCGATAATCCCCACTTCCCACAGCAGCATGCTTAAGGCGGTGGAATCGAGGATCAGGTGATACCAGACGCCGATATAGCCCGGCGAGACGGTACTGCCGCTGTTGGTGGCGTTAAGGCCGTAACCAAACAGCATGCCGCCAGGACCAAATAGTTCGTTATGCTGCAGCCAGAAGAAGAGGGTGGTAAAACGCCCCAGTTCGCCGCTGGGCATAATGTAGTTAGTATCAAAAATATAGCCCAGTGAATCGATAAACACCGACAGCGCGCTTTTGGTCGGGTCGCCGCCGAAGGCCGAGGAATAGTTGGAGGCCAACACGGTAATGGCGACAAAAATTAATAGCGCCATGCCGGCGGCGATGATCAGCAGCGATCGCAGGCTAACTTTACTCACGCCACTCACGTAGCCGGGCAGGATCCACAGCAGGGCCAGCAGGAACGGTGACAGCAGAATGACGAATTTTACTTCCCCCACCACGCAGAGGAAGAAACCCAGCGCGATGTGGATCACCAGCGATTTAAATGAGCAGATGCCGTGCTTAAACTCTGACACTTTCATAAGCATGATCAGCAGACAGAACATCCCCATCGCCGCGGTGTTGCCGCCGCCCATCGGGTCGCCGCCGAAAGTGCCGACCACCGAGTCCCATTTCTCATCTTCGCCGCGAAATGCCACCCGTTTAGGCACCACGAAAATCACCTGATAGATAGCGACCGGGATCTGCACATAGTAGATCCAGTAGAAAAGCCGCGTCAGACGGTACAGCTGTGATTCACTAAACATGCCCAACAGCATGCAGAACATCAGCAGCGAGAGCGCCAGCTCGTTTTTAAAGCCGACGATGGCGGTGACGACCCCTGACTGTAGTACCGTTGAGACCAGCCCGAGCACGATAAAGGACAGATACAGCGCCAGTATTAGCTTTTCCCGCCCGGTGAGCGCCAGCGGTTGCGGGCGGCTCTGCATCAGGAGCAGCACCGCCATCACCAGCACCAGAAAAAATGGCAGCCACAGCACGGCCGCGATACCGGTGAAATACTGGACCGTACCGCAGAACACCAGCGTCATCAGGGCATAGGCTTCGAGATAGCGGCCGGTGTTTAGCTGCATATTTTCTGCTCCTGCAGCGAAAGCGTTTTCGCCCGCTGATTCATTTTGAGCAAAATGAACAAGTAACGCGCGAAGGTCAGGAACGAGAAGGCCAGCAGGGCGATTTCATAACTGACGCCAAAGTACGGCAAGGCGATGAAGGCGATGGCGATAATCAGCAACTGCTCAATCTGAATGCGCAGGAAGTAGCGCCGGGAGCCGAAGATCAGTTCGATCACCGTCAGCGGGCTGACCGCCAGCGCGGCGAACAGATAAGGCAGCATGTAGCGCGAGGTGGGGATCGAATTCAGCCACTCCTCGCTAAAGCCCAGGCGCATCACCAGCGGATAGAAAATCCAGATACCAAGGATGCACACCGCGGCGGCGCCCAGCAGCAGCAGGCGAACTTTTTTATATTCCGGATAGTTAAAGGTGCGGTTACGAAAATCCATCGACCATTTAGAAAAGATGGAGTTGCGCACGGCGTTACCGATAATCATCACCGGCGACAGGCAGAAACGGCTGACCACCGAAAAGTAGCCGGCGACCAGCGGCGAGAACCAGATGTTAATCAGCATCGTCGGCAGGTTATTACTGGCCATCGCCAGTACCTCGGCGCTGCCGACGCGGCTGATATGCTGCCAGTGATCGCGTAAAAAACGTACATTCGTCGTAATCGAAAAGTGGCGCAACGTTAAGCTTTTGAAGTTAAACAGGCGAATCAGGCAGCCGACCAGCAGCAGCAGGATGCCGACCATCCACGCCAGATAAAACAGCGTTGGGTTGGGCATCGCCAGCAGCGCAATAGCGACCACCAGCGACACCGCAATGCGCTGGAAGGTCAGGAAAGGATAGTTACCGCCGCGCAGGGAAAGGTTTTCCGCCACCAGCACCAACGCATAGCCAAAGGTCAGCAAATAGAGAAACGCAATGTTAAGTTCGAAGATAAGCCCGGTGATGACCGCCCAGGGGAGGGCCATCAGCAGACTCTGCAGCAGGCAGAACACCACGTTTTGCCCAAGCTCGTGATCCTCCTGACGGGGGATTAGCAACTGCGAGGCAAAGGTACAGACCTGCGCGCCGATCAGCACATTACTGTAGATCATCGCGTAATGGCCGACCTCAGCCATCCCATAGCGATGAGAGATAAGCCAGACCGAAAAGGCGCCGATCAGCTGCGAAAGCACCGATGAACTGGCGATGGATGAAATACTCTTAATCAGATTCATAGGCGCTATTTCGGAGCAATGAGTTCGTGCATCTGGCGCTCAAGCAGGCGTTTACCTTCCTGCGTTTCCAGGTGTTCTTCGCGCACCTGGTTAAGCATGCTCGCCACCCGGCTACTACCCGCGCTCTGCAGACGTTGTTCCGCTTTGCGGATCCGCGGAGCCTGCTCGCCGGCCTTCACCACCAGCAGAGTCATATCGCTTTGTGCCGCCAACAGCAGACTATCCTGAGCCTGATTCAGCGCCGGAGCGTCGATGATTAGCGTATCGTAAGTTTGATGCAACGTTGCCAGCAGCGCCGGCAGGCGTTCAGAAGTGATCAATAGCAGCGAAGAATCGTTGAGTTTGCCGCGGGGCATAAAGTCCAGTTGATCATCCAGTTTGACGACGGACTGCTCCGGCATGCACTCGCCGTTCAGCAATTGGCTGAAGCCCTGTTTATGTTGCGGAAATTTCGCCGATAAACCCTGAGTGGCCAGGTAGTCGAGGTCAATCAGCAGCGTTTTACGCGATTTGCTGGCTGAGCAGGCCAGCAGTTCGGCAATATACGAACTGCCGGAACGGGATTGCACCGAAGTCACCAGGATGGTGGCGGGTTTATCGCGCTGATTGAGCAACGCCAGCCGCAGGCTGTGGATCATATCGGCGTAGAGCACGTTATGGAAAATCTGCTGCGCGTTTTCCAGATGCGCCAGTAGCGGAAATTCGCCGCTGGCCTCGAGGGCGGTTTTCGCTTTGAGCTCGCTGAGGCTATTCACCGTTTTATCCAGCGCGGTACTGACGATCAGATACATGATATACAGCGCCAGCGCCATCAGGGTAATCATCACGATCAACAGGCCGCGCTGGGGTTTAGATGGACGATCCGGCGGTACGGCGGCGTCGTAAATGACTTCATCCGGTACCGAGAAGGTCTCTGACAATTTCTGCTCGTTAGCGCGCTGGTACAGTGATTTATAAAGCTCTTCGGTTTTATTCAGCGCGGTGGTCATGGTGTTGTACTGGTCGCGCTTGGCGCCGAGTGCCTGGAAATTGGCCTTCTGATCGTTGAGCATTTTTTGGTAGTGCTGCTCATCGTCGAGGGCGATTTGATACTGCTGGCGCAGGCCGTTAAACAGCTCGCCCAATACCTGGCCGAGCTGGGCATTCACCGCCTGCAGCTGCGCCTGGGCCTGCAGATATTTCGGATGCTGCGGGCCGTAGTGTTTGGCCGCTTCGGAAAGATTGCGCCGGGTCTGGATGAGGGCAATGCGTAAATCCTGCACCTGCGGATGGCCGGAGATTTCCGGCAGCGAGATAATCTGCTCTACCGGTTTACCCTGCTGGCGGCGGACCTTGTCCCATACCGTCTGCGCTTTCAGGCGGCGCTGGGTGGCGTCGGCCAGATGGTTAATCACAATCCCCAGCCGCTCGGTCTCATAACCATCCATACTGCGGAAGGTCAGCAATCCGTTCTGCTTGAGGAAGTTATCGATGTCCGCCTTCTGCTGATCCATTTTGGTTTTCAGGTCGTCCATCATTTTTTCGTTCCAGCCCTGCGCCTGAAGCAAGGTGTTTTGCTTCTGCTGCAGGCTGTAATCGATGAAGGCCTGGGCGACGCCGTTGGCGATATCGGCGGCTTTCTGCGGTGATTTCGCTTCCATCGATACGGCAACCAGTTGGGTGGTGCGCACGCCGGAAATGGTCAGGCTTTTTTGCAGCGCCTGAATAGCATTATTAATACGTGCGGTTTCGTCGAGATTATCGCCGCCGTTAAATTCGCTATCCTGCTCCAGCTTTAATTTACGCACCGCGGCATCGAGCACTACTCGTGACCCCATTAACGCGTACTTGGTCTCGTAGTAATCGCTGCGCGTGGAGTCGTAGTTTTCCAGCCGCGGCAGAGGAGAGACGTCCTGCGACTGCGCTTTGAACAGCACGGTAGCGGTCGCCGTGTAGCTGGAAGACATAAAGCGCGTCAGAATAAATGACGCCACGGCGGCGACAATCACCACCACCAGGCACCAGATAAGCTTGTGCTTAATTTTGTTGAAATAAGGCGTGAAGTCGATAAAGCCTTCTTTCTTTTTCGCGTTTTCGACCAGTGAAATTGCCATATCAGAAGAAACTCATGCCAATAATGATGGTATCTCCTGCCTGCACGGAGGAGTCGGCGGCGACATTTTCCAGCAGCTTTCCGCCGCGGGCCTGTCGAATTTGAATATCATGACGATCGGCGCGGTCGGTGAAACCGCCGGCCAGGGCGATGGCTTTTTCCGCCGTTAAACCCGGCTCCCAGGCATAACCATCCGGTTTTTTCACTTCGCCGAGCAGATAAACTTTGCGGTATTCGGCGATGCTCACCGTGACCATCGGCGCCTGTAGGTAGTTACCGCGCAGTTTATCGGCGATTTCATTACTCACCTGTTCAGGGGTTTTACCTTTTAACAGCAGCGATCCGATATAGGGGTAATCAATGCTGCCGCTATTATCGATTTTTACCCGCATCGTCAGATCCTGCTCCCCGGAGACCGCAATATTCACTTCATCGCCCTGGTCCAAAAGGTAGACGGCGTCCGGCGGCGTTTTAATGGTCTGCGGCGGCGTCGAACAGCCCGCCAGCAGTAGCGCCAGCAGCGGAAGCATCGCCAGGGTCCTGTTTAAAAAGGTCATAGTTGTACCTGCGTCATAAAAATAATGGCCGAATCGTCGTAGCCCAGGGTGCGGTCAACCGCATGCGAGTAGTCCGGGCCAATATAAAAAGTGTCCGTATCTTTATTTGAGTGCATGGTGTTCCATTGCAGCTTCAGCTTAAAGTTAACCGATGGTCGGAAATCATAGTTAAAGGTCAGCGACAGCAGATTAGACTTATCTTTGCGCTTATTACTCTGATGCTTATAGTCTTCAGTGATATATGAATAATCGACCAGAGTTGAGAAACGATCCACCAGCCAGTGATGTTCATAGCCGACGCCGAAATTCGACACCAGGATATAGCCGCCGGAGTCGGTGGGGTCCTTGATGCGCTGGGAGCTGTGTAGGTTAACTTTCATTTGCTCCAGCGGTTTCCAGTCGGCGTTGATATCCCAGTTCAGGCCGTTAAAACCCTGTGAGTCCGGGTTATGGATAAAGTCTTTGTAGAGCCAGGCGACGTTACCGTTAATCTCCGTTTTACCCGACAGGCGATTCTTCATGCCGACCAGTAGATAATACTCATTGCTGTCTTTTAACGGATTCAGCTCGTAGCGGCGCTGGTTGGTGATAAAGCTATAGCGGTAGCGCAGCGTTTTGGCTTTCTGGTCAAACACTTCGGCCACCAGGCTGTTTTCATGCCACTCCTGATCGTGCATGTAATAGTTAAAGTCATCGCTGGCGTCTTTGATGCTGTCGAGGTCGCGAAAGCGCAATTGTTTATGCAGTAGCGCGACTTCAACTTTACCGCGCCCTTCCGGCGCGCCGTAGCTGTAACGCAGCTCGCTGTTAAAGAAGCGGGTGCCGATCGGCTTGTTGATGCCAAACTCTTTAAACTGCTCGGGCAAAAAGCCTTCGGTGGTGTCGCGGCCGCGCTCTTCATGACCCAGCGTCTCATCGAGATCCAGCGACAGCCCGTGCATGCTGCCAAATCGCCACTTGCCGTTAAACATAAAAAAATGGTTGTTGCGATTATCTGCGCTATCGTTGCCATAGTTGCGGTAATCGCCGGAATACATCAACAGGTAGCGGTCTTCATAACGTTCGCCGATAGCTTTAACGACAGGCTTAATATTCTGGTAGCTGGAGCCGATTTTATTTTGGTCGTAACGCTGCCAGGTCACGTTGTCATCGTAACCGATGTCATAACCCAACTGGCTCTCGAAATCGATGCCGGCAACCCCGGTATGCGGTTTTGCCTGCAGGTCTGCGTGTGCATAAGGCACAGACAGCAAACCGGCCAGAACGGCGAACCTAGAACGCATTTTTGCCAACAAAGCCCCGGAAGAAAGTCAAAAAGACGATTTTGAGATCGAGGAACAGCGACCACGACTGGATGTAGGCCAGGTCGTACTGAATTCGCTTCTCCATTTTGTCCAGTGTGTCGGTCTCACCGCGGAAGCCGTTAATCTGCGCCAGTCCGGTGATACCTGGTTTAACCTTGTGGCGAATCATGTAGTTCTCCACCAGCACGCGATACTGCTCGTTATGCGCCACCGCGTGCGGGCGGGGACCGACGATCGACATCCGCCCCTGTAGCACGTTGAAAAACTGCGGCAGTTCATCCAGTGAGGTTTTACGCAAAAAAGCGCCGAATTTGGTAATTCGCGGATCGTTGCGGGTCGCCTGAGTGACCACGGCGCTATTTTCCATGACCCGCATGGTTCTGAATTTCCAGACTTCTATTTGTTTACCGTTGAGGCCATAACGATTCTGTTTAAATAAAATCGGCCCCGGAGAGGTGAGTTTGATACCAATCGCCACAAACAGCATCGCCGGCAGGCTAATTAAGGTAAAGAAAGAACCGAGAATGATATCTTCAATACGCTTGATGATTGCCCCTTCGCCATCAAAAGGCGAAGTGAAGATACTGATAGTTTGCAGATTGCCGAACATGCGCAGCTGGGAAATATGTGAGCTGTAAGAGAACAGGTCCGGTACCAGGAATACATCGACGGTTGTGTCAGAGAATTCATTGAGAAATTGCTTAATGCGCTGCTGTGCAACCATGGGAAGCGCGATATAAATTTCATCAACGTCGCCTGTCTTCGCCAGAGCCAGCAGATCGCGCGAGTTGCCTTTTCTTTCGATACTCATCAGCCGGCTATCTCGCTGGTTGTTGCGGTCTTCAAAATAGCTGATGATGATACCGCGTTGTGAGTACTCTTTTTGTAAAGCCTGCTCGATGGCCAGGCCCGCGGGCGTAATACCGAGAATCGCGACCCGTAACACCGAGTTAAACAGATAATGGGCAGTGATTGCCCGCACCACGAAGACAATGAGAAATATAAATATTGAGCATTTCGCCAGACTGGCGGCCAGCGGAATAAAATTAACGACTGATTGCGTATTAATTAACCACTCGGCGACGACGAAAAATAAGAATGAAACAATACTACTCAGGCATACGCTTAAAATAAGCGCTGCTGATTTTGTGAAATAGTGCCCTTTAAATTGTCCTGAATACAAATGAAAATACTCATTAATTCTTATAAATACTAATGAATAGATAATGCCAACGAGCGCGGAAGCGGTTGTGGGTTCAGTATAAAAATATTTTAAATAGATAAAAATCAAAACGTTGACGGTGAGAAAGTCCAGTAGTTTTATCAACTTGCTATAACGGGAATGATAAATTTTTATATTGTTATCTGCCATTTTTTGCTCGTTTAAAATGAGTTATTTAAACATCGTTATGCTATTTTTTTAAACTAACTGGAAAGCCTGATAATCATTCACATTTGCAATAAATGGTTATCAATCATCATTGTAGACTATGAGTTGGGTAGTGTCGACCAATCTCAGTTTAAAAAGAAAACTGTTTTTTAATGTTCTTTATGCGAGTTATTTAAGCGGGAGAGAGGGGGATTAATACCGAAGTATTAATTGTTGTTGAGCGTAAACGTAGGGTGGAATTCAGGGTGAAGGACTAATTGCAGGTGAAACAACCGTAGTCTGGAGAGTGAGAATTCTTAGCCCCCGGCCAACTCAAGATGCTGAGTTGCCGGGGCTCTGAAGAGTGGCTGATTTTACTTGTACAGTTCAGCGCTCATCGTCACTTTATTCCCCATATGGGCGCTGGTGATTTTATAATCAGTCGCATTCAGCTCTTTCGCTTTTTTAGCAATCATCGCTTCAGCGGAGTCAAGCGTATTACCGGTCGCAGTCACGCTATGCGCGGAAGCGGTAAAGGCAAAAAGTGAAAGTGCAGCTGCGGAAAAAATAGTCGATACGGTTTTCATGTTCATAATCCTGTTAAGTTGTTTCGTTAACGTTGCCCGTTGCAACGTGATGGCGTAAAGGATATGTCCCGCCCGTTGTCTGAAAAAGAGGGCAACGGGCAATAGACTTTTCTTCTTTTGTTCATAAAAGGAATGGCCCGGCCATTCCTGGCAACAATCAGGCGCTAAAGTTATTTTTCAACGCCTGCAGGCCGTCGCGATAAATACCGCTGAACAGCGCTTCGGCATCCGCGTCGCTGACGTTAACCGGCGTGAAGCTGCCGGACCACTCAACGCGGGTGATATTGCTATCGGCAGTTGCCACTACCGCGATAGTGGAGAGGTAATCCACGACCGGGAACGGCGCCTGGATGATCGAGTAGCTATAGCTGCGCTGGCGGTTATCAAACGTTTCCAGACGTTCAATGACCGTGCCGCCATCGGATGTGGTCAGCGTACGCACGCGCCCCCCTTCGCTCACCACGCTTTTCGGGATGAACGGCAGCCAGTCGGGCAGCGAGTCAAAGCCGCCCATCAGTTGCCAAACCTGGTCGACAGATGCCGGGATTTCGATAGATACAGTGGTAGTAGCCATTTTATTTCTCTCTTTATTTCAGATAATTAGAATTACATTGCCAGGGTGTCGACGACGCCGCCATCGACGCGCAGCGCCGCGCCAGTGGTGGCCGACGAGAGCGGCGAGGCGAGATATACCGCCAGGTTCGCCACTTCGTCGACGTCCGCCGCCCGCTGGATAATCGAGCTTGGGCGTGCGGTCTTTACAAATTCATCAGCCTGCTCACGCGGGCTGCGGCCAGATTGCGTAGCGGCCTCCGCCAGCATCTCCTGCAAACCTTCAGTGAAGGTGGGGCCAGGTAGAATGGCGTTAACGGTGACGCCGGTACCGGCGAGCCGTTTCGCCAGTCCGTGGGAGACCGCGAGGTTGGCGCTTTTGGTCACGCCGTAATTGATCATGTCGGCAGGAATCGCGACGCCGGATTCCGAGGAGACGAAAATAATGCGTCCCCAGCCGTTATCGATCATCCCCTGCGCGTAGTGGCGCGACAGGCGCACGCCGGAAAGCACGTTGACGTTATAAAAGTGCAGCCACTCGCTATCCGGCACGCTAAAGAAATCTTTATCGTTAAAGATGCCGAGGTTGTTAACCACCACATCAGCATGCGGCTCGGCGGCGAGCAGGGCGCTGACGCCTTCTTCAGTGCTGAGGTCGGCGACCACTCCGCGCAGTTGCGCATCGGGGTATTCGGCATTAATCGCCGCTATGGCGGTATCAACACCGCGCCGTTGACGGCCGACGATGACCACGGTCGCGCCCGCCCTGGCAAGGCCTTTAGCGATGCCCAGTCCGATGCCGGAAGTGGAGCCGCTCACCACGGCGACTTTATGGGTTAGATCCAGTTTCATGTTGTCTCTCTTGTTTTAAGAGGGGCCCTGCGGCCCCGCTAAAATTAACGAATCGGCAGCGGCGCGTTATCAGCCACCAGATTCTGACTGCGCATCTCATCCCAGAAAGCGGCTGGGATGGTCGCTTTCAGCGCGGCCAGATCTTCCGCCATACGGCCCGGACGGCTGGAGCCTGGGATTACGGCGGCTACCGCCGGATGAGCCAGGGCAAACTGCAGCGCAGCGGCTTTCACATCCACCTGATGACGGGCGGCAATGGCCTTGATCTGCGCCACCTGCTGGTGGATCGCCGCAGAGGCTTTCTGGTATTCGAAGTGTTCACCGCCGGCGAGAACGCCCGAGCTGTAAGGGCCGCCGACGACAATATCGACATTCTGTTCCAGCGCTTCCGGCATCAGGCGCTGCAGGGCGCGTTTGTGGTCCAGCAGCGAGTAGCGGCCAGCCAGCAGGAACGCATCAGGCTTCGGCTCGTCGAGCGCTAAGGTCAATTCGCAAGGTTCGACGCGGTTCACGCCCAGCCCCCATGCCTTTATTACGCCTTCTTCACGCAGGCGGGTCAGCGCGCGGAAGGCGCCGGTACGGGCGATGTTGAACTGCTCCAGCCAGCTGTCGCCGTAGAAATCTTGCGCCGGATCGTGGATCCATACGATGTCGAGATGGTCGGTTTTCAGCCGTTTTAAACTGTCTTCAATAGAACGCAGGGTGGCGTCGGCCGAGTAGTCGTTGAGGATTTTGTTCTTCAGGCCGTATTCGAAAAGACCGCCTTTCTCACCAAAATCACGCGTCGCCGGGTCTTCCATTTCATCAAGCATGATGCGGCCGACTTTGCTGCTCAGAACGAACTGGTCGCGAGGGTATTGCGAGAGCGCTTCGCCCATCCGGATTTCAGAAAGACCGGATCCGTACAGCGGTGCGGTATCGAAGTAACGAACGCCCAGATCCCAGGCGGCGGCGACGGTGGCGTGCGCCTCGTCTTCCGGGATGTTACGGAACATGTTACCCAGCGGCGCGCCGCCTAAACCAATGTTGCCTGGCAGAATATGTTTGATGCTCATCTAAGATGTCCTCGATATTGGGTTCCCGTCTGGGAAGGGTTCTGTGCGGGCGATTTGTGCTGTCGCCCTGTGACGGAGATCACAATACCTTGCGGTGTTATGACTTGATAGGACATAATTCGTCTGACTTAAGTCCTTTGAGGTCTCACATGATTGATTTACGCCAGTTGAAGTACTTTGTGGTGGTAGCGGAAGAGGAGCATGTTGGCCGTGCCGCCGAACGCTTACATATTTCACAGTCGCCGCTCAGCCGCCAGATAGCCCAGCTGGAGGAGCGCCTAGGGCTGATGCTGTTTGAACGTAACCAGCAGCGTATTCGCCTGACGGCGGACGGGCAGACGTTTCTGGCCGAAACGCGCTCGTTGCTGACCCATGCCAACCGTCTCGAATCATTAGGTAAACGACTGGGGCGCGGCGAAGATGGCGGGTTGTGTATCGGTTATATCGAAAACGCCATGCACTCCGGCGTGCTTTCTACCGCGCTGCGCACCCTGCGAACGTCGCGCCCGGACGTGCATATTGCGCTGTATAGCCAGCCGCCCGCCACGCAGATTGAGGGCCTGCGCCAGCGCAGCCTGGACTTCTCGCTGGTGGACATGCCGCCTTCGGCGGGCGAACAGGATCTGGAGTATACCCAGGTGCTTGATGACCGGATGCTGCTGGCTTTGCCGCAGAATCATCCGCTGGCCGCGGCGGAAAACTTGCAGCCGGCGCAGCTGGCCGATCAGCAGTGGATCGCGGTTATCCATAACGACGATGCCCATTCGCGCGATGATTTCGTCGCCGCCTGCGTGCGCGCGGGCTTTAATCCGGATATTCGTCTGGAAGCCGGAGAGCCATTAACGGCCCTGGGGCTGGTGGCGGCGGGACTGGGCGTGGCGCTGATCCAGCACAGCCTGCGGCATAACGCCCCTGAGGGGGTCGTGCTGCGGGAAATTCCGTGGATGAGCTATTCGACCCAGCTGTGGGCGGTATGGCACAAAGCCAACCAGCGACCGCTGGTGATGCACTTCCGCGAGGTGCTACGCGGCGATAATAATTAGGAATATTCCTGGAATAGGGCGCGGCGGCAAGAAAATCCGCCGCGATCCCTGTCTGCGCAGGAAAATCATGTTACCGTCAAATATTGACCCTAAAATTATAAGACCTTCATGAAATTTCTATTATCTATCAGTTTATTAAGCTTCTTTCTTTCTCCGGCTTTCGCCGGCACAGCGGTAAAATTGTCCTGCTCTTTACGCAAAAATGTGACCATCTCGCGTTTCCATTACCAGCTATCGACCATGAAGTGGGGCGACCATTTCCAGGTGGCTTCCGGCATGCGTCAGGCGCAGACCAAAAATCATATTCCCTATCGGATAACCAGCTTTCGCAACGGCGACGATCTGGTCTTTTTCCCGGACAGTCAGGAGTATTTTTTCTTCTACTCGGGAATGGCGACGCCGGACCGTTGCGTGGTGGAGGAACACTACGAGTATCCGGTCACACAGCTGCCGTATTATAAAAAGCCCGCTGCCTGAATCAGGATTGCTGCGACAGCAGTTTGCCGGCCATCGCCTGCTGGATAATCGGGATAGGGGTAAGTAAGTGCTCGCGCATGAGCGCGCTGGCTCGCTCGGCATCGCGCGCCAGAATGGCTTCCAGCAGCGTCTGGTGCTGGACATGTTTATCTTCCAGCATTTCTACCGACAGCACGGTGGTGCGCAGCCAGATGAAGCGGTAGCGCGCCGCCAGATCGAACAGCCGTTCGCGCATCTGCAGTAAATACTGCGAACCACAGCCGGAGACAATGGCGGTATGAAACGCCTGATGGCGCTGATCCCATTCATCAAGTAAGCGCTCACTTGCTTCGCTGGACTCCAGCTTATTAAGCAGATGCGCGCGAGCCAGCAGTTCGGCTTCCCACTCATCGCCGCCGCGCTCAATGGCGAGCCGCACCAGCATGGCTTCCATGTTGGCGCGGGCATCGAAGATATCGAGGAGTTCCGCCTCGGACATCGAGGCGACGCGATAGCCTTTTTGATTGACCACCGTCACCAGCCGCTCGGCCACCAGCTGCGAGAGCGCTTCCCGCAGCGGACCGACGCCAAGCTCATAGCGCGACGTCAGCAGGCTCATACGCAGTTTTTCATCAGGCTGATAAACGCCGCGGATGATGTCGTTCTTCAACCAGCGGTATCCATCAATGGCCGTCGCTTGGGGAATGGCGGTCATAGTCTTGCTCCTGAATACATTTCCCGGCCTGCGCCGGGAACAGGGTTAACGCGTATTTTGTAGCGGCAGTTTTTGCCACAATAGCAGCTTTTTCCAGCGCGACATAATCGGCACCGTACAGATGATAGCGATCGCCAGCGCGCCGGTGGAAATGACCTCCAGCTGCTGCGCCGGACGGAACAGCATCACCACCAGTACGAAGGTGATAAAGGCGATAACCAGCCAGGTGAGCCACGGATAGAGCCACATCTTAAGGCGAATTTCACCGCCTTTCGCCAGCAGGATTTTGCGCATCCGCAACTGAGATACGGCAATGACCAGATAGACCAGCAGGGCGATGGCGCCGGAGCTATCGATGAGGAATTTAAAGACCTTCGCCGGGGCATAGTAGTTCACCACCACGGTTAAGAAGGCCGCGCCGGTGGAGAGCAGCACCGCCACATACGGCGTTTTACTGCGGTTGGTTTTGCCCATTATGGCTGGCGCATCGCCGCGGCGGCTCAGGGAATAGAGCATTCGCGAAGCGGTATACAGCGCCGAGTTCAGGCAGCTGGTCACCGACAGCAGGATCACGCCGTCCATAATCAGTTTGGCGTAGGGGATATGCAGTAACTCCAGTACCGAACGATATGAACCGACGTTCTTCAGCCCCGGCATGTTCCACGGAATCAACGAGACGACCACGAAAATGGAGCACAGATAGAAGATAGAGATGCGCCAGATTACGGAATTTGTGGCGCGAACGATATGTTTATCCGGGGTATCCGATTCGGCGGCGGCAATGGTGACGATCTCCGCGCCCATAAATGAGAACATGGTAATAAGCATCGCGCTGAGCACCGCGCCGAAGCCGTTAGGCATAAAGCCGCCGTGATCCCACAGGCGCGAAATTCCGCTCACTTCGGCATAGGGATAGAAGCCGGTGATGGCCACCGCGCCCAGCACGATAAAGGCCAGAATGGCGATAACTTTGCAGATAGCCAGCCAGAACTCGAATTCGCCGTAGTTTTTGACGCTCAGCAGATTACTGCCGGTGAGGGCAAGGGTGATGACCAGCGAGAATAGCCATACCGGTACGCCGGGGATCCACGAGTTGAGAATGATGGCGGCGATATTGGCTTCCAGGGGAATCACCAGGACCCAGAACCACCAGTACAACCAGCCGATGGTATAACCCGCCCAGCGGCCGATCGCTTTGTCGGCGTAGGTCGAAAAGGAGCCCGTATCAGGGGTGGCGACGGCCATTTCGGCCAGCATACGCATAATCATCACCACCAATAACCCGGCGAACAGGTAGGAGAGCAGCACCGCCGGGCCCGCTTCGGCAATGGCGACGCTGGAACCGACAAACAAACTTGCGCCGATAACGCCGGCAATAGATAGCATGGTGACGTGGCGTGATTTCAGCCCGCCCCCTAAATCATGTGATTGCGACAGTTGCCCCATCATTAACCCCTTTTATTGTTTTTTGGCACCGTTTGCCGGATGGCGATTGCGCCCAATCCGACCGACAGGCAACCGGACGGGGCGCGTGAGCGTCGCCATCCGGTGCAGGAGTGTTAGCCTTGTTTAGCTTCGTTAAAACAGTCGGCGATAATCTTCAGTCCCTGCGCGATCTGCGCATCTTCGATAGTCAGCGGCACCAGAATACGCAGCACGTTGTAGTACGGCCCGCAGGAGAGCAGGATCAGGCCTTTATCCCGCGCGCGGGCGACGATATCCGCCGTCAGTTTGGCGTTGGGTTTGCTGTGATCGCCCTCTTCAAAGAGTTCAATGGCGATCATCGCCCCCAGGCCGCGGACGTCGCCGATTTCGCGATGTGTTTCGGCGATATTGAGCAGGCCTTTACGCAGCTTGTCGCCGAGCTGATTGGCTTTTTCCAACAGGTTTTCCTGTTCGAAAACCTTGAGTACCGCCAGCGCGGCGGCGCAGGCAATCGGGTTGCCGGCATAGGTGCCGCCCAATCCGCCCGGCGCGATGGCGTCCATGACTTCCGCCCGTCCGGTGACGCCCGCCAGCGGAAAACCGCCGGCGATGGATTTGGCAAAGGTGGTGATATCCGGCGCCACGCCCATCTGCTCCATTGCGAACAGCGTGCCGGTACGGCCCGCGCCGCTCTGGACTTCATCGGCGATCAGCATGATGCCGTGCTCATCACACAGCGCGCGCAGGCGCTGCATAAAGGCCGGGGAGGCGGCGTAGAAACCGCCTTCGCCCTGGACGGGTTCAATGACGATAGCGGCGATATCTTCCGGCGCGGCGTCATTTTTGAAGATACGATGGATGCTGGCGATCGCGTCATCATCGCTGATGCCGTGCAGCGCGCACGGGTAGAGCGCGCGATAAACGTGGCCCGGCATTAACCCCATACCCGCGGAGTAAGGGTTCACTTTACCGGTTAACGACAGGGTGTAATGGGTACGGCCATGATAGGCGCCGGTAAAGGCGATGGTGCCGCTACGCCCGGTCGCCGCGCGGGCGATTTTGACCGCGTTTTCCACCGCTTCCGAACCGGTGGTCACCAGCAGGGTTTTCTTGGCGAAATCGCCGGGCACTTTCTGGTTCATCATTTCGCAAAGCTGCAGGTAGGGCTCGTAGGCCAGCACCTGGAAGCAGGTGTGGGTCAGCTTCTTCAGCTGGCCTTCCACCGCGGCGATCACCTCAGGATGCAGGTGGCCGGTATTTAACACCGCGATACCGCCGGCGAAATCGAGATATTCACGGCCTTCAACGTCCCATACCCGGCAGTTCTCCGCACGGTCGGCAAAGATAGGGTGAATCTGTCCGACGCCGCGCGGCACCGCGTCGCTACGGCGCTGCATTAACGCTTTATTGCTGGTCATGTCCTGCTCTCCTGTTAAAGGCCGATACACATATATTTGATTTCTAAATAATCTTCGATGCCGTACTTCGAACCTTCGCGGCCCAGACCGGAGGCTTTAATGCCGCCGAACGGCGCGACTTCGTTGGAGATAATGCCGGTATTGATGCCAACGATGCCGTACTCCAGCGCTTCGCCGACGCGGAAGACGCGGCTCAGGTCGCGGGCGTAGAAATAGGCGGCGAGGCCGAATTCGGTATCGTTGGCCTGGGCAATGACATCGGCTTCATCTTTAAAGCGGAACAGCGGCGCCAGCGGGCCGAAGGTCTCTTCTTTCGCCACTTTGGCGCTGCTCGGGACGTTGACCAGGATGGTGGGCTGGAAGAAGTTGCCGCCCAGCGCGTGCGGTTTGCCGCCGGTGACGATGCGCGCGCCTTTCGCAAGGGCGTCGGCAATATGTTCTTCGACCTTAGCTACCGCTTTATCATCGATCAGCGGGCCGGTGGTGACCCCGTCCTGCAGGCCGTCGCCGATGCGCAGCTTTTCCACCGCCTGCTGCAGTTTCTCGGCGAAACGGTCATAGACGCCGTCCTGTACATACAGACGGTTGGCGCAGACGCAGGTCTGCCCGGCGTTGCGGAATTTCGACGCCAGCGCCCCTTCGACGGCTTTATCGAGGTCGGCGTCGTCAAAGACGATAAACGGCGCGTTGCCGCCGAGTTCTAACGACACTTTTTTGATGTCTTTCGCACACTGCTCCATCAGCTGGCGGCCAATTTCGGTTGAGCCGGTGAAGGAGAGCTTGCGTACCAGCGGGTTGCTGGTCAGTTCGTTGCCGACAGCCCCGGCAGAGCCGGTGACCACGTTAAATACCCCGGCGGGAATACCGGCGCGATTCGCCAGTTCGGCCAGCGCCAGCGCGGAAAACGGCGTCTGGCTCGCGGGTTTCAGAACCATAGTGCAGCCGGCGGCCAGCGCCGGGCCGGCTTTACGGGTGATCATCGCCGCCGGGAAGTTCCACGGGGTGATGGCGGCGGTAACGCCGATGGGCTGCTTGATGACGATCAGGCGCTTGTCGGCCTGATGACCGGGAATGGTATCGCCGTAAATGCGCTTACCTTCTTCGGCGAACCACTCAATAAAGGAGGCGGCGTAGCTGATTTCGCCTTTGGCTTCCGCCAGCGGTTTCCCCTGTTCGAGGGTCATCAGACGGGCGAGATCGTCCTGGTTCTCCATCATCAGATCGAACCAGCGGCGCAGAAGCGTAGCGCGCTCTTTGGCGGTCAGGGCACGCCAGGCTGGCAGGGCGCGGTTGGCGGCTTCAATCGCTTCGCGGGTTTCGTCGGCGCCCATTTTCGGCACGCTACCCAGCTGCTGGCCGTTGGCGGGGTTGGTCACCGCAATCACGTCGCCGTTTTGCGCATCGCGCCACTGGCCATCAATTAGCGCCTGCTGGCGAAACAGAGTTGCATCTTTAAGTTGCATAATCGCTTCCTGTCTTAAGGGGTTAACGAGTAAAAGCGGCGTGTAGTGTCTCCACGCTACGTGCCGCACGCAGCGTGCGTCCGGGATTGCTCTGGCTTTCCAGCAGGGTCTGTACCTTGCTGACGATGTGCGCGCCGATCGGGATAGCCGACGTGGCCGCCGGCGATGGCGCGTTACAGGTGTGGATGGAACGCGCGGTAGTGACAAAAAGGAAATCGTCGATCAGCTTACCCTGCGGCGATACCGCCTGTGCCCGCACGCCGGCAGGCCACGGGCGCAAATCGCTTAATGTCAGGCTGGGGCAGTATTTCTGCACCAGCCGCAGATAGCCGCTTCTGCACAGCGAATTCTTCATTTCGCCAAGCCCGGAGCGCAGGTTGTTTTGCAGTACCCGGCGAATACCGGGCGAGGTCAGGATCTCAAGGGTATCGGTCAGCGAGATATCGCGTTTACGGTAGCCTTCGCGCTTCAGCGCCAGCACCGCGTTAGGGCCGACGGTGACGCTACCGTCGATCATGCGGGTCAGGTGGACGCCGAGGAACGGCATCGCCGGATCGGGAATCGGATAGATCAGATGATTAACGATCTGGTTGTGCTGCGGCGCCAGTTGGAAATATTCGCCGCGGAACGGGCAGATGATAAAGCCGGGATCGACGCCGATCATTTTCACCAGCCGGTCGGCCATCAGCCCGGAGCAGGTGATCAGCGTCGATGCTTCATATTCACCGCCCTGGCGGGTGTGGACGACCACGCCGCTGGCGTGCTCTTTCAGGGCGCTAACTTCGGCATCGTACACGATCGTTCCGCCTTTGGATTCGAAGATCTTCGCCATTGCCGCTGCTACTTCTCGATAGCTGACAATGCCGCTCGAAGGAACGAAGATCCCGCCCAGTCCGCTGATGTTCGGCTCGCGTTCGCGCAGCTCGCTCGCGCTAAGCCATTCGCGTTGCAGGCCGTTAGCGGCGGTGCGATCCCACAGCGCGCGCATCCGCTCCATTTCCAGCGGCGTGGTGGCAACCAGCATCTTGCCGCAGACGTCGTAGCGAATTGCATTCTGCTCGCAAAAGGCTTTGGTGGCGCGGTTGCCGGCGAGGCAAAACTGCGCCTTGAGGCTGCCGGGAGTATAGTAAACGCCGGCGTGGATCACTCCGCTGTTGTGACCGGTCTGATGGCAGGCCGGACCGGACTCTTTTTCCAGCAGGGCAATGCGGGCATCCGGGTAAATCTCAATTAACTGCATGGCGGTCGACATGCCGATAATGCCGCCGCCGATAATCACGAAATCATACATCCGCTCAATTCCTTCGCCTGAGAACCCTTATTGATGAGTCTGGTAATGATTCGTGGAATACGCAAAGTAGCCGCGCTGGCGCATCAGTTCGCGACGTAAATCCGGATGCGGCGTAAAGCGGTCGCGACCGTGCAGCCAGAAAAGATTGTTTATCAACAGGAATTTCCCCACCGGCACCGGTACGGAAAGAATGTTTTTACTGGTTTCCAGCGCATCGGAGAGGCGGCTCAGCCAGGTGCCTTCTTCGAAATCTTTCGGCTGCACAAACTGGTCGATATAGCGCATTACCGGGCGGCCCTGCTGGTCGACGTCGAAAACCGGATGATAGACATCTTTGCTGACGTTTTTGCTCGGCGGCGCGGCCCAGCGCATCGGACGGCGGGCCAGCGGATCGCGGAAGAATTCGTCGAGATGTTCCCAGTCATCCAGATGCAGCAGCAGTGAATTGCCGCCCTGCATGTTCTGTTCATCGATCTTCATCATCAGCACGTAGTCGGTAATTTCTTCGACATAGGTACCGTCATTGTGCAGTTCCATCACGCGGTGCGGCTGGCGCAGATAGCTGTCTGAGTTATCGACGTTTTTCACCACGAAGCGGGCGTAATACTGGCCGCTCATGGCATCAAAGTTGGAGCGTCCGATCAAATGCGCCACGGCGGTAGCCAGCTTGACCATCTCATCGGCCTGAGCGACGTTGTCAATGCCGATACCGTTGATCAGCAGCGCGCCCTCCGCGCGATTGAGCAGCGTCTTGATCAGCAGCGGCTGCAGCTGGTTGCCGCACAGATCGTCGAGGATCTTGCCGACCTGAAAGCGCAAGAAAGATTTGTATTCCAGCGCCTGCACCGGCCACTGCGCGACCTGTTGAAGAAATTGCGCGGTCGTTTCGGCGGTGAAGGTCAGCTCCAGCAGACGCGGCGATTGCGCAGAGGGAGCGAAGGAAAAACCGGTGTAGCTGTGGGCCAAATCATCAGCATGAGGTTTTACGGCGGTCAGTGCATTCATCAGAATCATTCCTCGGGTAGAGTCAGAGAGTCGGGGTGATGCTCATTTCGTAGCCATAAATTAAAAATATCTACATTTTTGAAAAATGCGTATGAAATAGCCATATTGTTTAATTTTTGTGATCACTAGCAACAATAAGTTAACAATATGAGAGGCGAGGACAGACGAGGTAGGAAAAGAAAAATGCCAGAAAATGAATAAGTTGAAGAGAGGACGGACAGCCCGGATAGCGGGGGAGTGGATATCCGGGGAAAAGCGGGGTTATTTCTCGACGCTGGCCACCAGGGCTTCAATGGTTTGTTCCCGCCAGAGAAGCCCCTGCAGGGCAAACCACGGCATGTTTTCCAGCCACTGAAGATGGGCTTCGGTTTCAATACCTTCGACGATCACCTGATACTGATTCGCCTGAAAATAGTGCAGCAGCGAGTCCATCAGTTGCTGGCCGTTTTTCTTTTCCAGCAGGCTCCATAACAGGTTCTTGTCGGTCTTGATAAAACGAAAGGGTTGCGCCGTCAGGGCGGCGAACCCGGCGTAACCGGCGCCGAAATCATCCAGCCAGAAGGAGTATTTGTCCGTCAGGGCATCGATGGTCGGGGTGCGTTTCACCAGCGTGTTGGAAAATTCATTAACCTCAAAATGCAGGCAGCCGATGGTTTTCACACACTCGGCGATAAAATCATCATGTAGCATATGCAACGTCGACTCGTCGACGTTGAGTGTGACCATGACGTCGTTCTGGCGGAACCACTGCTGATGCTGCCTGACCAGCTCAATTTGTTCGAGCAGGATGCGGGCGCGCAGTGATTCCGATGCCTCACTGAAAAACCGTTCTATATCTTGCGGACTAGCAGGCTCGTGATGAGCAAACCGGGTCAAACATTCAACCGCGATCATTTTGCCTTCGCGGTTGAACATCGGCTGAAATACATAGCGTAACCCGGTCGGTTCGGTGTTGGTCAGCGGCATTTTGCTTCACTATTTAAAGGTAACGTCGATATTGGCCGTCGCATTAAAGGTACCGATTTTGGGCTTAACGCTTAGCCATTTCAGGCTGGCCAGGAAGTTACTTTCTACCACGCTGCCGTTAATCATGCCCAACTGCGTCGGGGTATTCATGGAAAGCCAGGTCGTCGGCGCATCGGCGCGCGAGAGCAGGATGCCAAAACCGCTATCGTTGGATGGCAGAATGGTGTTGGTGTCCTGGGTCGGCTGCTGGGTACTGAAGCTGGCCATTAAGGTCTGACCCTGGCAATCCTGGCCGGCGCCGGTCAGGTCGGCGCGGACGCTGAACGGAACCTGTTTCTCAATGGCGCCGACGACGGCATTGCGCGCCGGGATGCTGCCGAAGTTGACCGTTGAACCATTGTTCGCCGAGACGGTGATTTTCGGGTTGCAGGCGATAAAGCGAATATTACCAAGCCCGGTGACCCACGCGCGGAAGTTACTATTCGGGCGGCTGTTGAGGCCGCCAACGCCGTCAACCTGGAAGATAGCGTAGCGGTTGGTGTCGTTAATCACGCCGTTTGACGGCGGCGGATTGCCGGTGGCTTTAATATAAACCGAGTAGGTCACCGTGACGGTCTGCGGGGTCGCCGGAGACTGGCATGCACCGCCGGGACGGTTGCGGCGGCAGAGCGTACCTGGCCCGATATCCGTTTTCTGACCTTTTACCGGTTTAATATCGGTGCTGAGATAGGTTACGCCGACTTCCAGCGAGTTGTGGATATTCTGCATCCGGGTTTCCGGATCCCAGTACAAATACGCATCTTCACCATTGGGCATGTGATCCGTATCGGTACAGGTAAAGGTGGAGGTAAACGTCGGTGAACGCCACAGCAGGGTACCCGGCTTCAGGTTAGCGGTCGAAACGTTAATCTGATCGGTGAGCGCGATGGTCTGCGATACTTCGGTACCGTTCTTCTTACAGCTCAGCGCGAAGCTGCTGGTGGAGAACAGCGCGCTTGAGAGTACCAGAAGCGTCAGCCCGGTGCGGGATAAGAGGTTAAACTTCGACATAACTAATTGTCCTTTCATGTTATTTACAGGTCAGGGAGACGACCTGATAACCACCGGGTTGATCGGCTTGAATAGCAGGTAGCTCTGGCACCGTCAGGCTGCAGGAGGCGTCGGCATCGTCGCCCCATTTCATCTGCAGGCGGTCGCCGCTCTGAACGCCGGAAACGTAGGCTTCGCCGCGGGTACCGACCACGCCGACATGTTCGCCGTTCTGGCCGAAGATATTGGCGCCAATCACCGGCACGCTGCCGTCCGCCAGTTTGGCGTGGATAAGCAGGCTCTGGCCGAGATGCGTTTCAAAGGTCACGCGGCCGATGGCGCGCTCGGTCGGCACGATATCTTTCGCCGCCAGCGGAATTTCCAGGCCGTTGCCGATATCCGAAGTACGCAGCGCGACGCGGTTGTGGCGATACGGCATCGCAGAAGTGAGCACCGCGTAGCCGAAGCGGTCAATCGCTACCCCTGGCTGGTTTTCCAGACGCACGCCCTGCGCCCCTTTCGCTTTCACCACCACGAAGGTGTTCTGCAGCGGCTGCGACAGGGTGACGCCGCCGGAGTGCGCGACCACGCCGCCGGAGACGTTCAGCGAAGTCTGCTGATAGTTGTTGTTGTAGCTGTAGCCCAGATCGACGTTACCCATGCTGCCCAGATAACCCAGGTTGACCAGGCTGGTATCGCCGCCGTGCTGGGTGTGGCCGCTCTGTACGAAGTAATTCATACGGTTGTCATCAAGCAGCGTGCCGCTCATCCCGGCGCTGTAGCCGCTACCGCTCTGCTTGCTGTTAGAGGCGTTAAAGTTAACCGTGCTTTCGTGGTCCGGGCCAAAGATGTTGATTGGCACCGAGACGTTCAGGTTAACGCTGTTGTCGCTATAGCCGTAGTTACTGCGGCTGTTCTGGTAAAACACGCCGACGCTGACGCGATTCCAGGTGGTGTTGAAACCGGTCTGGATGGTGCGGTCGTATGCGGAGGTGTTCCAGTAGTTCTGACGGATAAAGGTCGCGTACAGCGAAGCGCCGGCGATGTGCTGGTTGACCGTCATCTCGACGCGCTGGCGTTTGTTGTTGTACTGCTGCGAGTCGTAGTAACGACGGCGCTGGTTTTGCGTCGCCCAATCCGGCGCGCCGGTTTTATCGTCGCTCTGATCGTAATACTGGGTGTGGTAGAAACCGTTCTGCCAGTTGTTACGTTCAGCTACCGCGTCGGAGAAGTCATAGAAGCCCGACGTCGAATAACGGTAGCCGGCGATCTGCACGTCGGTACCGAGCGTGTTGAGCGATTTGGAATAGAGGAAGCGTACGCTGGCGCCGCGTTTGTTCTCGCCGGAAGCCAGATCGGTATCAGACCATGAGGCGTCAACGGAGGCCGCCCCGTATTCGCCCATGTTTTTACCCAGCCCGACCACGCCGGAGCGATAGTGCTCGGCCATGATAATCCCGCCGTATGGCGTATAGTCGGAGCCGGCGCCGTGGGCCACGGTGCCCTGGATAAATTGCGGCTGATAATTATTGGTGCCATCGTGGTATTTACCCGCGGTCACCTGATACTCCCAGATCCCGTCGCGCAGCATATTCGGCACGGAGGAGTAAGGCAGGGTGAAGCTATGGCGTGAGCCATCCGCCTCGATAACCGTCACGGCTAAGTCGCCGCTGAGGGTGCTTGGCGAAATATCGGTCAGCGCGAACGGTCCCGGCGGCACCACGGTGCTGTAGACGGTATAGCCGTTCTGGCGCACTTCGACGCGGGCGTTGGTATTGGCGACGCCGCGTACGACCGGCGCGTAGCCGCGACGGCTGTCCGGCAGCATTTCCGGGACGCTGGAAATCTGCGCGCCGCGGAACTGGAAGCTATCGAACACGTTATTATTGGTGTTGCTCTGGCCAATCTGAATACGGCTGCGCCACGAGGCGATATCGGTTTCCGCCCAGGTGGAAATCGGGTTCCACTGCTCTTTTTGCCCGGTCTGTTTTGACAGGGAAGAGTTGTTGCGAAAACGCCACGCGCCGACGTTAAGGCCGTTATTGAGGGTCAGGAAGTAGTAGTCGCTGTCCTGTTTGCCGCTGCCGCTGGAGAAACGGGAGTGGCTGCCGCTGAAAGCGTAGTTAACGAAACCGGCGTTGATGCCGTCGTCATAGACCAGCGGCGAAATCTCGCCCTGTGGTCGCGCTTCGAGTT
Source organism: Klebsiella sp. CN_Kp104 (assembly GCF_040064515.1). Classification (NCBI taxonomy): domain Bacteria; kingdom Pseudomonadati; phylum Pseudomonadota; class Gammaproteobacteria; order Enterobacterales; family Enterobacteriaceae; genus Klebsiella; species Klebsiella sp. CN_Kp104. The sequence goes on along the minus strand of NZ_JBEAII010000039.1, from coordinate 40,731 downwards.
CGGTTTGCGGTACGGAAATGTTCAGCTCCTGCAGCGCGGCGTTCCAGCTCACGCTACTGCCTGGAATATTTTTTACCAGATCGTAGCAGGCGCTGCTGCCGGCGGTGTCCGGTACCAGAACGCCGTATGAACGGTAGCTATCGGCATCTAAACAGAAATAACCCGGGGTGTTAGGCGTATCTTTTTTAAATTCGATTTCCCGGTGATCGACGCGATTTTTATTCAGGTAAATATCGAAGGCATATTTACCCGGTAAAATATCGTCGCCGGTAGAGAGGTTTTGCACCAGCGAGGCGTTATTCGCCCCGCGGATGAAAGAGGTATTGAATTGCTCTTCGGCATTGACAAATGGTGTCGCCAGTAATGACATTGTCGAGGCGTAAACAGCAAAGCGAACGTGCTGCGCCAGACATCCAGGGATCGTCCTTATTTTATTATGGCTAGCCATTGTATTGCTCTCTTACTGAATGCGGATATCTTTAATTTCCGTATGTCCGCCAAAATCATTGATAAAAGTGAATGACATCTGATCCGCTGCCGCCGCGCCGGCTGGCAATTTGATGTTCAGAGAGTCCATGGGTTTAACCATGTCAGCATTCACTTTCCAGGTCTTCGCGCCGCTCTTCAGCGTCAGTACGCCGAAAGTCACGTGCAGCGGACCTTTGTTAGTCACAACCAGATCGTTACCTTGCTTACGCCAGGTCAGGGCCTGCGCTTCCTTTTGCAAGGTGGTTTTCAGCGTGGTAGGGCGGTAGAACAGCTTCACGCGGGTACGGATCGCAATCTGCAGTACGTTTTCTTGTTTCGCCGAAGGCGGAATTTCCTGCACGTTAATCCAGTACACGGTTTCGCGGTCGGTCGGTAATCCGCTGCCGGAATAAACAAAGCGCAAAATAGCGTCTTTATTGCCCGCCAGTTTTAAAATCGGCGGAATAGCCTGCATCGGTAAATTGGTTGGCGTTGCGGTGGCGTCACCGGTATCAAGCCAGGTCTGAACCATCCATGTTTCATCGGTATCATTGTGAATGGATAACGCCGCAGATTTTTCCCCGCCGTTATAAATAACCCGAGTCTGATCGACCTGAATACCCGCAAAAGTATCCAGCGAGACAAATAACAATAAAGCGGTTAATAACTTTTTCATTTCACGTTCCAAATAATGGTACCGGCCATCCATGGCCAAAAACATTTATCCGTAATTATTTGTACTCGATGGTAAAGGTGGCGTTTGCGTTAGCAGAGCCAGCTTCCACGGTTTTCAGGAAAGATTTGTAGCGAGCTTTCAGATTGAATACCGCAGTGCCGCTGTTGTCGTCAGACGCTGCAACGTTAACCCACGGGGAGTTGTCGTCTGCGCTCTGGTTGATTGGGACGATTTTTTCGTCGTTGGTCAGGATTTCGATACCTACGCCTTTCGCGTTATCAACGGACAGCAGGTTCGGGTTACCAGCAACGGTCGCACCGTCGAAGCGCAGGGAGTAATCACCGGCTTCACATTTTTCCAGGTTGATGGTGAACGCTTTAGAAGCGGTAACATCGCCAACAGCGTTGAACGCGGTAGTCGGGTATTTACCGATGAAAACGTCTTTGTTCTGGTCGGTAGAAGTCACAGTACAGGTTGACTGGATGATTTCACCGGTGAAGTTGACCTTGCCGTTAACTGCGTAAGCACTGGTGGCGGACGCGGACAGGATCAGTGCTACAACAGGCAGTAATTTCTTATTCATTTTAACTCCATGTACTTAAGGGGATAACCATAGTGGTAATCAAACACGGCAAGCGAATACCGTGCAGATGGGTATCCAGATAACCTATGTTGGCGTGTTGATCGCGATGAAATATACAGCAACAGTTTTCGCGTTTTGATTTCTTCGGTGACTTAATTACAGAAAATTAATAGACATAAACGATGCACTTGATCGGACTTATCTGATATTGGCAACCATAATAATTTTATGGTCAGCGGGGGGCTGGAGAGGATGTTATGGGGACGGGTAATTAATTAAGATGTTGTTTTTTAAAGTTTTTATTGTTTTTGTTTATCAGGGGGAAAACGTTTCTGCGCAGGCCAGGGCAAATTAAAAACGCTGCATAATCCAGCGCTATGCATAATGTGTAAGCGTTATTTCCAAATGTTTCCTATTTCCTTCGGGAGCGTCTTCTGATGGCGCATTACTCCGCCGAATTAACCCCTTTTAAGGCCTCCGCCAGCCAGCGGGAAAAATGCAACATTGCCGGCGTTTCCGGACGCGATTGCAAACGTGTCAGCCAGTAGTTGCCGAGATCGATATGAATCTTAAACGGCTGCACAATGCGTTTTTCTTCCAGCAGATGGCTGAACATTTTTACCGGGGCAATAGCCACGCCTAAGCCTGCCTGCGCCGCTTCCAGCATGGTCACGGATGAGTCGAAGACAATAACCCGATGGGTTGGCGAAGGCGGCAATTCTCCCGCTGCCTGCATCCACGCCGACCATTCGTCTCGGCGATAAGAACGCAGTAGCGTGAACTGCAAAATATCCTTCGGATGATGTATCCGGGCGGCTAACGACGGGGCGCACAGCGCGGAGAGCGGGGCGGTGCACAGATACTGCGCGGCGGTATCGTGCCAGGCGCCGCCGCCAAAGCGAATCACATAATCCAGCCCCTCGGCGGCGGGGTCGACGCGATTATTATGGGTGGATATCTGCAAATCGATATGCGGACACTCGCGCCAGAAGGCTGGCAGCAGCGGGAACAGCACACCCGTGGCGAAAGTGCCGACTACGCCGATCTTGAGCTTCTCCTGCGCCTGGTGACCGGTGAAACGGTCTAGCATCCCGGCAATCCTTTCAAACGACTCATTGAGTACCGGTAACAGGCCTTCTCCTTCGGTGGTGAGCTTGAGGCCGCGCGACACGCGAACGAACAGCTGACAGTTAAGATGTTCCTCCAGCGTCTTCACATGCTGGCTGATGGCGGAGTGGGTGACGTTGAGCTCAATCGCCGCGCGGGTAAAACTGAGATGCCGGGCGGCCGCTTCAAAGGCCCGTAGTGAATTGAGAGGAAGATAGCTGCGTGTCATAACATTATCCGTTAGAAAAATTAAAGCCTGCTGCTAAATTTAACAGTTTGTCAGCGCAGAGCAAAACACCGACACTGAGCGCGTCTGAAGGGCCCGGACGAGAGTGGATATTGAGCGAGAACCGATAATGGAAAAATACTTCATGATGAAAAAATCCCTTACAGGCGTACTGCTGCTGGGCGCCTCATTTTCGACTTTTGCCGCGCCGCAAACGGCGGAGCAGCTTCGTGAACTGGTCAATCAGACCATCACGCCGTTAATGAAAGAACAGGCGATACCGGGCATGGCGGTGGCGGTGATCTATCACGGCAAACCCTATTATTTCACCTGGGGCCAGGCCGATGTTGCCGGGCAGCGTCCGGTGACGCGACAGACGTTGTTTGAGCTGGGCTCTGTTAGTAAGACTTTCACCGGCGTGCTGGGCGGCGATGCGGTGGCGCGCGGTGAAATTAAGCTCAGCGATCCGGCGCAGAAGTACTGGCCGCAGCTCACCGGCCAGCAGTGGCAGGGGATCTCGCTGCTGCATCTCGCCACCTATACCGCAGGCGGTCTGCCGCTGCAGGTGCCGGACGAGGTGACGGATGAAGCGGCATTACTGCGTTACTATCAGAACTGGCAACCGCAGTGGGCGCCGGGTAGTAAACGGCTGTACGCCAATGCCAGCATTGGCCTGTTCGGCGCGCTGGCGGTGAAACCTTCCGGCATGAGCTTTGAACAGGCGATGAGCCAGCGGGTATTGCAGCCGTTAAAACTGAGCCACACCTGGATTAACGTACCGCCCGCCCAGAGCAAGGACTATGCCTGGGGTTATCGTGACGGTAAAGCGGTACATGTTTCGCCGGGGCAGCTGGACGCTGAGGCTTATGGCGTGAAGTCGAGCATTGAGGATATGGCGCACTGGGTGCTGGCGAATATGAACAGCGAAGCGGTGCAGGATAAAAATCTGCGGCAGGGGATCCAGCTGGCGCAGTCGCGCTATTGGCGGGCTGGGGAGATGTATCAGGGGCTCGGCTGGGAGATGCTGAACTGGCCGGTGCCGGCCGAGGTGCTGATTAACGGCAGTGATAATAAGGTAGCGCTTGCCGCGACGCCGGTAACGGCGGTCAATCCGCCCGCGCCGCCGGTGAAAGCCTCCTGGGTACATAAAACCGGCTCCACCGGCGGATTTGGCAGCTACGTGGCTTTTATTCCGCAACAGGATCTCGGCATCGTGATGCTGGCGAATAAAAGCTACCCCAACCCGGAGCGGGTGAAGGCGGCGTATCATATTCTTGAGGCGCTGCAGTAAGGATGTTTGCGCTGCGCTTAGCGGGGCCAAGGTGGCGCTAACTGAGGAAAACCCCGGTGGCGCTTACGCTTACCGGGGCTACGGGTTGGCACTAACCGGTAGCCCGGATAAGGCGCAGCGCGCCGCTATCCGGGACAGGGCCACTTTATTTTCAAACAACTAACGATACAGCCATCTCCCAGCCTGTGCTGACGCAATGAGCATCGCGAGTGTTAACGGCTCCGGTTTGTGCGGAGAAATGCGTTTGGATTTCGGTAATAGGAAATTAGGGAGGAAACCCTGTTCGGGAGGCCAATAATTAAAAAAATCAAATGTATCTTGCTTCACATTAAACTGGCGGAAATAGGATTTCATGATGTCATCGCCACTTTCTCTGGCCCAGGGATAATCGCCCGTATTGAGTGATAAATCCGCATTCACCTGCTGCTTTTTGCCGGTAAGTGTCGGCTTGTTCCATTGTGTTTCATACCATGCCAGAACGGCTGCCGCGATATTGTCTTGATCTACCATAATTTATCGTCACCTCTGGCAATGGAGTTGTATTTAGTGGTTGCTTTTATTGATACATAAATTACATCCCCTGTCAGGTAAATAATCCCGAGGATGGGTATCCAGCGTCCTGCGAATGCTCCCAGATTGGTGACATAGCTCCATCTAAGATTACGGATGGATTGGTTGGTTAACGTCGGGAGCCTGACTTTTAAGTCATTGTGGAAAACCTTCCGTAACTCATGGCTCAAAATGCTCGTCCCTTTAGTCGCTCCGCCAGGTTTTGTCCGGGTATTTTTTATAGGTTGACCAAGCATGATTAACGCAATGGTCATGATGTTATCTACTCCAAAATGAATGGCTGCAGTATCGAGAAAAACCCAAAAAAGAAGTTCATGGGACGAGAGGTTTGACTTGCCATTGTAATAATATGTTCCATTAACTTGTTCTGTTGTGTCCATTTTTATATCCCAGTAATGCTATTTTTACGCAATGTAGCTGCCTGGTTTATTGGAAACAATAACTGTTGATATAAACGTTTTCTGAAAAATAGCTCTTATTAAATGTTCTGTTAAATCATTTAATCAATTAATAAAAATTTCTTTTCTCATCTATTTTTATTTGTTCAGCTAATATTCCCTGGTGAAGTTAGTGCATGATGATTTAAAGCGAACTGTTACTTGCGAATGGACGCAATCTGCTGAAAACTATCAGCGAGATGGCGAACCACAGGGAACGGCAATGGCTGGACGTATCGACTACCAGATTGAAAAATTTCAGTTCATCGAGTGCAACGAATCTCCGCGTATTACCCGCCAGTGGGCGGAAGTTATTGCTGAATGTCAGCAGGAAAAGGCGAACAGTGAAACGCGTTTGCGTACTGCGTTGCTGAATGTCGACTACGCCACCAGCTTCGAACTGCCGTTTCGTTTATTACTTATCCGCGCCCCGCAGCTGGTGGATCGCTTACGCCATGCACTGGCGCTGAATCAAAAGAACGTGGTGATTAATGGTAAAAAGCGCGGCTGCGTTTACAGCCTGAAAGCCGATCTCAGCGCCGTTCCGGATGAGTTTCGTTATCGCTTTGTGAGCCGGATTATTCGCAGCGGGCCGGATGCGGTTTCCGCTGCGCCCTATCAACAGCTGGCAAAAGAGATAAAGGCGCCGCGCGAGCGGTTACGTCTGGCGCTGGAAAGTGGCTTGCAAGTCAATGCGCTGGATGGGCTGTTCTGGTTTGGCATCCAGCGTATCGCCGCGGATATTTCGGCGCTGCGTTCTGCGGGGATGGCGATTACGACTGCGGAAGTGGAGGTGGCGGATAGTCTGACCAGAACGACGAGAATGATAGCGGCGTATCAGGTGGCGACCTGCTCCCGTTGATTAATACACACCGATGTTAGTAATGTCTTCATAAGCTCCATGAGGATATCCCCATGAAAAAACTAATAAAGGCTCTTGCCTTTATGCCAAAACCTTTAACACGGACGATCAGTCATAGAGCCAGCGCCCGGCTTTAGCACTTTCAATAAACATTTGTACCGTCAATGGTTCTGGTTTGTGGTGGTCTGTTTTGAGGTATTCAGGAAGAATGGCGTTTGGAAGAAACCAAATACCCGTATTGGGAAAATAGCGACGAAAGTTAAAACTCTCGATATCAACATTCAATGATTCAGAGTAATCATTTAGAAATGAGTTCATATCCTCTGGAAGCACTACATGATCACCATCACTTAGTGATGTATCATGTCCATCTTCCAAAAGTGCTTTTCGATCAGTCCGTGAACAGTAGCATCGATATCCATACCTATTTCCCCGTAATTAATCGATAACGGTGAACAACATTATTAGTAATAACGCCAATATCGTAAACAGTGATCACAACACCAATCCACTCAACGTCTAGTCTAATGTAGCCGCCAATACTGGCAGTGTATGCCGCAATCCTTGCGGAGTATCGACTTAATGGTAAGTGTCTTTTTACGTTTTTCAAAAGAGCCTGTGAACACTTTACGGAAAACGAGAGATAGAGGACTTGTGTCTTTGGTTGCGCGGCGGTAATTAATCTTACCTCTTACAGGGACTAAAGGCAGACTAAGAATCATTGAGCGCCGCACGAAGCGCGGAACTTTGCTAAGGGTCTTGGTATGAGGATTAGAGACGCTGGACGTCTTCTGGCTTCAAAGGAAAATCTGTACAGGGTTGAGCACGGTAACTACCTGCCCATAGGTTGTACGATACCAAAGCCAGTACAACACAGGCGTTTGGGTGTGATTTTAGAAGATACGATCTCTTGGGGATTTTAACCTAAATCATTGACTTTCTTAGATGGTGCCGATAATAGGAGTCGAACCTACGACCTTCGCATTACGAATGCGCTGCTCTACCAACTGAGCTATATCGGCCCTGAAAGGACGCGTTCACCTGCGTGAAGCACGGGGTAGAAGGTTAAAACTAAGTGGGTGATGCGTCAATGCCCTTTCGAATCAAACGGCTACTTTTGCATCACCCGCTTAGCGTTAAGCACGAATGGTATCGTCGCCGAAACCAATCCACTTATAGGTAGTCAGCGCTTCCAGGCCCATCGGCCCGCGGGCGTGCAGCTTCTGGGTGCTGACCGCCACCTCCGCGCCGAGGCCGAACTGGCCGCCGTCGGTGAAGCGGGTAGAAGCGTTAACGTATACCGCCGACGAATCCACTTCATTAATAAAGCGATTCGCATGGCGCAGGGTACGCGTCAGAATAGCATCGGAATGCTGGGTACCGTGTTCACGAATATGGGCAATCGCCTCATCGAGATCGGCGACAACTTTCACGTTCAGATCCAGCGACAAATACTCGTCGTCGTACTGCCCCGCTTTCACCGGCTCCACCTTCGCCGGACCATTCTGCAGAAGGGGCAGGGCGGCCGGGTCGGCGTGCAGCGTCACGCCGCTCTCCGCCATCTGTTTGCTCAGCGCAGGCAGGAAGGTATCGGCGATATTACGGTGTACCAGCAGCGTCTCGGCGGTATTGCAGGTGCTCGGGCGTTGGGTCTTGGCGTTAACGATGATCTTCAACGCCGGTGCGATCTCGGCCGAATCGTCGACGAAAATATGACACACGCCGATACCGCCGGTGATCACCGGGATCGTGGATTGCTCGCGGCACAGCTTATGCAGGCCTGCGCCGCCGCGCGGGATCAGCATATCGATGTATTTATCCATCTTCAGCATTTCGCCGACCAGCGCGCGATCCGGGCTCTCGATTGCCTGCACCGCGGCAGCCGGCAGGCCGCACTCCTGCAGCGCCTGTTGAATCACTTTCACCGTCGCGGCGTTGGTACGCCAGGTCTCTTTACCGCCGCGCAGAATAGCCGCGTTGCCGGTCTTCAGGCACAGAGAGGCGACATCGACGGTCACGTTCGGCCGCGCTTCATAAATCACGCCGATCACTCCCAGCGGTACGCGGCGACGTTCGATACGCAAGCCGCTATCCAGCAGACCGCCGTCAATCACCTGGCCGACCGGATCCGCCAGGCTACACACCTGACGCACGTCATCGGCGATGCCGCGCAGGCGCGCCGGCGTCAGCGCCAGGCGATCGAGCATCGCGTCGCTCAGGCCGTTGGCGCGGGCGTCGCTGAGGTCTTCGGCGTTGGCGCGCAGGATGTCTTCGGTCTGCGCTTCCAGATAATCAGCAATCTTGTTCAGAACCTGATTTTTCTCGCGGCTGGAAAGCAGCGCGAGTTGGTAAGAGGCCGCTTTGGCCGCAATGCCCATTTGTTCCAGCATTTTCAGCTCCTTAACGGGTAATCATATCGTCGCGATGGACGGCCACCGGGCCGTATTCATAGCCGAGGATGGCATCGATTTGCTGCGAGTGCTGCCCGGCGATCAGGCGCAGGGCGTCGCTGTTATAGCGGCTTACGCCGTGAGCGATATCGCGGCCTTCGCTACTGCGGATTCGGATAACTTCGCCGCGGGAGAAATTCCCGCTGACGGTTTTGATGCCTTTTGGCAACAATGAGCTTCCTCTTTCCAGAATAGCCTGGGTCGCCCCGGCATCGACGGTGATTTCACCGGCCGGCGGCGCGCCGAAGATCCAGCGTTTGCGGTTCTCCAGCGGTGATTCCTGAGCGTGGAAACAGGTGCCCACCGGCAGGCCTTCCATCGCGTGGCCGATAACGTCCGGGCGGTTGCCGGCGGCGATAATGGTATCGATGCCCGCGCGACAGGCGACGTCCGCGGCCTGCAGTTTGGTGCCCATGCCGCCTGTGCCGAGGCCGGAAACGCTATCGCCTGCGATGGCGCGCAGCGCGTCATCGATGCCGTAGACATCTTTAATAAGCTCGGCCTGCGGATTGCTGCGCGGGTCGGCGGTAAAGAGTCCCGGCTGATCGGTCAACAGCAGCAGTTTATCGGCGCCGGCGAGAATGGCCGCCAGGGCGGAAAGATTATCGTTGTCGCCGACTTTGATTTCAGCGGTGGCGACGGCGTCATTCTCATTAATGACCGGCACAATATTGTTATCCAGCAGCGCGCGCAGGGTATCGCGGGCGTTGAGGAACCGCTCACGATCTTCCATATCGGCACGGGTCAGCAGCATCTGGCCGACATGAATGCCGTAAATAGAAAAAAGCTGTTCCCACAGTTGGATAAGACGGCTTTGGCCGACTGCCGCCAACAGCTGTTTTGAGGCAATGGTGGCGGGCAGTTCAGGGTAGCCGAGGTGTTCACGTCCGGCGGCGATGGCCCCGGAAGTCACAATCACAATGCGGTGCCCCATGGCATGCAGCTGCGCGCACTGGCGCACTAACTCAACGATATGGGCGCGGTTCAGGCGTCGGGATCCGCCCGTTAAAACACTGGTGCCCAGTTTTACCACCAGCGTCTGGCTATCACTCATGATTTTCTGCCGTTCAAAAGGAATATCGAGATCGAGCTGATGTTGTAACAGGAGTCAGGCCGCTTGCCAACTGCTGGCGTATTGGTCAAGCCATTTTATTGCGCGGATCGGGCATTCTGCGCAGGCAAGGTGACATATTTATGACGGAAATATTTAAACATTCTTTTTTATAAAAAGTTCCATTTCGTCATAAATATTTAACACTACAGCGTTAAAAAACCTCCAGTTTTTGACGGGGCCTTCGCCCGGAATTGATAAGCGCGTGTAAATAAATCACCAGGACCACATAATGAAAAAGCGTTCACTGGCATTAATGATGATGGGTTTTGTTGCTTCTTCGGCTTCACAGGCAGCGGAAGTATACAATAAAGACGGCAATAAACTGGACGTGTACGGCAAAGTGAAGGCCATGCACTACTTCAGCGATTATGACAGCAAGGATGGCGACCAGACATACGTTCGCTTCGGTATCAAAGGCGAAACGCAGATCAACGATCAATTGACCGGTTATGGCCGCTGGGAATCCGAATTCTCCGGCAATAAAACCGAAAGCGATTCCTCGCAGAAAACCCGTCTGGCGTTTGCCGGCGTGAAGTTAAAAGAGTTTGGATCATTTGACTATGGTCGTAATCTCGGCGCGCTGTACGACGTTGAAGCCTGGACCGATATGTTCCCGGAGTTCGGCGGCGACTCCTCCGCGCAGACCGATAACTTCATGACCAAACGCGCCAGCGGCCTGGCGACCTACCGCAACACTGATTTCTTCGGCCTGGTGGATGGTCTGAATATGACCCTGCAATATCAGGGCAAAAACGAAGGCCGTGAAGCGAAAAAACAGAATGGCGACGGCTTCGGCACCTCTTTAAGCTATGATTTCGGCGGCAGTGATTTCGCCGTCAGCGCGGCTTACACCAGTTCTGACCGTACCAACGATCAGAACCTGCTGGCGCGCGGCCAGGGCTCCAAAGCGGAAGCCTGGGCTACCGGCCTGAAGTACGACGCCAACAATATCTACCTGGCGACAATGTACTCTGAGACCCGCAAAATGACCCCGATCAGCGGTGGTTTTGCTAATAAAGCGCAGAACTTTGAAGCGGTCGCCCAGTATCAGTTCGATTTCGGTCTGCGTCCGTCTCTGGGCTATGTACTGTCGAAAGGCAAAGATATTGAAGGTGTCGGCAGCGAAGATCTGGTCAATTATATTGACGTCGGCCTGACCTACTACTTCAACAAAAACATGAACGCCTTTGTGGATTACAAAATTAACCAGCTGAAGAGCGATAATAAGCTCGGTATTAACGATGACGACATCGTCGCGCTGGGGATGACCTATCAGTTCTGATAAAACTGAGCGTAATAAAAATAAAAACCGCGGCCCTGAGCGCCGCGGTTTTTATTTGTCAGGATTAGCGGTTTTTCGCCAGATGCAGATCGTCGTTATTCATGGTGATCTGCGCGTTATATTCCTTCGGCAAGCGCCGCGCCTGATAAAAGACGCGGTTCCAGTACGGATTATCCAGCGACGAACGCATGACGCCCTGGCTGGCGGAGGCGTGCAGGAAATTGTGGTCGGTATCGTAGAAACCGACGTGCATACCGCCGTGAATGCGGAAGAAGACTAAATCGCCAGGCCGCAGCTGCTGCTTGCTAACCCGCACGCCCATATGCAGAAGATCGCCGGTGGTCACGCGGTCCATTGGCAGATTAAAGCGGTCCTTCAGCGTACGCCAGACAAAGCCGGAACAGTCGACGCCGCTCTGGTCGGTGCCGCCCCATTCATAAGGGGTGCCGTCCCAGGTGTGCATCTGATCGTGCAGGGCTGCCAGCACCGGTATCAGATCGTCGGAGCCGCTGTCGATCGGCTCATAATGATGCTGCGCCACCGCCTTGGGCGGTTTTTTTGGGGAAGATGAACATCCTGCCAAAATCAATAAAGGAACAAGTAATAAAGCGTGGCTGAGTTTGGGCTTCATGTCGTTATTTTCATGTTAGGGATCGACCGTCGCCATTTATAGCGTATTCAGGGAAACGTCAGAATGATGAAACGCAAAATTTACGAAAACTTACGTACCGCAGGCATAAATTCGCCGGTACCGTAATAAGCACATTTTCCAGATAGTAAACGCGGTGATTTTATTTATTAATAAATGTTTACTATCTAAATCAAAATATAACAGGCCAGAATCAGGATGTTCTTATTTATCTGGCGCGAGAGACAGGCGTGCCTCCATTAAGATGGCGGATAAAAGAGGCTGGCGCATAGCCCATCGCTTTGCGGAACATGGCGGTAAATGCCGCCGGATGCTCATAGCCAAGGCTTAACGCCACGTCGGTAATGCTTCGTCCTTCTCGCAGGGCGGTGAGAGCGTACATCAGGCAGGCTTTATGACGCCAGTCGCGAAACGCCATCCCGGTCTCCTGCAAAAAGCGGCGGTTGAAGGTACGCAGGCTTTGACTCATCTTTTGGGCCCACAGCTCCGGCGTGCTGTGAATCTCCGGTTGGCGGAGAAACGTGCTGCATAGTTCAGCCAGCCGCGGATGTTGCGGTAGCGGCGTAAACATCGGCAGCGGCGGGGCGGCCTGCAGTTCAAACAGTAATAGGGCGATAAGCGCCGCATCATGTCCGCTCTCTTCATACAACAGCGGCAACTGGCAGGCGGCCAATAGCAGTTGATGTAGCAGCGGCGAAACCTGCAATACTTCGCAGCGTACCCCGGCGCGCGGCGCGTCCTGCGGTTCGATATACAGACTATGGGTGCTCACGCCCGGCATCCAGACGCGATGCGGTTTGTTAGCGGGTATCCATACGCCGCTGAACGGCGGCACCAGCCACTGACCGTCATCGGTTTCGACTTTCATCAAGCCATTCACGGCATAGAGAAACTGCGCTCGCCGGTGATGATGGCGCGGTAAAAGGGTGTCAGGCGGATAATCGCTACCCAGGCCTAATACCCGGCGCGGCAGATGATCGACATCATTAATCGCGATATTGCGCATGCGTACTCTCCTGGCTGAAAATCGTAATATATTGGCTTTTAATCGTAAGTCAGCCATTCCGCTATTCTATATCGTTACCTCCCTGAATGGAGGAACGGTAGATGATATTTGGGCTTTTTGTTTGCGGACTGTTGTCCGGGGTAACCACCTGGCTGTTTGGCTTCGGCGGCGGCTTTGTTACCGTGCCGCTGCTTTACCTCTTGCTGAGCCATCAGGGCGCAGTAGGCGGTCAGGCGATGCAAATAGCGGTAGCGACGTCGGCGCTGGTGATGCTGTGCACGTCGCTGTTGGCAAGCGGCCGCCACCTGCGCGCCGGAACGGTTCACTGGCGCTCCCTGCTGCCGATACTTGGCGGCATCGCCATCGGCGGTATTGCCGGCGCGGCGCTGGCGCTGAGGGTCAACGGCGAGTGGATCCGCTGGCTGTTCATTTTGTACCTGGCGGTGACCATCGTGGATTGCTACGTTCGCCCCGGCTTTATGGCGCCGTCGACGGCTTGCGCACCGTCGAGTGCAGGGCGCGAGACTATCCTTGGCGGCGGGATTGGCCTGATTGCCGCCTTCCTTGGCGTTGGCGGCAGCGTGATGACCGTGCCGCTGATGCGCCGGCGTGGCGCGACGATGGCGCAGGCCGCGGCAATGGCCAACCTGCTGACGCTGCCGCTGGCGGCGACCGCCAGCCTGACGTGGCTGCTGATGGCGCCGATGGCGGCGCTGCCCTCCGGTTTCATCGGTAATATCTGGTGGCTGGCGGCCGGGCTGCTGGTGGCCGGGAGCTGGTTGGGATTGCGGGGCGCATCGCGCTGGTTGGCAAAACTCCCCGATCGCTGGCACGTGCGGATCTACCCGCTACTATTGCTACTGGTGTTGCTGGCGATGGGCTTTGGCGGGGTGGGCTGAAAGCGCTGGCGGATCATGCTCCTGTCATCTTCTTTATACATGCTCTCGCAGGCTTATATTACTGATTATGGAAAATGACTAATGTCTAATGCTGTGACGATTTTCGATCTGGATAACACCCTGATTAAAGGGGACAGTAGTACGCTGTGGAGCCAGTTTATGGTGCGCGAAGGCTGGGTGAGCGATCCGGAATATCTGGCGCGCGAGGCGCAGCTGATGGCGGATTACGACCGCGGGGAAATGAATATCGCCGATTATGTCGCGCTGATTCAGGCGCCGCTGATCGGCATCCCGCAGGCGCAGGTGGATACGCTGGTGGCGCGATTCGTGCGCGAAAAGGTGTTGCCGTGGGTCTACCCGCAGGCATGGGACGTTATTCGTACCTTACAGGCGCGAGGGGAAAAAATGTTGGTGATCTCCGCCTCGGTGACGCTGCTGGTGCAGGCGATAGCCGCCGAGCTGGGGATTGAACAGGCGTTGGGTATTGATGTTGAAATGGCGGATGGCGGCTACAGCGGTGTGATTGCCGGTACCCCGAGCTATCAGCAGGGTAAAGTGACGCGCCTTGCGCAGTGGCGCGAGGCGCATCCTGACTATACTGGCGAAGTCACTTTTTATACCGATTCGATAAACGACCTGCCCCTGTGCCTGCATGCGGATCGCGTGCGGTTGGTCAACCCGTGTCCGCAGCTGCAGGCAGCCAACGCCCGGTACGGCTGGCCAGTGCTGGCGTGGCGGATCGAATAACGAGACGTTTTCCCTGATTGGTAGCCCCGGTAAGCGTAGCGCCACCGGGGAGAGGGGGTTATTGCGGACTTTGATACAACGGCACTACGCTGCCGCCGATGTAACGGCGGCGCAGCCAGGCGGAGAGGGTGTCCATCACCATGACCACCGCGACCAGCAACAGGGTAATAAACATCACCACATCCCAGTTCCACAAACGCATATTTTCCGCGTAAATGAGGCCAATCCCCCCCGCGCCGACAAAACCTAACACCGCGGCGGAACGGGTGTTGGATTCAATCTGATATAAACTTAGCGCCAGGAAAGTCGGGAACGACTGGGTGAAAATGCCGAAGCGGTGTTTCTGCAGACCATTAGCGCCGACGGCGGTGAGGCCGCGGCCCGGCGAACGGTCTACCGCCTCGTGGCCTTCAGCATACAGGCGGCCCAGCAGGCCGGTATCCTGCATAATAATCGCCAGTACCCCCGCCAGCGGCCCGAGCCCTACGGCGCGCACGAAAATCAGACCCCAGATAGCCATATCGATACCGCGCAGCATGTCAAACAAGCGGCGCATCAACACGGCGATAATGCCGGGAATCACGCCGCGCATAATATTGCGCGCCGCCAGGAATGACAGCAACAGCGCGATGACCGTCGCGGTAATCGTCCCGGCGAAGACGATGGCAAGCGTAATGGCGATTTGCGTGAAGTAATAGGCAAACGGCCAGTTCCAGAAGTCGTGCCAGACAAACATCCGCAGCAGATAGCGCCCCATCTGCTGTAGACCGGTCGCCAGTTGTTCGCTACTGATACCAAACTGCATAAAGAACCAGACGTAATAAAGTACGCTCGCCAGCGCCAGCAGGCCGACATAGCGCAGGTATCGCCCCTGGGTCTTATACAGCGCCTGATGCTGGCGGCGGCTGGCGGCGATATCCGGTTGATGTTGCCATTGGCTCATTTTTTCCCCTCCACAACCCACTGGCGCAGGCGGCCGGAAAGCATATCCAGCAGCGACACCACAATAATGATCAGCAGCAGCGTCATGCTGACCTGATCGTAACGATCGAGCTTAATGTTGGTCATCAGCTCCTGGCCGATCCCGCCGGCCCCTACCAGGCCAAGAATGGTGGATGAGCGGAAGTTGATCTCAAGGCGCATGAAGCCGTAGGAGAGAAAAATTGGTTTCACCTGCGGCCACAGGGCAAAGCGCACCTTCTGCAGCGCCGATGCCCCGCAGGCCGCCAGCCCGCGCACCGGTTTATCCTGCGCGCTTTCCACCGCTTCGTAGAACAGTTTGGTCAGGCTGCCGACCGTATGCAGCATCAGCGCCAGAAAGCCGGGGATCGCGCCGATACCGAACGCCATGACGAAAATGACCGCCCAGGCCAGCTCAGGCATGGTGCGTAAAAAGGCCACCAGCACGCGAACGGCGAAGCGTAGCGGCGCGGGTGACCAGGCATTATTGGCGGCGAGGAAAGCCAGTATTGTCGCTACCGCGACCGCCACCAGCGTGGAGGCCAGCGCCAGCTGCAGCGTCTCCCAAATCAGCGGTAGCTGAATTGGCAGGCGATAGCCCCAGTACGCCAGCGAGCCTTTGGTATGTGAATCGGCTAACAGAACGCCCGGATGCAGCGTCGGCAGCGTCTCGAACATATAGTCGAGAAAGTTTGGCAACGAGCGCCAGATAGTGGGCAGATTAAACTCGGCGGCGTGCCCGGCGGCAAAGTAGAGCGCCAGCAGCACCAACGACCAGCCGAAGGTATCGCGCTTTTGCCGTGTCCTGACCTGCTGGTAATAACGTTCAAATTCGGTATGGGTATTATTCATGCGGCGAAAAGGTCTTTAACGTAGCGCCGCCGTCCGCATTGCGTCGCGGACGGCGGCATCGGTGCGGGATTAACGCGCGCTAACCAGCTCGCGTTTCATATCGATGATCTGCTGGAAATCGGCCACGCTGCCCGGGCCGATGTGCTGAGTACCGCCCATCGCTTTCACGAAACAGGCGTGATCGTCGGTATCCAGTTTTTTAAGCGCGGTGACGACTTTGGCTTTGAAGTCCGCTGGCAGCGCATTGCTAACGAGGATCGGGCCGTTCGGGATCAGCGGCGATTGCCAGATAATCCGGATTTGCTTCATCAGATCCGGATGATCCATGCGAATCAGGCGATTGAAAGCGCCCACGCTGTAGCCGCTGTTGTAGTCGCCGACCATCGAGGTCCAGGTGACCGCGCCGGCAAACTGGCCGTTCAGCACGCCGAGAATGTCCTGTTCGTGGCCGCCGGAGAAGGTCACGCTGGAGAAGAAGTTATTGTATTTGTTATCCGCGTCGCCGCCGAATTTCTGTTTAAAGGCGTGGTTTGGAATTAAATAACCGGAAGTGGAATCCGGGTCGGCGAAGCCAAAAGCTTTGCCTTTTAAATCGTCCAGCGTTTTATACGGGCTGTCAGCTTTGACGATGACCACCGAGTGGTAGCCGCGGGATTGATCTTTATCGTCAACGGCGATACCGACAATATCGACGGCTTTCGGGTTATTGATATAGACCGAGGCATAAGAAGAAGGCGACATACTTAATACGACATCGACTTTCCCGCCCAGCAGTCCCTGAATGACGCCAGAATAATCGGATGAGTTACGTAATTTGGTATCGACCTTCAGCTCTTTATCAAGGAACTGTTTCACGCACTGGTTATCGCCAATTTGCTGCGTGGCGTTTTGACCGCCGAGGATCCCCAGATTTAATTCCTTCGGCTGTTCAGCGGCGCTCGCTTGCCACGTCAGTAACAGAGCTGCGATTGCTGCGGATAAACGAACTGCGCCATTTAGATGTTTGTTCATTATTTTGCCTGTGTGTTTTTAACTAAAGGAAATTAATGCAATTGGCTAATTTCATCGCCGTACAACCGATGCAGGACATCCTGAGTCAGCTGTGCCGGATGATCGTCGAATATGATGCGGCCTTTGGCGACGCCAATGACCCGGGTGCAGTACTCTTTGACCAGTTCGACCGAATGCAGGTTGACCATCACGCTAATCCCCTGGCAGCTGATTTCCCGCAGTACATTCATGATGCGCTGGGTGTTTTTGGGATCGAGCGAGGCGACGGGTTCATCCGCCAGCAGGATCCCGGGGTTTTGCATCAGCGCACGGCAAATCGCTACGCGCTGCATCTGGCCGCCGGAGAGGTTTTCCGCCCGCTGTAGGGCGTGCGGCAACATGTTCATCCACTCGAGAAGGGAAATCGCGCGCGCCCGGTCGGCGTCGGGGAAAACCTTAAACAGCGACTTCAGGGTTGAGGTTTGACTCAGGCGGCCGAGCAGTACGTTAGTCAGCACATCAAGGCGCGGCACAAGGCAGAAGTCCTGGAAAATCATGCCGCATTCGCTGCGCCAGGCATTGAGCGCGCGTCCTTTCAGGCGTGAAACATCATGGGGCATACCCACTTCCGGAAAGCTGAGTATTTCACCGCCGGTGGCGCTATGAGTGCCGTTCAGGACATGCAGCAGTGTGGATTTCCCGGCTCCCGAGCGGCCAATCACGCCCACCAGCTCGCCGGCATGGAGGTCAAAGCTGATGTTATCGAGCACGGTTTGCTGCGCATTATAAGATTTACTCAGGTTGCGCACGCTTAAGACTTTCCGCTGCCGGGTTGGGGCGATGGGCGTAATTAGCGAAAATTCGGTTTCCGCCACCGCGGCAAGAGAGCTGTTCATAAGAGTGTCCTGGTTCGTCATAAACTGGCCACTATTAATCGCGTTTTGTGTGAACTTTCGATGACGGTAAGGCGAAAAAATAATGAAAGCGTGATGAAACGCTTACCTGCAAGGTAAAAGAAACATGCCAGCGGCAATCATAGCGTGATGGTCTACACTAATGAAAATGAGAGCAAATAAGAAAGAAATATGAGAACTAATCTCATTCTCTTAGATATCATTCTTTCATGGGACTAATAGTCCTCTGCAAGCGGTTTTTATGTTTATGTTTAGGCATTTTGTGCGGTGCTTAAAACCATTCACGCAGCTTATGATTGGGCGGATCGTCTTGTAAATAGCTGTTTTGCGGTATTATCTTCTTATTTTTATGTGTTATTAAGATTTTTCGCAACGTCATTTATCTCATCCATTAAGAATATTCCTAATGAATTAGGGTTATGATCCTGGATGATATAATAATCGATTCGGATTGTAGGAATTTTCGATCAATAACCACATGAAATTAAATGTTTTTTGTTTTTGAGCAAAAAATAGGATTTCTGCAAAAAGCAAAAAATTGACATAAATGAGAATTAGCTTCACATCCTGCTTGTTGACACTTAATCAGAAAAAACCTAAATTTGAATCCAACAAAAAAATATAAATCGATAAATGATTTCGACATTATTAATGATTAAATAATGCCGCTGGTGTTTTATTATAACCAATTTAAACAGGGGTAATTTGCAGGTTTAATCTCTGCAGGCCTGGCTATCGGCGATGGGGTGAAAGGTAGTATTCCAGGATGAAGAGGATAAACAGTATATGGACGATCAATGCTCCCTTGATAAGTGTATTTGGCCAGCACATGATACTTATTTTTTAAAAGGCTTGTCGGAACTCATCTTAGATATCGAAGAACTTATTTATTTGTCACTGGATAAAATATGTAAGGACTTTTTGTTTATCAATCTGAGTACCAATGCATTAAATTACTTTATTCGCTATGACAACGACTGGTTAGCCAAGGCCAAAGGCAAACAAATTATTCTGATTGCCGCGAGAAAGTCAGAAGCGTTAGCCAATTATTGGTATTACAACGGTGATATTCGCGGCGTGGTGTATGTCGACCTCGCGCGCGATATAAGAAAAGATCTGGCCTATGTAATTAATGGTCGGTTTCTGCGTAAAGATATTAAGAAAGAAAAAATTACTGACCGGGAAATGACGGTGATCAGAATGACGGCCCAAGGAATGCATCCGAAATCTATCGCCAGAATTGAAAATTGCAGTGTGAAAACTATTTATACCCATCGGCGAAATGCTGAGGCCAAGCTGTATTCAAAAATTTATAAATTAGTTATGTAACGTTTATTTAGTGGTACACCGGGACGACTTGTCCTTAATTAAACTCAGGATGAAAAAGCTATGAAAAAAAAGGTTATTGCTATTGCTCTGGTAACGGCGTTTGCTGGAATGGGTGTTGCTCAGGCTGCTGATGTCACTGCTCAGGCCGTTGCTACCTGGTCTGCAACCGCGAAAAAAGACACTTCCAGCAAACTGGTTGTTACCCCGCTTGGCAGCCTGGCTTTCCAGTATGCCGAAGGGATTAAAGGCTTTAACTCACAAAAAGGTCTGTTTGATGTTGCTGTTGAAGGCGATACCACGGCGACTGCCTTCAAACTGACTTCACGTCTTATTACTAACACTCTGACTCAGCTGGATACCTCCGGCTCAACGCTGAGCGTGGGCGTGGATTATAACGGCGCCGCGGTAGAAAAGAGTGCTGACACCATCATGATCGACACCGCTAACGGCGTACTGGGCGGTAACCTCAGCGCGCTGTCTAACGGCTACAACACCGCAGGCCGCACCACCGCGCAGGACGGCTTTAACTTCTCCATCATCAGCGGTACCACCGACGGCACCACCGCGGTAACCGATTACAGCACGCTGCCGGAAGGGGTCTGGAGCGGTGACGTGAGCGTGCAGTTCGACGCAACCTGGACCAGCTGATTTTCTCGTAGCACCGGGCAGGGGGAATACCCCTGCCTCTTCATGGACTGAACGCTTATGAAAAAACATCTTCTGGCCATTGGCCTGCTGCTGGGATTGGCGAATCCCGCGCTGGCGCTGGATGTCGGCGATATCTCTTCCTTTATGAACAGCGGCAGCAGCACGCTGAGTAAAGAGATTAAAAATACCACCGACAGCGGCCGCTTAATCAACATTCATCTGGAACGTCTCTCTTCACCGCTGGATGGCGGCAAAGTGATCCCGATGGATAAACAGGATGAAGTCCTGTTGACCCCCGCCAGCTTGTTATTGCCCGCAAAGGCCAGTGAAGTGGTGCGCTTTTTCTACAAAGGCCCGGCGGATGATAAAGAGCGCTACTACCGCATTGTCTGGTTCGATCAGGCCTTAAGCGATGCCCAGCGCAATGGCTCCCAGCGCAGCGCGGTGGCCACCGCTTCAGCCCGCATCGGCACCATTCTGGTGGTGGCGCCGCGTCAGGCTAATTTTCGCTACCAGTTTGCCGGCGACACGCTGACCAATACCGGTAACGCCACCCTGCGCATCATCGCCTACGGCCCGTGTCTGAAAATCGCCGATGGCAAAGAGTGCAAAGAAAATTACTACCTGATGCCGGGGAAATCGCGTCGCTTCACGCGCGTCAATATTGCTGACAAAAAAGGACGGGTCGCGCTCTGGCAGGGCGAGCAGTTTGTTCCCGTGAAATAGACATGTGTGCTGATGGATTAAGACTATGCCTTTACGACGGATCACCCCTGGACTGAACGCGCTGCTTGCCTCCGGCATGGTTCTTTTGCTGGCGCCTTATAGCGACAGCATGGCCGCCGAGCGCGTGCAGCAAATCGGCGGCGTGATTATCCCGCAGGCTTTCAGCCAGGCTTTGCAGGACGGCATGAGCATTCCTCTGTTTATTCATCTTGAAGGCAGCCGCGATAATCAGAACGATCAGCGTATCGGCGCCGCGTATATCTGGCTTGATGGCGATGTGCTGCGGGTTCGGCAAATCACCCTCGAAGAGGGCGATGACAACGCTCGCGTCAGCGACGAGACACGTCAACAGCTCAGACGTTTATCCAATGAGGCTTTCAACGACGCGCTGAAGATCCCCTTAACCGATGCCGCGCAGCTACACCTTAGTCTGCGCCAGTTGCTGTTGCAACTGGTGGTGAAACGTGAGGCGCTGGGAACCGTGCTGCGGTCGCGCAGCGAGGATATTGGCCAGTCGAGCGTTAAAACTTTCAGTAATAACCTTACCTACAACCTCGGGGTCTACAACAACCAGATGCGTAGCGGTGGCAGTAATACCTCCAGCTATCTGTCACTCAATAGCGTTAGCGCGCTGCGCGAGCATCACGTGGTGCTCGACGGCTCGCTGTACGGCATCGGCACCAGCCACCAGGACAACGAACTGTATAAAGCGATGTACGAGCGCGACTTCGCCGGGCACCGTTTTGCCGGCGGAATGCTGGATACCTGGAACTTACAATCGCTGGGGCCGATGACCGCGATTTCGGCCGGTAAAATCTACGGCGCGTCGTGGGGCAACCAGGCCAGCTCGACGGTATTTGATAACAGCCAGTCGGCGACGCCGGTGGTGGCATTCTTACCGGCGGCAGGCGAGGTCCACCTGATGCGTGACGGGCGCCTGTTAAGCGTGCAGAACTTCGTTATGGGGAATCATGAAGTTGATACCCGAGGCCTGCCGTACGGTATTTACGACGTTGACGTCGAAGTTATCGTCAACGGACGAGTGGTCAGCAAACGCACCCAACGCGTCAACAAGCTGTTTACTCGCGGACGCGGCGCGGGCGCGCCGCTGGCCTGGCAAATCTGGGGCGGCAGTTTCCATATGGACCGCTGGTCGGAAAGCGGTAAAAAGACGCAGCCGGCGAAAGAGAGCTGGCTGGCGGGGGCATCGGCTTCCGGATCGTTGAGCACGCTCAGTTGGGCGGCCACCGGCTACGGTTATGATAACAATGCCGTCGGCGAAACGCGCATCACGCTGCCGCTGACCGAGGCGGTGAATATCAACCTGCAAAACATGCTGGCCAGCGACAGCTCCTGGAGCAGCATCGGCAGCGTCAGCGCCACCTTACCCGGCGGCTTTAGCTCGCTGTGGATTAACCAGGAAAAGACCGTTATCGGCGATAAGCTGCGCCGCAGCGATGCCGACAACCGGGCGATCGGCGGCACGCTGAACCTGAACGCCCTGTGGTCAAAACTAGGCACTTTTAGCATCAGCTACAACGATGACCGCCGCTACAACAGTCATTACTACACGGCGGATTATTACCAGACGATTTATAGCGGCTCTTTTGGCTCGCTAGGCCTGCGCGCGGGCTTACAGCGCTATAACAACGGCGATAGCAACGCCAACACCGGGAAATATATCGCCCTCGATTTATCTCTGCCGCTGGGCAACTGGTTCAGCGCCGGGATGACCCATCAGAACGGCTATACCATGGCCAACATTTCGGCGCGTAAGCAGTTTAATGAAGGGGCGATTCGAACCGTCGGCGCCAATATTTCGCGGGCGATTTCCGGCGATACCGGCGACGACAAAACCTTAAGCGGCGGCGCTTATACGCAGTTCGAAACGCGCTACACCAACGGCACGCTGAACGTCAACAGCGGCGCCGACGGCTACGTGAATACCAACCTGACCGCCAGCGGCAGCGTCGGCTGGCAGGGGAAAAATATCGCCGCCAGCGGGAGAACCGATGGCAATGCCGGGGTGATCTTCAATACCGGTCTGGAAGACGACGGCAAGCTCAGCGCTAAGGTTAACGGGCGCATCGTGCAGCTCAGCGGTAAACGCAACTACCTGCCGCTTTCGCCGTACAGCCGCTATGAAGTCGAACTGCAGAACAGTAAAAACTCGCTCGACAGCTACGACATTGTCAGCGGTCGTAAGAGTCACCTGACGCTTTATCCCGGTAACGTGGCGGTGATCGAGCCGGAAGTGAAGCAAATGGTCACCGTCTCCGGGCGCATCCGCGCCGAAGACGGCACGCTGCTGGCGAACGCGCGCATTAATAACCATATCGGGCGCACCCGCACCGATGAGAACGGTGAATTTGTCATGGATGTCGATAAAAAATATCCCACCATTGATTTTAGCTACGGCGGAAATAAAACCTGTGAAGTGGCGCTGGAGCTCAGCCAGGCGCGCGGCGCGGTGTGGGTAGGGGACGTAGTATGCAGCGGTCTCTCTTCATGGGCGGCGGTGCAGCAGACAGGAGAAGGTAATGAAAGCTAAGTGGCTAGCTCTGATGGTAGCGATGCTCGCGGAACTGTCGATATCGCAAACTTATGCCGCGATCTCGAAAACCACCTGGAGCGATGCGCCAGCGCGCGAATTCGTCTTCGTTGAAAACAACTCTGATGATAACTTCTTCGTCACCCCTGGCGGCGCGTTGGATCCGCGTATGACCGGTGCAAACCGCTGGACGGGTTTAAAATACAACGGATCAGGCACGATTTATCAGCAGAGCCTGGGTTATATCGATAACGGCTATAACACCGGGCTCAATGCAAACTGGAAGTTCGACATGTGGCTGGAAAATTCCCCGGTATCCCATCCGCTGCTGGGGCTACGCTGTATTAACTGGTATGGCGGCTGCGATATGGCGACCAGCCTGATTCAGCCGCAGACTACCGACGCTAGCGGTTTTTATGGCGCGACGGTAACCAGCGGCGGCGCTAAGTGGATGCACGGCATGATGTCTGATGCTTTCTATCAGTATCTACAACAGATGCCGGTTGGCGGTAGCTTTACGATGACCATTAATGCCTGTCAGACATCCGTGGCTTACGATGCAAGCCTCGGCCAGCGCTGTAAAGATCAGGCATCAGGTAACTGGTACGTCCGTAACGTTACTCACACCAAAGCGGCGAATCTCAGGCTCATCAACACCCACTCTCTGGCAGAAGTATTTATTAACAGCGATGGCGTACCGACGTTGGGCGAAGGAAATGCCGATTGCCAGACGCAGACTATTGGTAGCCGTGCGGGTTTAAGCTGCAAAATGGTCAACTATAATTTGCAAACCAATGGCTTGAGCAATACCTCGATACATATCTTCCCGGCAATCGCTAACTCATCGCTGGCGTCGGCCGTCGGGGCGTACGATATGCAGTTCAGTCTCAACGGCAGCTCGTGGAAACCGGTGAGCAATACGGCTTATTACTACACGTTCAACGAAATGAAGAGTTCGGATGCGATCTACGTCTTTTTCTCGAGCAACTTCTTTAAGCAGATGGTGGCGTTGGGTATAAGCGACATTAACACTAAAGATTTGTTTAACTTCCGTTTTCAGAATACGACTTCACCAGAGTCAGGTTGGTATGAGTTTTCTACTTCGAATACGTTAATTATCAAACCGCGTGATTTCAGCATCAGCATTATCTCCGATGAGTACACTTCGGCGCCGTCACGTGAGGGTTACGTCGGCAGCGGCGAACCGGCGCTGGATTTCGGCTACATCGTCACCACCAGCGGCAAAACCGCCGCCGATGAGGTGTTGATTAAAGTTACCGGCCCGTCACAGGCGATTAGCGGGCGCTCGTATTGCCTGTTCAGCTCGGCGGACGGTACCGCGCAGGTGCCATTCCCGGCGTCGCTCTCTTTCATTACCCAAAGCGGGGCGACGAAAAGTTACGACGCCGGCTGCGACAATAGCTGGCACGACATGACCGATGCGCTATGGCTGACCACGCCGTGGACTGATATTTCCGGCGATGTGGGGCAGATGGATAAAACAACGGTGCGCTTTTCGATTGCCATGGACGATCCTATCTCGCTGCGCACCATCACCGACAACGGCTGGTTTGGCGAGGTCAGCGCTTCAGGAGAGATTCATGTCCAGGCGACGTGGCGTAACATTAATTAAGCTGACGCTGGCGAGCCTGTGGCTGCTGGCCGCGCCGCTGGCGCAGGCGATTTCTGTCGGTAATCTGACCTTTTCGCTGGCCTCTGACGCTGAGTTTGCGGCGAAAAGGGTGATTAACAACAATAAAAGCGCGCGGCTATATCGGGTGTCGGTGGTGGGTATCGACCGGCCCGGCGGCCATGAGGTTCGTGCCCGCCCGGCGGACGGCGAACTGCTGTTCGCCCCGCGCCAGCTGACGCTGCAGGCGGGTGAAAGCGAATATTTTAAGTTCTATTATCACGGGCCGAAGGATAACCGCGAACGCTACTATCGGGTCTCGTTTCGTGAAATTCCCACCCGCAACCTGGTGATGCGCGCCCCGGCGGGCGGGCAGATCAGCATGGAGCCGGTGGTGGTGATGGATACCATTCTGGTGGTACGCCCGCGGCAGGTTCAGTTTAAATGGGCGTTCGATAAAGCGGCGGGGAGCGTCAGTAATACCGGCAATACCTGGTTTAAGCTGCTGATAAAACCGGGATGCGACACCACGGAAGAGGAGGGTGACGCCTGGTATCTGCGCCCCGGCGATGTCGTTCGCCAGCCGTCGCTGCGTAAGCCCGGCAACCACTACATTATCTATAACGAGAAATTTATTAAAATCAGCAATGATTGCCCGGTGAAATAGCCGGGCAATCGCCTGAATTATTCCTCGTTCAGCAACTCACTCACCAGCGCGATATGGGTCTTAATGCCGACCGCCAGCGCATCTTCGTCGATGCGAAAATGCGGGTTGTGCACGTTCCACGTCGCCCCTTTTTGCGCATTGCCGCAGCCGATAAACAGGAAGGTTCCGGGGATTTTCTCCTGATAGGAGGAGAAATCCTCGCTGCCGAATAGCGCCTTATCCTGCAGCTGTAGCGTGCCTGCCGGGAAGTGGCGGGCTATGGCTTCGCGGGCGATATGATTGGTGGCGTCGTGGTTGTTTCCCACCGCATAGCCCTGCTGCCATTTGATTTCGTAGCTGGCGCCGTGGGCGGCGGTGATGCCGTCGATAATCCGCGCCATCAGCGGCGGTACCGCCTCGCGCACCTGCTGGCTATGGGTACGCAGCGTCCCGGCCAGGCGCGCGCTGTCGGGGATCACGTTATAGCTATCGCCGGCCTGAAAAGTGGCGATAGTCAGCACTGGCGCGCTGGCCGGGTCGATATGGCGGGCGACGATCTGCTGCAGCGCGCCGACCACTTCCGCGCCGATGGTCACCGGATCGATACAGTGCTGCGGCATCGAGCCGTGGCCGCCTTTGCCGCGAATGGTGATATCAAAGTTATCGCTGGAAGCGACGTACACTCCCTCTTTCAGGGTAATCACGCCAACCGGGCTGGTGGGGAAAACATGCAGGCCGAAAATATGTTCGACATCGTCAACCACGCCTAGCTCAACCAGCTCACGCGCCCCGCCCGGCGGCACCTCTTCCGCGGGCTGGAAGATGAATTTAATGCTGCCGTGCAGCTGTTCGCGAAGCTGGCACAAGACTTTCGCCGCCCCCATCAGCATCGCGGTATGCGCGTCGTGACCGCAGGCGTGCATTACACCGGGCTTCGTTGAGCAGAATGCTTCTCCGCTCTCTTCCTGGAGCGGTAGGGCATCGATATCGGCCCGCAGCGCCCACATCGGGCCCGGATGCGCGCCGCGCAGTACGGCAATCACGCTATTTTCCAGCGGGCGGCTTATCTCGAGGCCGGAAAATAGCGCCAGCTCGCGGGCGATGTAATCGGCGGTCGGCTTCTCGTTAAACGACAGATCCGGATGGGCGTGGATATGGCGACGCCAGCGCAGCGCTTCCTCGGCCGCGGCGGAAATGAATTGTTCAGTGGCGTGATGCATCAGTGACTCCTTCAATCAATAACGGGCTGACTGACGACGGTTTTACGTTTCATGAGCGGCAGCACCGCCAGCGCGGAGCAAACCATCGCCAGTGAAAGAAACAGGAAAGCGCTGGCGTAACCGTGGGTTTTCTCCACCAGATAGCCAATGACGATCGGCGAGACAAAGCCGCCGAGAGTACCGCCGGTATTAATCAGACCGATAGCCGAGCCCATCATATTTTCCGGCAGGCGCTTCATCGGCAGGGTAAAGGCGGTGACGAAGGTCGACATCAGGAAAATTTCGCCGATAAACAGCAGCAGGCTGGCGGTCAGCGGCGTCCGGGCATGGAAGATAGCGAAGATCGCCACGGCGCTGATTAGCGCGCTAATCGCGATGACCAGCGGTTCGCGATTGAGAAAATATTTACCCACCAGCCAGCCGGTACCCAGCGATGAGATCCAGATCCCCAGACCGCCCGCGGCCACCACGTAGCCGGATGCAGACAGCGACATCCCCATACTCTGAACAAAAAATTTCGGTAGCCAGGCCATCAGGCCATAGCTGGGAATATTGACGCAAAAGATAGCCAGAAAGAGCAGGATTACCGTGGGGTTACGCCACAGGGCGGCGCCCGCGGCGCTCTGTTTCGCGACCACCGCCGTCGGTTGCCGGCGCGGCACGCGCAGGGCGATCAGCAGGGCGATGGCGCAGGCCACGATCCCCAGTACGGTGAACGACAGATGCCAGCCGAGCTGCGCCAGTGCGTTAACGGCGATAATCGGCCCAATGGTCATCGCCAGTCCCGCTGACGACAGCAATATCGATTGGGCGAAGGTACGTTGTTCCAGAGTGAAGTTGCTTACCACCGCCTTGGCGCAGGAGCAGGGATAGCCTGAATGGCCGACGCCTGACAGAAAGCGGAACAGCAGCAGCAGGCCGAAGCTCGCTCCCAGCAGGCCAAAGCACAGCGCGAATATCCCCAGCGCCGCCAGCGACAGCACGAGCATCGTTTTGTAGCCAATACGATCGTTAAGCCAGCCCGCCGGCACCTGAAACAGCGAATAGGCGAGAAAAAAGATGCCGGTAATGTAGCCCAGTTGTTCGGCGTTGAGCCCGAACTCCTTTTCGATAGGCAGCAGCGCGAAGCCGGTGACGGTTTTGTCGATATAAACGACCACGTAGCCGATAAACAGTAAGAAGATCATCTGAGACTGACTTTTCATTTTTTTCCGCCCGGTGTCTCATGGTTGCATGTGTTGTCGTGGGGGAATCCCCTACTGCATCCTCAGGCTTTACCCGCGCGGCGGGAAGATATAATTTTTCTATAGGTGATGCTTTTTTCTGATAGGGGTGAGCGGTGAAATATCTTCCCAAATTAAACCAGCTGCAGGCGCTACGGCAGGTGGCGCGCAGCGGCAGCATCCGTTCGGCGGCGCGTGAACTGGGGCAATCGCAGCCGGCGCTGAGCCGGACATTACGTGAGCTGGAGCAAATCCTCGGTACGCAACTTTTTCTGCGCAGTAAAGAAGGCGTCGCCCTGACCGAAGCGGGAATCGCTTTCTTACAGCGCGCGGAGTGGGTGCTGGAGGAGCTGCGGCGCGCGGCGGATGAGGTGGAACAGATTAACCATGTCACCCACGGTCGGCTGACGGTCGGCTTTTCGTCGTTGATTGCCCTGACGGTATTTCCTCAAGTGGCCGAAGGGTTTAAGCAGGCGCTGCCGCAGGTGCAGATGACGGTGAAAGAGGGGCAGCTTTCGTCGCTGCTGCCGGGCGTCCGCAGCGGAGAGATAGACCTGGCGATCGGATCGGTCGACCCGATGCATCCGCCGGAAGGGGTGATGCTGGAACCGCTGTTTACCGCGCCGTTCTGCGTCATCGCGCGCAAGGGGCATCCGCTGGCGCAAGAGAGCGATCTGCTGGCGCTGCGTAAAGCCCGCTGGCTGTTGCCGGAGTCGCCGATGGGCTACTACCAGCAGTTACAAAACGAGCTGATCCACTTTTATCGCCAGGTGTCGATTACCCCGCTGCGCACCGACTCGGTCATTGTCGGTTTGCAGATGGTACTGGAATCCGATTATTTGACCATCGTCGCGCGCGCCATGAACCAGCCGCTGCAGCTTGGCGAAAAGCTGGTCACGCTGCCGGTATCCACGCTCCCGGCGGCGCAGTATTGCGCGGTGTGGTCGCAAAAATCGGCGCTCACCGCCAATGCCCGGCTGTTTCTCAATCGGCTGCGAAGCGCCTGTCAGCGCTACGCCTGGTAAAACGGCGGCTCGCCAGCTGGCTGAGGGCGCAGCACAGTAAATAGTAAACCGCGCCGGTAAAGACGAATATCGCCAGCGGGTAGATTTGCACCCGGTTATTGACCTGCCCGGCGACGGTAGTGAGTTCAGGCACGTTGACGATAAACGCCAGCGAGGTGTCCTTCAGCATGCCGATAAAAATGCCGACCAGCGACGGCTGGACGTTGCGCAGCGCCTGCGGTAGCAGGATTAAGCGTAACGTCTGGCCAGGAGTGAAGCCCTGCGTCAGCGCCGCTTCATGCTGGCCGCCGGGCAGGGCGCGCAGCCCCGCCAGCACCGAGTGCATCACCGAGGCGGCGGTGAACCACGCCAGCGCCAGGGTGACCGTTACTGCGCCCGGCAGATCGCCGCCGGTCAGCATCGGTAGCAGATACCACAGCCAGAAAATAACGAAGATCAGCGGGATACCGCGAATAATTTCCGCCCACAGGAATAGCAGACGACGGACCGCTCCGCCGTAGCGCCAGGCGGCGCAGGCTAGCAGAATACCGCCCGGTAGCGCCAGCGCGGTCGCGCCGATGGCCATCAGTAAGGTGAGCGCCACGCCGCCGGGTTGGCCTTCCGCCAGCCGTCCCCACAGCAGATAATCAAGGTTGTCGGCGATCACCGCGAGGTTAGCGTTCATGTTGTGCGCTCCGTGGCTGACGATATCCTGGACCGAAGCGCGTCAGCGCCAGTCCCATAACGATCCCTAGCGCAAGATATAGTGCGGTGCCGACAGCAAAGGCCTCCAGCGCATGGGCGTTATAGCTCTCGATTTGCCGTACCTGGTAGGTGAGCTCGGCGAAGCCAATACCGCTGGCCAGCGAAGAGAGTTTCATCAGATTCAGGTACTGGCCGACAATCGGCTGCCAGGCGTTAGCCAGCCCCTGCGGCAGCAGAATAAAACGTAATTCCCCCCACGGGCTAAATCCCTGCGACAGCGCCGCTTCGCGCTGGCCGTGGCTCACGGCGCGCAACCCGGCGGCAATCTCTTCCACCAGAAATGCCGAGGTAAATACGCCGAGCCCCCACATTGAGCAGAGAAATTCCGGCGTCAGCCACCAGACGTCGCCCGGTAGAATCGACCAGCTATGGGAGTCGTTGATAAAATCGCGCGCCGCCAGCGGCAGCAGGTTCCAGGCGGCGAAGTACCAGAACAGCAGTTGAACCAATAGCGGCGTATTGCGAAACAGCGATACCCACGCCGCCACCAGCCAGCGGCCGGGGCCTCCGCCGCCGAGACGCAGCGCCAGCAGTAGCACCGCCAGCGCGGTGGCCAGCAGTATCCCGGCCACGCTGACCCAGATGGTAGTGAGAAAACCGGAGATAATCCACTGCAGCGGCTGCCCGCTGAGCACGCCATGCCAGTCGAGAATCGCCATCACTCAACGCTCTCCTGATGTAGCGGGTCGAGCACCTTCTGCAGAAAACGGCGGGTACGGGCATGCTGCGGGCGGGCGAAAAATTCCGCCGGCGGCGCGGTTTCGAGGATTTCGCCACCGTCGATAAACACCACCCGATCGGCGATTTCGCGGGCAAACTGCATCTCGTGAGTGACCACCACCATGGTGATACCGCTGTGGGCCAGGGCTTTCATCACCTGCAGCACTTCGCCGATCATCTCCGGATCCAGCGCCGAGGTTGGTTCATCAAACAGGATGATTTGCGGCGAGGAGGCAAGGGCGCGGGCGATGGCGACGCGCTGCTGTTGGCCGCCGGAGAGCTGAGCGGGCATCTGCCGCGCTTTATCCGTGAGGCCGACCTGGGTGAGTAATTCCAGCGCCCGCTTTTGGGCGGCATCGTGTTGCCAGCCGTGCACGCGCTCCAGCGCGAGGGTAATATTCTCCTGCGCCGTCAGGTGAGCGTAGAGATTGAACTGCTGAAAAACGAAGCCGACCCGGCTGCGCAATTGGCGCAGCGCGTTGCCGGTCAGGCGGCGGGTCGGTTTGCCATCGATGAGGATCTCGCCGCCGCTTAACGATTCAAGCTGGTTGATCAGGCGGATCAGCGTTGATTTACCCGATCCTGATGGCCCGAGGATCGCCACCACTTCGCCGGGATTGACCGTTAAATTAACGCCGTTTAGTACCTGATGATCGCCGTAGCGTTTAACCACGTCGCGAAAGGTAATACTGGCCTGCTGCAGATGCGAGAAATCCGCGGCCGAAGCCGCGGAGCGTGAAAATAAGGCGGAAAACATCTGGGTTATTTCGCTTCTATGGTAAAGGCGCGCGGTTGCGGAGAGGCGGTGCCAGGGCCAAACCAGGTGTCGTAGATTTTCGCCGCCTGGCCGGATTTTTCCAGCTTAACCAGCTCGTCGTTTACCGCTTTCAGCAGCGCCGGTTCGCCTTTTTTCACGCCGACGCCAATCTCTTCTTTGCTCAGCAAATCCGGCAGAATTTTAAAGTTGGCTTTATCCGGCGCGCCCGCCAGCAGCCCGGCGAGAATGGTGCTGTCCTGGGTAATCGCCTGCACGTTGCCGTTTCGCAGGGCGGTCAGCGCCAATGGAATATCGTCATAGGAGAGCACCCGCGACTGCGGGAAGCGCTGGTGCAGCGCCTGTTCGCCGGTGGTGCCTTTTACCGCGCCGATGCGCGCTTTGCTGTAGTCATCCAGTTTATCCGGCGACTTAGCCGGAACCAGGAACTGCTGGCCGGTCACAAAGTAGGGCGTTGAGAAATCAATGACCTGCGCACGCTCCGGGGTAATGGTGATATCGGCGACGATCAGGTCGGCCTTACCGGACTGCAGCAGAGGAATACGGTTAGCCGGGTTAGTGGCCACCAGCTCAAGCTTGACGCCAAGAGATTTCGCCAGCGCCTGCGCGAAATCGACGTCGTAACCCACCAGTTGATGGGTTTTGGCATCCACGGAACCAAACGGCGGGTTAGCGTCGAAGGTGGCGACCTTCACCACCCCGGCGGCTTTGATATCGGCTAACTGGTCGGCCTGAACCTGGGCGGTCAGCAGCAGCGCGCCCAGCGCAAAAGCGATTTTGGTATAAGTTTTATGCATCATCATTCCCCTGAATCCCTGTTTTGTTTTGTGTTTATCACGCTCCCACAAAAGCGCCTCGTCCGGCAAAGAAGAAAAAATTCTTATCTATAACCAAAATCTCTTAATAAAAATGGGGATATTGCCGTTAATCAAATCGCTTTTACAGGAAGGGGTTAGTCACCGAAGCGCAGCGGCTAATATGCATCTTCCAGGATTACAAATTCGGAATTGATATTTCCCGCCCGTCGGCGATTGTGGTTGAAATAACAACAACGCAAACCCGACCGATGGAGGAGAAATGAAAGTAGCGCTGTGGCAACGGATTACCGGCTGGCTGGCTTTTTTATCTAACGGAGAAGCCGGGCAGCAAGATGGTCAACGGATGATGGAGGCGATCTTGCCGGTCGCCAGCCTGTATGGCGTGGATCTCGGCAACGTGGAAACCCGGTGGTTTCGCCATGACAAAACATACTGAGCGGCGCTGGACGCGCGAAGCCTACTGGAACGAGGTGTGCTCTGTGTAGCCGAAGGCTGCTTGCGGTTGCGGTAAAAAGGAGAGGCTCCGCAGCCCAAGCAGCTTTAAACCCAGGCTCCTACTCCTGTTCGCCCTGTTTTTTTCCCATCCCCGTTTTGCAATTTCCCCGCCGTCACGGTATAAATGACCTTCATTTGGATGTTTAGACGTCCATACATAAAGAAGGCAATATGCAAACAACATCACAACAACAAGGTGGGCAACTTAAGCGCACCATGAAAACGCGCCACCTGATTATGCTCTCGCTGGGCGGCGTCATTGGCACAGGGTTATTCTTCAATACCGGCTATATTATCTCGACCACCGGCGCGGCGGGCACGCTGCTGGCGTATCTGATCGGCGCGCTGGTGGTCTGGCTGGTGATGCAGTGTCTTGGCGAACTGTCGGTGGCGATGCCGGAAACCGGCGCCTTTCACGTGTATGCCGCGCGTTATCTCGGCCCGGCGACCGGCTATACCGTGGCGTGGCTCTACTGGCTGACCTGGACCGTGGCGCTCGGCTCGAGCTTTACCGCCGCCGGATTCTGTATGCAGTACTGGTTCCCGCAGGTGCCGGTGTGGGTCTGGTGCGTGATTTTCTGCGCGGTGATTTTCGCCCTGAATGTTATCTCTACCCGCTTCTTTGCCGAAGGCGAATTTTGGTTCTCGCTGGTCAAAGTGATCACCATCATTGCTTTTATTATTCTCGGCGGCGCGGCCATCTTCGGCTTTATTCCGCTGACCGACGGTTCACCGGTGCCAGGGCTGCATAACATCACCGCCGAAGGCTGGTTCCCCCATGGCGGCTTGCCGATCCTGATGACCATGGTGGCGGTGAACTTCGCTTTCTCGGGCACCGAACTTATCGGTATTGCCGCCGGTGAGACGCAAAACCCGCATCAGGTGATTCCGGTCGCGATCCGCACCACTATTGCCCGGCTGATTATTTTCTTTATCGGCACCGTTTTCGTGCTCGCCGCGTTAATCCCGATGCAGCAGGCGGGGGTGGAAAAAAGCCCGTTCGTACTGGTGTTTGAAAAGGTCGGCATTCCTTATGCGGCGGATATTTTTAACTTCGTGATCCTGACCGCGATTTTGTCGGCGGCCAACTCCGGCCTGTATGCCTCCGGACGGATGCTGTGGTCGCTATCAAATGAGAAGACGTTGCCAGCCTGCTTTGCCAAAGTGAATAAACGCGGCGTGCCGCTAACCGCGCTGACGGTGAGCATGCTGGGCGGCGTGCTGGCGCTGTTTTCCAGCGTAGTCGCGCCGGATACGGTGTTTGTTGCGCTGTCGGCGATTTCCGGTTTTGCGGTGGTCGCGGTATGGCTGAGCATCTGCGCGTCGCATTTTGTCTTCCGCCGCCGCCATCTGCAACAGGGCAAAGCCTTAAGCGAGCTGCACTATCGCGCGCCGTGGTATCCGCTGGTGCCGGTGCTGGGGTTTGTCCTCTGCCTGGTGGCCTGCGTGGGGCTGGCCTTTGACCCAAGCCAGAGTATTGCGCTGTGGTGCGGGATCCCGTTCGTCGCGCTGTGTTATGGTGCTTACTATCTGACTCGTACACGGAAATTAACTCAGGAGCCGCAACATGCCGCAGAATAATCCGCTAACCGCAATCCTTGAAACGCAACCGTTCGTGCTGCTGGATGGCGCGATGGCGACGGAGCTGGAAGCGCTCGGCTGCAATCTGGCCGATAGTTTATGGTCGGCGAAGGTACTGCTGGAGAATCCGCAGCTGATCCGCGATGTGCATCTCGACTATTTCCGCGCTGGCGCACAGGTGGCGATCACCGCCAGCTATCAGGCAACGCCGGCAGGCTTTGCCGCCCGCGGGCTGGATGAGGCGCAGTCGAAGGCGCTGATAGGTAAAAGCGTCGAGCTGGCGCGTAAAGCCCGCGAGGCGTATCTGGCGGAAAACCCGCAGGCGGGAACGTTGCTGGTGGCCGGGTCGGTCGGGCCGTATGGCGCGTATCTGGCGGATGGCTCTGAGTATCGCGGCGATTATCAGCGCAGCGCGGAGGCGTTTCAGGCGTTCCACCGCCCGCGCGTCGAAGCGCTGCTGGATGCCGGGGCGGACCTGCTGGCCTGTGAAACGCTACCGTCGTTTGCCGAAATCACGGCCCTGGCGGCGCTGCTGCGTGACTACCCGCGCGCCCGCGCCTGGTTCTCGTTGACCCTGCGCGACGCCGAACATCTCAGTGACGGCACGCCGCTGCGCGAGGTTGTTGCGGTATTGGCCGATAATCCCCAGGTGCTGGCGCTGGGGATTAACTGTATCGCGCTGGAAAATACCACCGCCGCGCTGCAGCATCTGCACAGCCTGACGTCGCTGCCGCTGGTGGTCTATCCTAACTCCGGCGAGCACTATGATGCGCTGACCAAGACCTGGCATCATCACGGTGAAGCCTGCGCGACGCTTGCGGCCTATTTGCCGCAGTGGCTGGCGGCTGGCGCCAGGCTGATTGGCGGCTGTTGTCGCACCACGCCGCAGGATATCGCCGCGCTGGCGGCGGGCCGCTAACACCTGTATTTCTTGCCCCCCGGATGGCGGCGCTCCGCGCCTGATCCGGGCTACCAGTACCGCGAGCCGGGGGAATCCATTTCTTTAATCCCTGTTTTTAACTATCTAATCCCGCTTTTCTTCTAAAAACGATTCGCTATTAGGCAGAATTTTTAATTACTTCATCTCCACGCTGATGCCGGAAATACTGCACCCATAACAACTAAGGGGAAGCAGACACTATGGCATTCACATCGCGAATTACTCTTCTGGCGGCGCTGGCTTTCGCTGCCTTCCAGGCGCAGGCGGTTAACGTCACCGTCGCCTATCAAACCTCCGCTGAACCGGCGAAAGTCGCCCAGGCGGATAACACCTTCGCCAAAGCCAGCGGCGCCACCGTTGACTGGCGTAAATTCGACAGCGGCTCCAGCATCGTACGCGCGCTGGCCTCAGGCGATGTGCAAATCGGCAACCTCGGCTCCAGCCCGCTGGCGGTGGCCGCCACTCAGCAAGTACCGATTGAAGTGTTCCTGCTGGCCTCAAAGCTTGGGAATTCCGAAGCGCTGGTGGTGAAGAAAGATATCACTAAGCCGGAAGATCTGATTGGCAAACGCATTGCGGTACCGTTTATTTCGACCACCCACTACAGCCTGCTTTCCGCGCTGAAACATTGGGGAATCAAACCGGGCCAGGTACAGATTATCAACCTGCAGCCGCCGGCGATTATTGCCGCCTGGCAGCGCGGCGATATCGATGGCGCTTACGTGTGGGCGCCAGCCGTTAACGAACTGGAAAAAGAGGGCAAGGTGCTGACCGACTCCGCGCAGGTGGGGCAATGGGGCGCGCCGACGCTGGATGTCTGGGTCGTACGTAAAGACTTTGCCGAGCAGCATCCGGAAATCGTGAAAGCTTTCGCTAAAAGCGCCATCGACGCGCAGCAGCCCTATATCGCCAACCCGGAGGCGTGGCTGAAGCAGCCGGAAAATCTCAGCAAGCTGTCGCGACTGAGCGGCGTGCCGGAGGCGGATGTGCCGGTGTTAGTCAAAGGCAATACCTATCTTACCGCCGCCCAGCAGGCGCAGGAGCTTAACGGCCCGGTGAACCAGGCGATTATCGATACCGCGAAATTCCTCGAAGAGCAGGGCAAAGTGCCGGCCGCAGGAACCGATTATAGCCAGTTCGTTACCGACCGTTTCGTGAAATAAAAGGAGGCTCTGATGCTGCAAATCTCGCATCTTTCCGCTGATTATGGCGGTAAACCAGTGCTGGCGGATATCAACCTGACGCTGGACAGCGGCGAACTGCTGGTGGTGCTGGGCCCCTCCGGCTGCGGCAAAACCACGCTGCTGAACCTGATTGCCGGATTCGTGCCCTATCAGCACGGCAGCATCACCCTTGAAGGCCGCCGCATCGACGGGCCGGGCGCCGATCGCGGCGTGGTGTTTCAAAATGAAGGCCTGCTGCCGTGGCGCAACGTGCTGGATAACGTCGCGCTGGGACTACAGCTGGCGGGGGTGGAAAAGACCCAACGCCGGGAAATCGCCGCGCAGATGTTAAAAAAAGTCGGCCTGCAGGGGGCGGAAAAACGCTTTATCTGGCAGCTTTCCGGCGGCCAGCGCCAGCGTGTCGGTATTGCGCGCGCGCTGGCGGCGGATCCGCAGCTTCTGCTGCTGGATGAGCCCTTCGGCGCGCTGGATGCCTTTACTCGCGAGCAGATGCAAACCCTGCTGCTGCGCCTGTGGCATGAAACCGGTAAGCAGGTGCTGTTAATTACCCACGATATCGAAGAAGCGGTATTTATGGCCAGCGAGCTGGTGCTGCTGTCGCCGGGGCCGGGGCGGGTGCAGGAACGCCTGCCGCTGGAGTTTGGCCGCCGTTTTGTCGCCGGTGAATCCTGCCGCAGCATTAAATCGGATCCGCAATTTATCGCCCAGCGCGAATATGTGCTTAGCAGGGTGTTCGAACAACGGGAGGCTTTCTCATGAGCGTGGTCCTCAATGATAAACCGCGCCAGCGCGCGCTGAAATGGCGCTGGCCGCTTTCACGGCAGCTGACCCTTAGCGTAGCGACGCTGGCAGTATTGCTGGCTATCTGGTGGGCGGTGACCGCGTTGCAGCTGATTAGCCCGTTGTTTTTACCCTCGCCGTGGCAGGTATTACAGAAGCTACTGACCATTGCCGGGCCGCAAGGCTTTATGGACGCGACCCTGTGGCAGCATCTGGCGGCGAGCCTGACGCGTATCGCCATCGCGCTGGTGCTGGCGGCGATCGTCGGCGTGCCGGTGGGGATCGCCATGGGATTGAGCCCAACGGTACGCGGGATCCTCGACCCGCTGATCGAACTGTATCGTCCGGTACCGCCGCTGGCGTGGCTGCCGCTGGTGATCATCTGGTTCGGCATTGGCGAAACGCCGAAAATCTTACTGATCTATCTGGCTATTTTCGCCCCGGTAGTGATGTCGACGCTGGCGGGGGTTAAAAGCGCGCAGCAGGTCCGCGTTCGCGCCGCACAGTCTTTAGGGGCCAGTCGCGCTCAGGTGCTGTGGCTGGTGATCCTGCCGGGCGCGCTACCGGAAATTCTCACCGGCCTGCGCATTGGCCTTGGCGTCGGTTGGTCGACGCTGGTGGCGGCGGAGTTGATTGCCGCCACTCGCGGCTTAGGTTTTATGGTGCAATCCGCCGGTGAATTCCTGGCGACCGATGTGGTGTTAGCCGGGATCGCGGTGATTGCGATAATCGCATTTGTTCTGGAACTGGGACTGCGCGCGTTGCAGCGCCGCCTGACGCCCTGGCATGGAGAAGTACAATGAGTGAACGTCTGAGCATTACCCCGTTGGGGCCGTATATTGGCGCGCAGGTGGCCGGAGCCGATTTGACCCGTCCGTTAAGCGACAATCAGTTTGAGCAGCTATACCACGCGGTGCTGCGCCATCAGGTGGTGTTCCTGCGCGAGCAAAATATCACCCCGCAACAGCAGCGCGATCTGGCGTTACGTTTTGGCGATTTGCATATTCATCCGGTCTATCCGCATGCGCCGGGCGTTGACGAAATTATCGTGCTGGATACCCATAACGATAATCCGCCGGACAACGATAACTGGCATACCGACGTGACCTTTATCGACACGCCGCCGGCAGGGGCGATTCTGGCGGCGAAGGAGTTACCTTCTACCGGCGGCGATACCTTGTGGACCAGCGGTATTGCCGCCTGGGAGGCGCTCTCTGAACCGTTTCGCCAACTGTTGAGCGGGTTACGCGCGGAGCACGATTTCCGCAAATCGTTCCAGGAGTACAAGTACAACAAGACGGAAGCGGAGCATCAGCGCTGGCGTGAGGCGGTGGCGAAGAACCCGCCGCTGTTGCACCCGGTGGTACGTACCCATCCGGTAACCGGTAAGCAGGCGCTGTTCGTCAATGAAGGGTTTACCACCCGTATTGTGGATGTCAGCGAGAAAGAGAGCGAGGCGTTGCTGAATTTCCTGTTTGCTCACGTCACAAAACCGGAATTCCAGGTGCGCTGGCGCTGGCAGCCGAACGATGTGGCGATTTGGGATAACCGGGTGACGCAGCATTACGCCAACGCCGACTATCTGCCGCAGCGGCGCATCATGCACCGCGCGACAATTCTTGGTGATAAGCCGTTCTACCGGGCGGGATAAACGGCTAGAGATGCGCGCCGATGTAGCGCTGGTAGCGGTTGGCTTTCAGGTAGGTTAAATCCACCAGCACCAGCCCATCGACGCAGTGATTAAAGTCCGGGTCGCTGCCGAAATCGATAAACTGCACGCCGCCCGGCTCGCACACTTCCGAGTACTGTTTATACAGCGGCGGGATGCCGCAGCCGAGGTTGCCGAGCAGGGACTTCAGCCGCGTCAGGTCTTCGGTGTAATCCTCGCCGCCAAACTGCGCCAGCACCTCGGGTAGCGAAGCTGGGTAGGGGCGACGGGATTTGGCCAGCGGATGCGTCGCCGGAAACCATAAGCGGTAGAAGGCGACCAGCAAATCGCGGGCATCGGGCGGCAAGCCGCCGGAAATCGAGACCGGGCCAAAAAGATAGCGATAGTGCGGATTACGCGCCAGCCAGGCGCCGATGCCTGACCAGAGATAATCCAGCCCGCGGCGTCCCCAGTAGCGCGGCTGAATGAAACTGCGCCCCAGTTCAATCCCGTGCTGCAGAATATCGTCCATCCGCGCGTCGTAGTGGAACAGGCTGTAGCTGTAGATGCCCTCCAGTCCCCGTTTCTCCAGTTGTATGGCGGTAGGCATAAAACGATAGGCGCCGACGATCTCCAGATCCTCTTCATCCCATAAAATCAGGTGCAGATAGTCATCATCGTAGCTATCGATATCGCGGCGGTTGCCGCTGCCTTCGCCGACCGCCCGGAAAGCGATCTCCCGCAGACGGCCCAGTTCGCGTAGCAGCGGCGCCTCTTCCTGGCCGTTGCGCTGCCACAGATAAATCAGCTTACCGTCGGCGGTTTTGCCCAGACATTCGGTTTTTGCCAGCTCGCGTTTGAGCAGCGCGCGGTCTTCGGGGCGGGCGATCGCGCTTTCGCTTTTAAACAGGCCGGGGTGTCCTTTACCGAGGCGCTCGACGTGGCGGTAGCAGCGGTCCGCCAGTTCGCGGGCGGAAAGCTGCGGCTGATGCCACGATGACCACGCGATTTGCTGGCCAATGCGTAACGGCAAGCTGCTATCGCGGCGGCGAAACATCTGCTGCATTAATAGCAGCAGCGGCAGATTCTTGGAGAGCAGGGCGCTGGCGTAGAACAGCGGGCTGTTGTGGGCGCGGATCCACGCCGGCAGCAGAGGCGCGCGGTATTTCGCCGCCAGCTTGATGAAGCCGGGATGCCATTTTTTATCACGGATGCCGCGGCGGGTCAGACGCGAGACTTCCCCCGCCGGGAAGAAGATCAGCACGCCGCCCTGCTGAAGCTGTTGGTCCATCTGCTGCAGCGCCGCTTTGGCGGTACGGCCGTTGATATTATCCACCGGAATAAACAGCGAGCTCAGCGGTTCAAGATGGGTCAGCATGCGGTTAGTGACGACTTTGACATCGCGACGCACGCGGGAGACCGCATAGAGCAGAGCGAGACCATCGAGCGTGCCGGTCGGATGGTTGGCGATAATCACCAGCGGGCCATGTTCGGGGATTTGTTCGAGGTCATGCGCCGGAATAGCGCAACGGATGTTGAGATGTTCGAGGACCTGTTCGACCGTATCCAGTCCTTTCAGGTGACGATGGCGGGCGGCAAATTGCTGGAACTCTTCTTCATGCAGAAGCTTTTTCAACACCTTTTTCTGCCAGGGGGCGGGCCTCGCCTGAGGCCACAGGTCATCGAGAACGTTGTCGAGACTAAACATAGTGACTCCTCCTCTGTCCTGCCCAGACAGTAGAAGGCGCAGATGTCGTTCAGATTACAATTCGGTGAAGATTCGGTCTCAGCAGGCGAGGTTTCCCGGATAGCGGCGCGATGCGCCTTATCCGGGCTACGATTTGGCATTTGGT
Organism: Klebsiella sp. CN_Kp104; assembly: GCF_040064515.1. Taxonomy (NCBI): domain Bacteria; kingdom Pseudomonadati; phylum Pseudomonadota; class Gammaproteobacteria; order Enterobacterales; family Enterobacteriaceae; genus Klebsiella; species Klebsiella sp. CN_Kp104. Next base: position 112 of record NZ_JBEAII010000039.1, on the reverse strand, counting down.
TGGTAGCCCCGGTAAGCGTCAGCGCCACCGGGGAGGGGCCCCGGATAGCGGCTTACGCCTTATCCGGGCTACGGTTTGGCATTTGGTTGGTAGCCCCGGTAAGCGTCAGCGC
>NZ_JBEAII010000038.1:0-114899 GCF_040064515.1 Klebsiella sp. CN_Kp104 | reverse complement strand
AGTTTATTTACCCCTTGGATGACGACACGGCGGTGCTACGACCAGCCCTCCGCCGGGGAGCTTACCGCATGATGGGAAACCAGTACCGGGGAGAGGATGAACACACCCGGAATGGCGGAGCGCCACCGGCGAATCGCTATTCCGGCCTGCAGAGTTCCGACGATATTCGTCGGAACGGTGAAAGCGGCGCGTCCGTTTACGGACGCAGCAAGCTGTGCTGTTGCCCCTGACGTTTGCCATCAGACCCTAGCGCCAGCCCGAAACCGCTTTGCGAGTTCGGCGGAGCCTGGCAGGTGCGTCAGCAGCTGACTGGCGGAGTGGGGCTGACGACTGGCCAGCTTTGCTGGTCAGGAGCCGAAGCGTGGCCATCGTGTTTGCCCTGCATGTTTTGGCCCTGCCAGGACAGAGCCGAAGGGAAAGGACAGGGAAAAGCAGGAGCCAGAACACCAGGCTGAAGAAATACCGGACAGCGCTGATGCAGGGAAAAAGAACAAATACCCCACGCGGAACGATGAAGAGCGGCGCGTCAGCGCGGCCCTTCCCGTTCGCCCCGCAGGGGCGTGGTGTTTGTCCGGCGCAAGAGGCAGGGGTCTCCTCTCCCCTGCCCTGCATACGGCTATGCAGCCTTATTAATTGTCCGTAAAAATTCGCGCATGGCACGGATTCGGCGCTGGTCTTCCAGCCGTTTTTCAAAATTGTTGATGTAGTACACCGGCGTGTACCGCACCCTGTTAAGCTGCATGGTGAGCGTATTACCCGTGACCACTTCGGCGGGAATACCCAGCAGGGAAAGCTGGATGAATGCCATATCCGCCGCTATCGGATCGATATCAATGCAGCTACCGAACATATGTTCAGAGTGATTGAAACCCGCCTCCAGTAGCTGCTCGGCATATGCGATGATCATCCCCGCCGCCCCGCTTGCCGGATCGCTGACGGTCACAAACCCGTCCCGGCATATCGTCTCGTCAATTTCTGGCCTCAGCAGTTTTGCCAGCAAAGACTGGAGGTGATACGGCGTGAAATACTGTCCGTTGCGGTCGTCGCCAAGCTCAAGCTCCATGAAGATCGCGCCGAGGAAGTCGTGGAATTTGGCCTCCAGTGCGCAGACCATCAGGCAGAAGAGCGTATGCAGGTTGCTGATATCGCTCTCGCTGTACTTCGCGCAGATTTTGCGGCTCTGCTCAATATTCTCCGGCGTTCTTATCCGCGCCATATCCAGCTCGCTGGCGGCCAGCGTGATAAAGTCGCTGAATACCTCCCAGCGGCGCAGGCTGCGGGCGGTATCCCTGAACACGCTGATAAACTGGCGGCGGGCCTGGTCGATTGTCATCATCCGGTGCGGTATCGGCTGCGTATTCACGGCGGGCAATACGGGTTTAGCGGGTGTTACTGGTGCGGCTTCTCTCGCCTGATCAAAGAAGCGGGCAAAACTGAGTTGAGACATCGTTCCTCCTTAAATGCCGCCCCGTAAGGAGCGGCTCAGTTATCAGTTAAATGCCCGCTTCAGTTCGAGCGTGCGTAACACTTGCCCCCACTCACTCCCGCGCATGGCAGGAATACGAACGGCGCCCCCCTTCTTCCGGCAGTGTGCTATGTGACGGCCCAGCGCCCGCATTTCGGCGCTGATGTCGTCACGGTCGATATCACTGCGTTTAATACGCACCTGTTTTTTGACAGGTGCGTTTTCCGCCTCAAGCATCTGGACATACAGGGCGGTCGGTGTAACAATCGACGCTCTACTGAAATGATTCATACATGTTTCCTTTTAGTTGAGGCCGGATTCATCGTTCCTAGGCGAATAAATCCGGCGGGATATGGCAGACGAAAGTCTGCCTTTTTCATTTCTGGCGCTGCATTTCCCCCTTAACGCGTGCCAGAATCTCCGCGTGGTCAAGGTTGCTGTAGTCACGCATCCGGTAATAACGGATACCGATCCGCGCGTAGATTTCGGTCACATTGCCGCAGACCATTTCCGCCAGCATGAAGGTTTCACACTCGCCGTTCTCACTGCTGCGCCAGTTCATCGGGTACATCAGCCCCAGCGCATCATGGAAGGCGTGAACGTCGATTTCGACAGGCGCGGTCAGGTATGACTTTTCGCGGCTCAGCCAGTACGCGCGCTCGGCCTCGCTGGTCGCGTAAATACCGGCTTCGGTGCTGGATTCGTTCAGATTTAAGTGCATGGTTTCTCTCCTTCTGGTTAATGGCGTTGATGTTTCGCCGTAGTGGTTATTCGTCAAACGTGATGCCGGAAAAATGCGCCATCAGGTGCAGCATGTCGGCAATCTCGTCGACTTTCTGCTGAATGGCTGGCGTGGCTTTCAGGATGCGCGTGACAGCGATTCTGAGTTCCCCCATATAACGGGTTGCAGACTCGCCCAGCGCCGTTTTGTCCGTATTGCTCTGGTACTTCATGAGGGCTTTGCTGACGCGGTTTTGCAGGTTATCAAGCTCGCTGAGGGCGCCTTTCTCCCATGCGTCGAAGCTGGATGTGCTGTTCGTGTCACCCCATCTTTCGGAAGATTCTTTGGTGGCGGTTTTGACGTTGACGTTCTGTGTGTTCATCCTGCTTTTCCTCCTGTCTGGTGGTTAATCCATCTCTCGGTGAGTTCCCTGGCGGCAAAGGGCAAAGGAGCAACGACGTACGGAGGAAGGAAAGGGGCGGAGACAAAAGTTTTTGCAGTTCTTCGCAAAAAGTTTTGGCGGAGTTTATTTACCCCTTGGATGACGACACGGCGGTGCTACGACCAGCCCTCCGCCGGGGGACTTAACGTGAGAGGGCTCACCGGAGGAAGGGGGAGAGGATGAACACACCCGACACGGCGGAACGACGTGGCGTCACCTGAGTGCCGGCGGCTTTATCGCCGGCATGGTGAAAGCGGCGTGACCGGAACGGTCACTGCAAGCCGGTGTTGACGTTGCGACAGTGGGATGGAAGCCCGTCAGGGCGGAGACGGTTTACCGGCTCCGTTTACGACAGCCCCGGTTCCCGTCAGGGAAGTCGCCCGCAGTCATGGCCAGTGACCCCGTCCGACAACAGGCAAATGTGAAAAGATGATACAGACAACTGCCACCATAATTCGCAGCGTCCGTTCTTCCGAGGAGATTCACAGCAGGGTATTTTAAAGCGTAAAGGGCATAGAAAAGAGCAGCTATACCCAGGCATAACCGCTCTTGTTACTTTCCTGCCCTCACACTGTCGTATTCTTTGTTACCTTCGCCTCCAGAACACCCAGCCACTGACCAGAATCAAAGCACCGCACAGCACCGCCAGATTCGGCAAGATGGTGTCGAATGTACTGCTGAAAACTTCATCGGGGTTATGTTCCCCCCAGAACTCCAGCTTGTATCCGATGCCCCAGACAGAAAACGCCAGTCCAGAAGCCACAATTCCCCACTTAAAGAGAAACAAGAGCACGTTGTCCAGCATACCAGGCGGATCGCGCCAGGTGATAACCAGCGCAATCAGAGCACAGATAGCCACCCCGGCGTAATTCGCCGGGCTTCCGACCATCTCCGGAGCAAAAATATATATTATCAGCGTTAACAGACCACTAAACAGAGCTGTCAATATCCAGTATCTCATCAGTACATATTCCTTTAATTAACCCTGCCGACCCCATGCCGGACAGGTTACTATAACAGGTTCAGCAGGGTGACTTTCCCCGATAATAATCCGGTCGCGCCGCCAGTTCCCGCCCGATAAGTTCATCAGCAAACAGTGGTGCTATTCTGTTAACACGACGCGCCAAATTCCGGCGACGGGTGGCCGCCTTGCGCTCATCGCTCCAGCGCCTGACCGGTCTGTCATACAGAAAATCCACGCAGACCGCATATCCGGCGCCCGCCACCCACCGTGACATCACCGATTCAGGCGCGGGCATCCCTGCCTCCACCACTTCTGACGCCAGTTCAGATTCACCAGGACAGGGACCAGGACGCTTCCAGCGCAGTGAGTAACGCCACTTCATACCCGGTCCCGCATTGTTAGTTTGTTGGGTACCATCCAGCGCTCCAGTTGCCTGACAGATTCCGGGCTTTCCCGCGCCAGCACTTTCGTTTCAGCCATCACCGTCCAGAAAGGTTCCCCCTCAAACATCCAGTGATCCAGCCCGGATAAAGACGGGAAATGCTCACTCCAGCGCCAGAACATCTCCTCAAGGTCGTACTGGCGCAGTTTACTCCCCGACCAGCGTGCGCCCCAGCTGCTGACCGTTTCGGGGGTATGGAATGCCAGCTCAGTCTCCGCCTGCCCCGCCAGCGCCTGGTACGCCCGCTCACGCTGGCACTGTTCCTTGCGGCGCTGGCGGGTATATTTTTCATCCCGCAGGGCGTCCTGACAGCGAACCCGCTCAGTCTGCTGAAAGGCCACCTCCGGAAAGAGGCGCTGTCCGGCACCGACAGGAAGCGGCAGCCAGCAACACGTCCCGCGGCTTTCAATCAGCGTATCGATGGCACTGAGCCAGCTGTCCCTGCTGCCCCGCAGATCCCGCGCCGTCAGCACCGGCGCAAAATGATGGATTTCCCTGAGTGAGATGCGCGTGCTGCCCGTGAGCCGCCGGAAAAAGGCGCTGGCATACGGATACATCGTGGACACCGCGCCGCGCGACCGCCGGCGTTCAACCTCAGCGATAGCCTCCATCGCGGCGCGTCGCTCAGGGCTGAAGGGAACCAGTGAAAGGTTTGCAGGTATCATGCCGCGCCCTCCGCTGCCAGAATACTGATGATGCTGGCCTGGCTGTAACCGTCGGCATCGAGACGCGCTGTCAGGCTGATGGTGTGGCTGACCAGCTCCGGCTGCCAGCCGCTCAGGGCACGAATGACGGAGAACGGGCGACCGCTGGCGGGAACAAACACCACCATCCACATCGGACTGATGGCACCGGGACTGCACACCGCCAGATGGAAGTTGCCGTGTGAGGGGGTGAAGCGCACCTGCACAGGGAAGAACCCGCCAAACTCGTTGCGGTATTCGCCGTTCATGTCCCAGTTTTCCGGACAGGACAGGTCACGCATAACGGCGTGGGTCAGTTCGCGGCGGAAGTCTTCGCCGCTGTCCCGCCAGTCCTCAAACTCATCACAGGACATCGTTTTCAGTACATCGGGGGTCAGAACAGTTTGCATAATTCTCTCCTTATCGCCGCCCCGCAGGGCGGCTCTCCGTTATCAGGCGGCGTGTGCCGTGTTGGTGGTGTCGTTGCCAGTGCTGTCGGTATCTGAAACCGCGTCGTCAGTACCGGATTCAGCCGCAGACTCCGGTCCTTTCAGCCATGCCGGAACCCAGCGGGTGTGCTGCATAAAGTGCTCCGCATGCGCTGCTGCATCGCCCTTCTTCATCTTCTCCGCGTCCCCTGCCGCGCCCGTCAGCCCCGCCTCTTTCAGGGAGGCCACAATCTGCGGATGTTTCAGGCTGCCGAAGTAGTTGTCCTTCGTCGGCTGCCACCAGTCGCGCAGGTGGAAGCCGATTGCCGCCTCGACCGTATCGAGGGTGCTGCGTGAAGTGTGTCCCATATCGCGGGTCTGTACCCCGTCAACGGAACAGGCTGTGCAGAAGGCCATCAGCGACATCAGCACCTCCCCGCTCAGGGTGAAGAACGTGGTGAAGTCCTTCTCCCATCCTTCCGGCAGCAGGGCTTTCAGCCGTGTTTTTTCAGCCATCAGGATGCCAATGGCGGCTCCGTCTTTGCCGGACGGGGCGTTCTCCGTCAGACTGCTGTGGGATACGGTCAGGCTGATACGGAACGGATGCGGCGTGGTGACGCATCCGGCAAAAACACAGGTACACATGCGCCAGACCATCAGCGCCACCGCCTTTTCGGGCTGCTGCATCAGTGCCGCCTGGACTGCCAGCGTACGTTCGGAGGTCATTTTCGTGAGCAGCGGGACGCTGATCCCCTCTGCGGCGTCGGGCTGACGTGAGGTGAACGGCACGGTTACGCTGCTGGTTTCGGTTTCTTCCGGCATATCCGCTTTCAGGCGAACTCCGCGCTGCACGTACACCTGCCCTTCGTACAGGCTGACCATCACCCCCGCGCCTGACTTCATGTCGTCAGTCCACGCGCTGACTTCTGCTGCCGTTTTAATCGCGAGGATGTCCGCTTCGATCGCATCCGACTCGTCGCAAACGCTGTCATATGTGTCGTACTGCTCCCGCAGCGCATCAAGACGCTGCTGTTGCTCAGCGGTGTATACCGGTTCGGGGTCACACGGCTGAACGAACTCTTTACCGTCTTCGCCGTGGTACCAGATGCGGGCTGCGCGTCCGCGACTCCATGCCCAGCCCTCACGCAGCTGAATGTCCTGCGCGATACGCGCCAGCTTTTCCTGCACCAGACGCTCAACCAGCACACTGTCTGCCGTACCGTCACCGTCGTCCTGGCTGAACAGATCTTCACGGACATAGCCTCCCGCTGCCTCATAGGCTTCGCGCCCGATAAACAAGAATTTAGCGTTGTCGGTGCGCATCTCAGTTTCGGTAATGGCGCGTTTAATCAGGTGTGCGGGCGCGTTCGACCAGCTGGCCTTCACGCTTTCGAATACCTCTACCTGACGGGCAGGATCGTCCTCGAGACACAGTGCCTGACACTGTTCAACGGTCAGTTCGTCCTGCGCGAGCTTCTCCATCAGGGACGGGGCGAGGTTTGCCAGCTTCAGCATGCGCTGCACGTGGCGGGAGCCGAAGCCGAGCGCATCGCCAATCTGCGCGGGGGTTTTGCCCTGCTCTGCCAGCGTACGGAACCCTGCGATTTGCTCGGCGGGATGCATGGCGGCGCGCTGCTCGTTCTCAGCGACGGAGGCAAGGGCGGCAATGTCGTCGGAAACACGTTTCACCATAACCGTATGGTCAGCAGCGAGACGCCCCTCCTGCGCCAGCAGATTCAGGGCGGTCAGTCGGCGGCCACCTGCGGCGACGCCGGATTGTCCGTCCGGGAGAGTGTGGACAATCAGGTTCTGCAGCAGTCCGAGCGCCTCGATCGAGTCGGCCAGACCGCGAACACTGTCCACGGAATACGGGATGGTGCGCACGTTCAGCGGGGATTTAACGAGCGCGGACAGCGGAACATACTCGATGGCAGCAGCCTCAAGGGCGACTTTCAGGGCTTCTTCCTGCGCTTTCGTGATTTTTTTACTGCTCGCTTTTTTGGGTGCTTTTGCTTTAACATCGGTTACTGACATAATTGATACTCCTTCCGGATATTGATGATTGTCTGCCGGACGCGTTCCCGTCCGGCACCTCCACTGCTTACTGTGTTTTACGAATACCGTAGTCCGCGATATAACGGTTGAGCCAGTACGTGCCGCCCGGCTCGAAGTTCCACGTGCGCCAGACCATTTCCCCGTCCTTACGGACAACCAGACGAAAATGCGAACCCTGATCGTCCTCGATCGCCACGTTGACGTACTGTGCCGCAACGGCCTCAGCCTGTTCGCGGGTAAAGGTGTCGTCGGGTAAAACCGCCAGCGCCTCGCTCACTGAAAACCTCCTTCTGAACCTGTTTTGCTTTTAAAAAAACCATCACCCGTTGAGTTGCCGGGGCCGCGGTTTTGACGTTTTGCGGGGACCTGCTGAACGCCCCGATGGTTGTTACCTTCACCCGTTTGAGAGCCGTTCGCCGCAGGGGCGTAAACCAGCGCGGGCGATGGCGGATGTCCAGGGCGCGGTTTACCGCGTGCCATTTACCCTGGACAACTGACAGCGGCTGTGCTTGTCTCAGCCCCGGCGAAAGGACTCAAAAGGGTGAAAAAACCAGGCAAGGAATGAGCAGGAACCCGCCGCAACGACGGAACGCGCGGGCGCGAAACGGCGTTGCCCCGAAGAGGCCCGGCAGCATTACCGCCGGGCTGGTGAGAGCGGCGCATCCGTTGGCGGATGCTGCAAGCGTGATGTTGCGACAGCGCGATGGAAGCCCGGCAGGGCGGAGACGGCTTGCCGGCTCCGTTTACGACAGCGCCGGTTCCCGTCAGGGAAGTCGCCCACAGGCAGACACAACAGGAAGAAAAACCGACAGAACAGCGATATCAGCCAGTACGCCATCGGTATGGACACTATTGCCAGCGGCAACGGCAACGGCAACGGCAACGGCAACGGCAACGGCAACGCAGGGATTATCGCCAGAACAGAAATAACACTGACCAGCTGCAGCACACCTGTATTCATATCCTGACACCACAGGGGCATCAGGCACTGGCGGAGATGCGCGGCGCCGCAGGCGCGGCGAACTTCGCCGGCAGGCAAAGCCTGCCAGGGTTTTGCGCGCGGGCTGACAGGCGGCTTAACCGCCTGCCGGGGAAAATCAGTTGCTGAAGACGTAGCCGCCATGGAACACATAGCCGCTGTTGAACAGGTCACGCGCATACGCCTCGTAATCGAAATACACGCGCAGGGACTCCGGCACATCGTTTAACAGAGCGTTGTCCTCCACAAACCCATGAGCAAATTCCTCTTCGCTTTCCGCCTCGCCGCGGTACGCATCATCGAACGCGTCATAGTCACACTCGCCGGTATACTCCGCCCAGGCGATAAAAGCGGCTTCCCTGCCCTCTTCTTCGGCGCGTTTGTAAGCGGCGATAAAATCCCAGTCAATGGAGCTTTCAGAGGCAAACTGTGACGGAATGCCTTCCCAGTCCTGGAACATAAACTCGGCATCCCATTCATCGGCATGCAGCGCCTGGCAGGCCTCGTAAAAATCCTCCCGTCCGTCAAACTCTGTCAGATCAAACCATTTGCCGAAAATGCTGCCGCAGTTGTATTTATGCCAGGTGCCAACGTAGACAGCAGGTGTGGTGGTCGTAATGCTCATAAAAAATCCTCCATAGTCGATGTCGTCTGAGTTCCGGCTTACGCCGTGCCGACACGACAGCCCGACAGGGAGCGAAAAATGCAGGGGCGATGCATGAAGCCGCAGCGCCGGTAAACAGCGGAGAGGGTCTGGACGGTTAGCGAGCGAATATTGAGCGAGATAACGACGGGAAGAGCCGCGACAGGCCTTTAAACATACGGCGACCGGGTGAAAGCATCGACGTCAGTGAACCCTTGCATTTGCAGCGTTCGGGCTAGAGTAGAGGCACGGCGTTTGCCGCAGGCCGCACGGGACGTTACTCACCGCGAAGCCGGAACAACGTGGAGGAAGAGCCGTAAAAGCGGAGCCGGCGACATCCTTGTATTATCGGCGATACAGAATGAGTTGATTCTGTAGGTTAACGACCATGTTCAGGGCAAAGCAGGACGGCGACATCCTGTGGCTAACAAGCCAGTGCATAAGATAACTACCGCTTTGCCTTTCATTCAGTGAATGACCGAAGGGTATCTGTGGCCCCGGACACCGGTGAGCCTGAATTTGCAAGGTAGGTCAATGCTGAACTTTATGAGGAAAAGTTATGACTGTATATCTTGGTATCGATATTGCCAGTAAGAAATTTGATGTAGCAGAACTCTGTGACGGGAATTACCGATGCAAAGCTTTTGAAAACACATCCGCTGGATTTTTGGCTCTCTATAAATGGCTTGGCCAGAGCACAATGCCAGACATTCACGCATGTTTGGAAGCGACTGGTGACTATGGCACTTCACTCGCCACATTTTTGTATGAAAATAAGATAAAAGTCAGTGTTGTTAATCCTGCACGTATTAAAGGATTCGGTGCATCGGAACTTTCGCGCACTAAAACCGACAAAGCGGACTCAAAACTTATTGCCCGGTTCTGTAAAGCTGCTGTGCCTGACGGATGGAAACCAACGCCAGCACCAGTGAGAAAGTTGCAGGCCCTCGTCCGTCGTATCAGCGCGCTCAATGGTATGTTAAGAATGGAGTGCAACCGTCGTGAGAATGCTGACGCAAATATTCAGGCTTCTCTCGATCGCATCATTAGCCTGCTTAAAACGGAAATCGAGGTTGTCCGGCAGGAGATAAAAGATCATGTGAGAAGTGATGACGAACTGAAAAAACAGGATGCACTTATACAGTCAGTTCCTGGTATCGGCGAGGTTTCGAGCAATCTGATTTTATCATTCATGTCCGGTAAAGGTTTCAGGAAAGCAAAAGAAGTCACTGCGTACCTGGGGCTAAATCCACGTCACCATCAATCCGGTAGTTCTGTCAGAGGCAAGACGCGTATGTCAAAAATGGGTGATTCGCGACTAAGAAGTGCCCTTTATATGCCTGCGTTGGTCGCACTGAGATATAACCCAGATATAAAGGCATTCGGGCAACGACTGTTGCTTGCAGGCAAACCGAGGATGCTTGTCGTCGGAGCCGTTATGCGGAAACTAATCCATATAGTATTCGGGGTACTAAAATCAGGCACAGCGTTCAGTTCACGCATAGCTGTACATTCTGTAGTTTCAGGCTGACGACAGTAAACTGGCTGATACTCGACAGGTTCAAATGTGTCTACTTCCATTTGGCCAACGGGCAGCTTTGTGCCAAAAACGGAAGCGTTTGAAATGTCGCCTATCAGGGTTAGTGCTGTTTTTCTGTGAAATATTTCTATGTTGTATATGGTTAATTTTAATCTTATCAACCATGCTTTTTGTAACAGTACAACTGACACTTTCGATACCTCCAGAGTAGTCAACTCACACATACCCAGGATATATAAATGCGTAATGCACTTATTCCAATCACCGTAGCCATAGCTATGTTTGTAACGGGTGTTTTTATTCTTAATACTCAAGTCTGGTATACCGCAGGTGCAGACAGCCTTGCTGGGGCAAGATATGTAGTAAAGAATATGAATGTGATTCTTAATGAAGCCCGTCTGGCTACCAGAACAGCAATGAGTACAATCGAAAAAGGCTGTGGTCCAGAAGAGCAGTATCGGCTTGGCACCGAAGCTGCACTGCAGCCACACCTCAGAACTATCATTATTCTCAGGCAAGGGGCTGTCTGGTGTTCATCTCTACCGGGAAATCGCATACTACTGGTTAACATCAATGCAATTCCGAATTCGCCATTGTACCTTGTACCTTCAAGCGGGACAGTAAATGGTCTTCCTGTTCTTTTAGTTCAGACGGAATTTGCTGATAGCCGTATCGTAGTCACCGTAAGCGATAGCCATATCAGGGATGCGCTGGACACCCCGTTAAAAGGTGTGAGGTATGCACTAAGGGTTGGAAATAATGTTATAGAAATGTTCGGGGACGTAACTAAAGTAAACGCAATGCAAAATCATTCTATACACGTAACGGATTCAAATTATCCTCTCAGCATCGAATATAACTCCGCTGCGTTTTTCAGCCTGCAGAATCTACAAAGGATGATCAGCCGGGCTGGGGGGATCTTGCTGTTTTTACTACTGATATCCTGCCTCGCTGCTTACATCCTGAATAAATACCTGACTAAAAATACTCTCCCTGAAGAAGCACTCCGCCGGGCAATTTCGAAAGGCGATATTGTTCCTTTTTATCAACCCATCGTAAATGGCAGAGAAGGAACACTACGTGGTGTTGAAGTATTGGCCAGATGGAAGCACCCGATAGCAGGATATATTTCTCCCGCTTCATTTATTCCTTTAGCGGAAAAGTCAGGGTTGATAGTTTCGTTAACTCAAAGCCTGATGGCCCAGGTAGCGTCTAATATGAATACCATTGCCAGTAAATTACCTGAAGGTTTTCATATTGGAATTAACTATAGCGCTTCTCATATCGCCACACCCACATTCGTGGAAGATTGTGTGAAATATAGGAACAGTTTCAACCGGAACGATTTAAAACTAGTCATTGAGGTAACGGAGCGTGAGCCTCTGGCTATCGATGAAACACTTGTTCAAACCCTGAATGAATTACATGCAAATGGTTTTGCTGTCGCACTTGATGATTTTGGAACCGGATATTCTGGTCTTTCCTACTTACAGAATCTTAATATCGACTACATCAAAATTGATCAAAGTTTTGTCGGTCAGGTAAATGAGCATGAGGACTCGACCATTATACTGGATTCCGTACTTGACCTGGCGCGTAAACTCTCAATAAGCATCGTTGCTGAAGGTGTGGAAACGCAGGAACAACTTGATTATCTCCTTAGGAACAATATCACATTTCTGCAGGGTTACTATTTCTTTAAGCCCTTACCTTTCAATGAATTAATAATGATTTTGTTATCCAAGCCTAAAGTCTGGGTTAACATTGAATAACCAGTTGGACGTTCTGGCTGGCTAAAAGGTCACTAACGTCCGTTCCTCGCTCAAAGCTGACCTTCACATGCCCCCCATCTAGATTGAATCCTTTTAGATCTCAATAGATGGTTGCAAATTAAGAGGGTATCTTATCCTTCGATGTTGACTCAGGGGGCCGCAGCCCCCTGCTGTTCGCTACACTGGCCGGATTGCTGACAGGGCATTGCGGACAAGACTGATTTCTGCACGCGCTTCTGCCATGACCTCATGTAACAGGGTTAAATCCATCCACCGGCGCGGAGGCTCACCCGGAATGCGCAGCACATCGCACATCTGGCCACATGCCAGGATTTGATCCACTTTGTCACTGATAACAAAGAACTCAACGCTGCTGTAGTGCGCCCCTTTGTTCAGGATGGCATCGAGCACCACCGATAGATTATCGCCATCGTCGTCCAGCCAGCAGGGCATATCGTTTTCCTTCACAACCAGACGGAAATTTCGGGTCTGGCGATAAAACAGCGTTTCCCCGCGCGTGTTCAGTGCCGCCTTTATCCGGCGCGCATCCTCCCATACCTGCCGGGATACATCCCGCACGGCGCGGGACAGGCAATTCGTTACAGCCTGAATCTCCGGCTCCGTCAGCCATTCCCCGGCCCAGGGGAAAGCTATCTGTGTTCCGTCCTCCGGAAGCTGCGGCGCGTCGGCATAGCGGCTGCCGGATAAAATAATCTGCGCTGGCGTCCCGGCTATTTTTGTCATGGCACTTTGCAGCTCTGCGGGTACGTCACCGATACAAAGTAAAGGAAGCAGATGAACAATATTTGCCGCATCCAGACGGACATAAATGCTTATCCATCCCGGTTTATTGACCGGATCACGCTGATCAACATCGGTATGGTCAGGCCATCCATAATCAGCAATCAAATCGCGCGCACGGCGCATCACAAGGGCGTTTAACGTGGTGGTTTCCTGCATAATGGGTTCCTTCTGAACTGATTCAGTACACGCCGCCCGGGCGGCGTGTTGATTTCAGTTTTTCAGTAATGCGCGAACTTTCGCCGCATCAGCCAGGCGACGTGTAACGCTTTCCGGGACCGGATGATTGCTGTCACGAGCAGTCCATTCCCTGTGCCATAACGCCTGTTCGGCAGTGGTCAGCAGGGTTTCAAGCAGATCCGCCGGCACCATCACCGCCGGAACGGCCTCTTTCACCTGTTCAATCAGATCCATCACCGCACCGGCAGACACGCCCGACTCAAGCCGTTGTTCCTCCGGAATGGCGTCCATACGCGCCAGTACCGCCCTTGTGTCCTGCTCCGAAACGGCATATTCCATTCCGTCGGCCAGTGCTTCGATATCCGCCGGGGACCAGATAATGAGGTTCAGCGGGGTTTCTGCGGGATACTGTTCACGCAACAACTGGCAGAGGGTTTCACAGGTTCCGTACATGTTTTTCTCCTTAGTCCTTAAAGCAGGCATCCAGCTCAAGAATTTCGTTGTATGCCGCCATAAACAGGGCATTGATGCGAAAAAGGGTCTGACGGGTCAGGCGTTCGGCCAGCACATCGGAATCAAAGCGATAGCGGTGCTCCATCCCGTTCAGCGTCGCCCGCAGGTCACACATGCTGTTGGCGACTTCCGCCACCTCTGCGCGGAGTTTTTCGTGTCCTGCATAGTTCATTACGCGGCCTCCGGGAACTCGTCGTTAGCGGCCGGGTACTGCATGGCGCGCAGGACGGCGGCCAGACGCTGCTGTCCGGCCCGGTGATACTGCTCCAACAGTTCAATACCGATGTAACGACGGCCAGCCTGGAGGGCGGCCACGCAGGTGGAGCCACTGCCGGCAAAGGGGTCGAGCACAATCGCGCCGGGATGTGTGAAGGACTCAATCAGCGGTTGCAGGCTGGTTACGGGTTTTTCGGTAGGGTGGTGCCGGTTGCCGCTGTATTTCCAGCCCAGTACGTCCGGCAGCGGATTTTGTGGCAGACGTGGACGGCCTTTTGCAAGGATGTAGGCGCATTCGTGGCGATAGCCCACATATGCGGCCTTCGATGTGTAGGTTTTGGTGAATACCAGGTGGCCGACAACGCTGAATCCCGCATTTTTCCAGGCGGCCATAAAGCGATCGACACGGTTCCAGCCGTAGAAACTGACCATAAGCGCGTCTTTTTTGAGCACGCGGTACATCTCATTGCAGGCGGGTTGCAGCCATTCATCGGTTTTATCGCCGGCGATGGTACGCCCCTGACGGTCACGAAAACCGACGAGATATGGCGGGTCGGTGAGAATGAAATCGACAGCATTATCCGGAAAGCCGGACATGATATGGACGCAATTACCCTGGATAAATCGGGACATGGTAGTTCTCCTTTCTCAAATGCGGCGCCAGTTACGCCGTGCCGATACGACAGCCGGGCGAAAAGTGGAGAATGCAGGGGCGGTGCCGCAAGCCGCAGCGCAGTGAAAAAGCCCACGCTGGCTGGACGGTTTGACGGCGAAAATTGAGACGGAAAACGACGGGAAGACAGCGTGTAATGCCTTTGAAATTAACTGCGACCGGGTGAGGACACCGGCAGAGCGAACCCTTATATCTTGAAGATGGCATAAACTGCATTTGTAGGTCTGGCAAAGCTCATGCAGCACGTGCGAACCCGAGGGCATTCAACCCGCATGCAAGCGTCCCGCGCATGAGCTGAGTCACTCATCACTAGCCCGTACAGTTGAATGAAAACAAATTCGTATCGTAAGGAGGGGCACCATGAGTCAGCCAAATCAACACTGCATCGGTATTGATGTTGCTAAATTGTCGCTGGATATTGCTGGTACGACAGAATTCACTCCTTTTTCTGCCAGTAACGATGAGGATGGGTTCCTGGCGATTCTGAAAGTGCTGAAAGAATCGAAGATCTCGCTGATACTCATGGAAGCGACCGGGGGACTGGAGGCTTCAGTAGCCTGTTTCTTACAGGCCGCCGGATATGAGGTCGTTGTTATCAATCCCCGTCAGGCCAGAGACTTTGCCCGCTCAATGGGATATCTGGCCAAAACAGATAAGCTTGATGCCGCCATGCTGGCACAGCTCGCTCAGATCATCGATCGTCATCCTGACCGCAGCCGGTATATTCGTGCCCTGCCGGACGAAGCGCGCGCGGTACTTACCGCCATGGTCGTCCGTCGTCGCCAGCTGAATAACATGCTCGTCGCCGAGCGTAATCGACGCTATCCCTCTCATCCGCAAAGTCGTAAGAGCATTGATAACATTATTAATGCGCTTGAAAGCGAGCTCGACCACATCAGTCAGGAGATGAAGCAGCACGTAAAAGTTTTTTTCATGGAACAGGCCGAGGTGATTGGGAGCGTTAAAGGCGTTGGTGAAGTCACTGTCGCATCCCTGATTGCTGAGCTGCCGGAGTTGGGAAAACTCAATCGGCGGGAGATAAGCGCACTGACTGGCGTAGCTCCCCTGAACCGGGATTCAGGAAAAATGCGGGGTAGACGAACCACATTTGGCGGAAGGGCCGGTGTCCGGGCAACGCTTTACATGGCGGCTCTTGTTGCCACGCAGTTTAATCCCGCCATTAAAATGTTCTATCAACGGCTGCTTACCGTCGGTAAACCCAAAAAACTCGCACTGGTAGCCTGCATGCGCAAACTCATCACCATTTTAAACACCATGGTCATGAAGGGAGAAAAGTGGGATGCTTCGTTCAGATAAAAAATAATCCACTGAGTCGAGTAGATGGCATCAGGATCATTGTCAGTGAACCTGACGAGTCTTGTATCGAATAATAGATGAGTAAAGTCCGCTAAGTGCCAGAAGCGGACAAGATGTAATGCTATCCATTACACCCTTATTCGATGCGTTCCACATTTGGATGACGCTCGGTTGCGGCTTCATGGAATATGTCACCAAGCCAGCTGGCAAATTCGCCTTCTGTCATATCGTCTGGAATAGTGATGTCATAGAGTCGAGAAAACTTTCTCTCGGTCAGGTCAGCACGAAATACCAGCCACCGATCATTCTTACGTTGAACGCCAATGTGACGTCCAAAAACGTTATAAATAAGCATATGCAATCTCCAATCATACTAATGAGCCCATGAATCTGTAATACATACGTCAGACAGACCAGCGAGTATAAAAGGACAGCGTCCGCTATTCGCTCAAAGCACAAGTAAGGTAGCGTTACAGGGAACATACAATGTTCCCCTTTAATTCTCGTATCAGCGTTTATTCAGGTCCGGCTGAGAGCTTTCAAAGGCTCGTGGTTCTTTTTCCCACCGGTTAATGACCAATGGAGCAACAACATTTCCCAGGACGTTGAGGGTTGTTGTTCCGCTGTCAATAATACGGAATATCCCGGCTATCAAGGCAACGGCGTCAAGCGGTAATCCCGCAGACGCCAGAGTGGCTGAGAGAATCAGTATGGCAAACCCCGGCACACCGGCTGCTCCTTTCGACGTTAGCACCATTGTGACAACTAAAATGATCTGTTGCATCAGCGTCAGGTCAATGCCGTAAAGCTGGGCCACAAATATGGTCGCCACACCGAGAAATATCGACGCGCCGTCAAGATTAAAAGCATATCCCACGGGCACCACAAAGCTGACGATCCGACCCGGTACGCCATAGCGTTCAAGCTTGTACATCAGCTGTGGCATAACCGCTGCAGAAGCGGCGCTTGAGAATGCCAGCACCAGTTCCTGACGAAAATGTTTTATCAGCTTAAAGACGTTTTCCCCGATCAGCGCGCAGATACCGCCCAGCACGATCAGGGCGAATAAAACCAGACCCAGATAAACGGTGCCTACAAGCTTAAGCAGCGGCAGAAGGGAAGCGAAACCAAAAGTGGACACGGTGGCACCAATCATGCCGAAGACGCCAACCGGCGCGTAGGCCATGACAATGGACACCACCCTGAACATGCCATCTGATACGCTTTGGAGAACGCTGAGGATCGGGGCTGTTTTATTCCTGGGAAGGCCATTAAGCGCCAGGCCAAACAGGACGGCAAAGAACAAAACTGACAGCAGTTTGCCCTCGGAGAGCGCAACAAACAGGTTATCAGGAACGATATTCTGGAGAATAATCAGTGCGCCCCGCGCCGGTTCCATTTTCATGTGTCCGTCGCCGTGCGCCATTCCCTGAATACTGGTGCCTTCGCCTGGGGAAATAAGGTTAGCCAGCACCAGTCCAAAGATGGTGGCCAGCCCCGTGACGATAAAGAAGTAACCGAGCGCTTTCGCGCCCATTCGTCCGAACGACTTGTTGTCACCGCTTCCGGTTATGCCCAGAATCATGCAACAGAAGACAATAGGCACCACGACCATTTTCATCATTTTGATGAAAATATCGCCCAGCGGTTTAAGGATTTCGTGGCTGACCCACTGCTGATACTCAGGGTGCGTATTAAAATACCATCCCACAATTATTCCAAGTACAAGTCCAATAACTATCTGCCAGACCAGTGTTATTTTTTTCATTACGCCCTCAGTTTAAACAGGGGCAACTTCTGCCCGAAAGAGGCAGAAGCCACGCTTAAAAAATTCGGGTGAAGGAGTGGTATGGCACGGCCTCAGGCCGTGCCGGGTAATCATTTTGCGAAAAGCTGACTCATATCCTTAAACGCCTTGAACTCAAGCGCATTGCCACAGGGATCGAATAAAAACATGGTGGCCTGCTCTCCGACCTGTCCCTTAAAGCGGATGTAAGGTTCGATGACAAATTTGGTGTTAAATGATCTGAGGCGTTCTGCAAGTGCCTCCCATTCCTCCCACTTCAGGATGATGCCAAAGTGCGGGACGGGTACGTCGTGACCGTCGACGGAGTTGGAATGCACGCTCTCCTGCGATGCGGTTTTAGGATGTTCGTGAATGACCAGCTGATGACCGTAAAAGTCAAAGTCAACCCACTGTTCGCTCGAACGGCCTTCACTCAGGCCGAAGGTCTCGCCGTAAAAACGACGTGTTGCTTTCAGATCATAGACAGGGATCGCCAGATGGAAGGGGGAAAGGCTCATTTATGCATCCTCGGTAAGAAGATCCGCCTGCTTGCGGCAAGATCGATAATTTAGGGAGGCGTAATGTTCAATGCACAGCCGGGTTTCAGTAGTTTCACGCATTAACATTACCGTCACAAATGAGCTTATGGATAATTTAATTTGATTAAAATCAATTTTTATCTTTATATATAACAAATAATATTTGTGTATCGTGAGCGCGATGATCCGTGAACTGAAAACGTTTCTGATGGTGGCAAAGGAAGGGACCTTTGCGGCGGCTGGCAATAAAATTGGTCTGACGCAGGCGGCCGTCAGCGCCCAAATGCAGAGGCTGGAGGCCGACTTAAACTTCCCGTTGTTTGACCGGTCGGGGAGAAACGCACGTCTGAACCAGAAAGGGCTACAACTGATCTCTCAGGCACAGGAACTCCTCTCGTTGTATGACGGGCTGGGTGAGCGACTGAATTTGGCTACCCCCGGTAAGACCATCACGATAGGCGCAATTGCCTCAATACAGCGTACGCTGCTGCCGGATGCGCTGACGGCGTTTTGCAGACACAGCGCCGGCTGCCGTATCCGCGTTATACCGGGCCTGTCGATGGAACTGATTAACCTTGTGGACGCCGGTGAAATAGATATGGCCGCGGTGCTCAAACCTCCGTTTGCACTGCCGACAGGGCTGCAGTGGAGTGCGCTGGCACATGAACCTTTTCACCTCATCGTGCCGAAAAATGTGGCAGGTAACGATATTGCCGCTCTGCTGAGCGACCAGCCTTTTATCCGCTACGATCGTTCGTCCTTCGGTGGACGCCAGGTTGATCGCTTTCTTCGCGAAATGAATCTCTCGGTCAACGAAATCTGCGAGGTGGACGAGCTGGAGGCCATCCTCAAGCTCGTCAGTAATGGCATGGGGGTTGCTCTGCTGCCCCGGACGGCCAACTGGCGGCGCTGGCCGGCCTCCGTCAGGGCCATCGGTCTGAATGAGAAGGTTTTTTACCGGGACGTCGGGCTTATTCACCGCCCGCTTGAAAACCTTGACGATAACGTCAGGCGGATCTCCGAGCAGATTATCCTGCAGGCGGGGCGGTAAACTCGACCGGCAACAGCGTGAGACTCAGCCTTGCGGCTCTCCGGGCGTTTGCAGCGGCGCGTCCGGCACGTCCAGCGGATCGCCGGTAGTGTAAAAGTGGCCGCCCGCGATATAGTGCAGACTTCGCCAGTCCGCCGCTCCCCGTTCAAATTGCCAGTGTCCGTCCTTAAAAGCGCGACTGTCAGCCCAGGCCGCTTTTATTTCTCCGATGAATAAATCATAGGCCTGCTGGGTATGTGCTTCAGGGATGAGTTCGCAATACAGCCACGCGGCACATCCTGACACCATTGGCACATCCGCGCCGGGCAGTTCAAACAGCGACACCCCGGACTGAGCGAGTTTATCCGCTTCGCAGGACAGTGAATGTGAACCGAGGTAGTGCACGAGTGAGGCCTGGCCTGCCACCGGGACCTGAATAACAAAGGAACGGCTTTTTTCAATCAACCCGCGGGTGAATGCGGTCTTGTCCAGCACGACGGTCAGTCGCGCCGGTTCGTAATCCAGGGCGCAGACCCATGATGCAGCCATGACGTTGTCCGTTCCGTTATAGCGCGCAGAGACCAGCGTTGCCGGTCCATGATTTATCAGCCTGTAGGCCTTTGCTGGCTCTACGGGCACAATGTAGTCAAGCATTTCCGGGCTCCGTTAATACGTTACAGGTTTTCAAGGTAGGCAGCGAGGCTGCGGTGGCCTGACGCTATCAGCTCCAGAACGCTCGCCTCTATCGCTTGCATCTCGTTGCGGGACCGGGCTTCAAAACTCGCCTGCCAGGCAATGACCGTTTCGTTGCTATCGCTCAGAGGAATGAGGCTGACTGTTGCCACATAGCCATCTACGGCCAGCGGGGCTTCAATAAAGCGATATGAGAAGGCCCGCTTACCTGCATCCAGCATGAGGAGCTCTTCGCGCAGGACATCGCCGTTTTCAAGTACCAGTCGGCGCCGGCAGCCCGGGCGACCGTCGGGCTGATTATCTTCGATTTCGCTGCTGCAGATAGCAGGATGCCAGTCGCTGATGCGTCCGAACTGGCTGAGCGTCTGCCATACGCGGTCCGCATGGGCGTTAACCACGGCATTAAAGTTCACTACTGACATTACGGTTCCTTCTTAATCATTCATCTTCAGAAAATTATCTTGCAGAATTTATTTCACCCGCAGAAACAATATGAATGCCCGACCTGGGTGTGGTCACAGCTCTGAGGAGATGGCGGGCTATGTCTTCAGCCGGGCTGAGCTGCCAGCTGCGTGGCAGAACCGGCGATAAGAGCCTGAGCGCCTGCTTCAGCGCCGTTTCACCCGGGCGGGATTCAGCCCGATCGCCGGCAATAACGCCGGGACGGACCAGCGTCAGTGAGGGGAAATTTTCGTGCCTCAGCGCCTGTTCAAGCTCCCCCTTCACCCGGTTATAAAAGAATCGGGAGCCGACATTTGCGCCGGTCGCCGAGGTCAGCGCGAACGCTGAGGCGCCGCCATTACGTGCCAGCCGGGCAAACATCAGAGGATAGTCATAATCAACCCGCCGGAATGCCTCCCGGCTGCCGGCTCTGGCAATTGTGGTGCCGAGCGCACAGATAACCGCGTCAACGCGCCACTCCAGAGCGTCAGCGTCGGGGGCATCAAAGTCGATCAGGGGATTAATAAGCCGGGTATGGCCTGTGGCGCACCATGCGAGAGGTTTTCGCGTCGGCGCAATAACGGTACCGATGTGTGGGCTGGACATCGCCTGTTGCAGGACATGACTGCCCACGAGCCCCGTTGCACCGAGCAGCAGTAGCCGCATATCCGGTTCTGAATCAGCGGACCAGTCCATCTCAGCGTTCCGCCATCTGCTGAACCGCCTTTCGTACCGGCACCTCACCGTCGGTCAGCTCAATGATGACGCGGCTGACGCGGGGCTGAGCGATAATTTCAGCCAGCGTGGCCGCCACGTTATCCCGGGCGACCTCCCCGTAAGGTATGGCCAGCCCGGCGCGGACATATCCTGAACCTTTGTCATCCAGCAACAGGCCGGGGCGCAGAATGACCCAGTCCAGCGAGCTTGCGGCCAGCACGACTTCTGCCTGCTTTTTCACGCGCATATAGTTTTCAAACGACGCCGAGGTGGATTCATTTCTTGAAGCCTCCGGAAAGGCCGAAACCAGCAGGAAGCGGGAAATGCCGGCCATCGCGGCCGCCTCTGCGGCCGTCTTAAGCCCTTCTCCGTCAATGGCGTTCGTCATTTCCGGGCCACCTTTGCCGCCGGCACCGGCCGAGAAGACCACCACATCGCATCCTCTCATCATGGTCGCCAGAGCCGCGGCATCCAGCTCCGTCAGGCTCCCGCTGACGGGCTTTGCTCCCTGCAGACGAATCAACTGCGCCTGCTCCGGCTGACGGTGCAGCGCATGAACAGCGTGCCCTTTCTCCGTAAGAATTCTGGCCAGGCGCCGGCCCACCTTGCCTGCGCCGCCGATAATAAACACCGTACTCATGGATAACTCCCTTGCGAGACCTGTTTTTTGCTAAAAAACTGCCGCCATTCAGCCCGTAAACTGGTGATAGACTTTCGCAATCACCTGCCAGCGACCGTCGATGCGGATGAGGGTCAGGTAGTCGTTATAGTCGGCGCCGATAGCATCCTTTTCCATGTCCACGCGCACCACCGCCGTGGTCGGAGTGATGGCCAGCACATCCAGATGCGTTTCAATCTCTGGCGCACTGCCGTTTTCACGGACGAATTTATACAGGTTGTCGACAGACCCTCCCAGCAGTTCACCGTCAGTAAAGCCATACATGACGGCGTCCTTGTGAAACGCTTCTGCCACCGTTTCGGCGCAGCCTTTTTTCAGGCCGTCAACGTAGCGACGCGCCGTGTCGAGAACGGCCTCATAGGCAGAAACAGGGACGGTTTTGATATTCTGGCTCATGTTTTTTCCTCTCTGGGTTTCGCCGCGTCTGGCGGTCAGACGCGACGGATGAAGGGAGAAGGGAGAATGGCGGATGTCAGGAAGCGGCGTGGGTATGGTAAATTTTGCTCACTACGATCCAGCGCCCGTTGACCTTCAGCAGGTTGAAAAAGTCCGTAAAACGGAAGCCTGAAATATCGTCGGTATCGATACGCGCGCTTGCCGCGGTGCCCACGATGTCGACGTATACAATGGCGGCCTTAGCCTCCGGTGAAGGCCGGAACGCGGTATCGATGGTGTCGAAGAGGCCCTGGATCGGACCGCCCGTGAGATTTGCTTCAGCGTCAACACCAAAAATCGTGGCCTGGTCGCTGAAGGCGGGCTTCATTACCTCGCTCTTTGCCTGCTTTCCGCCTTCGTTATATTTGCTGAGGACTTCCACGATGGCGTTATATTCCTGTACATAAGTTAAGTCGGTCATATCATCTGTCTCCGATTGTGTTGTTACGGGTATCCGCACGGATGCCCGCTATGCGGTTGAAAATCTTTTTTATGACAAACAGTAGCATCAGACTCGCCACAGCAACTGCCATGCCGGTTAACACATCCGCTCGCTGTAAAATATCCCTGGCGCTGAAACCGCCGTGCAGAAGCACCTGGACGTCAGAAATAACACTCCCGGCAGCGGCATACACGTACGTGCCGGGGATCAGGCCAAACACCGTCGCCGCGGCGTACTTTCGTAGCGATACACCGCTGACCCCAAGCACGTAATTTAGCGCCGTGAACGGCAGGACCGAGCTCAGGCGTAGCAACAGGATCAGCAGGAGGGCATTGTTATGCGACAGTGAAAGCAGGGTTTTCAGATAGCGGTTCCGGCCCGCAGCGCGCGATGCGACCGGAAATAACTGACTTTTACTGAGGCAAAAAGCGACCAGAGCGGAGGTGGTGCCCGCCAGCAGAGCCAACACGGTTCCTCCTATAGCGCCGAACAGCCACCCGGACAGCGCGGCCAGCAGAGAAGCCGGGAAAAACATCAGCGTGGCCGTGACAAAAATAACGAAATACAACACAATCCCTGCCTCTCCGGAGGACTGCAGATAATGGCTGAAGGAGAACGCGAGTTCTGACATAGGGGGCTCATATAATTGTATAGTGGTCACTAAGCAATGTTATTATTGTATAGTGATCGCTATGTAATATGTCAAGAGAATGATTTTATGCCCGACATGAAGACGAAAAACGCAGGTGCCACTGGCGAAAAGCCAAAAGGCCGGCCGCGCAGCTTTGATCGTGACTGGGCCCTGCTCAGGGCGCTGGACATTTTCTGGCGTAAAGGGTTTGAGCCAGCATCGGTAGCCGAGCTTTGCGCTGCGATGGAAATCAATCCGCCCAGCCTTTATTCCGCCTTCGGTAACAAGGCAAAACTTTTCCTGGAGGCCGTGAGCTATTACGAGAGGGTCTACTGGAAGGCAACCTGGGAGCGGCTTGAAGAAGAGCCAGATATCACGCGGGCGATTGAAAAGTTCTTCAGCGAAGCGGCTGATATTCTGCTTTCGCCTTCCGCACCTTGTGGCTGCATGGTGGTCCTTGCGGCCATCAACGTCTCTCAGGAGTCTGCTGACGTTGTGGAGGCGGTAAGCATACTCAGGCAGGAAGGAAAAGACCTGTTTGAAAAGCGACTGCGCAGGGCTGTACATGAAGAGCAGTTACCTGCAGATACCGGCACCGCCGCGCTGGCCACCGCGCTGAATACGCTTCTGGAGGGGATGTCGATCGAGGCGAAAGATGGCGCCACACTGGAAAGCCTCAGAGCAACCGCCCAGTATGCGTCGCGTCTGCTGCCTTGCAGAAAACAGTGACCGCACAAAATGCGAACTGTAACACTAGACGACCGGTCAGTTTTATAGCTAAGCTATACGGACTATGAAAAAACAAACGGCTAACGTGCGTCAGCACATCATTGATGTTGCCCGAACGCTTATCACCCATAAAGGTTATAGCGCCGTCGGCCTTGCTGAGATTGTCAAAGCCGCTGGCATTCCTAAAGGATCCTTCTATTACTACTTCCAGTCCAAGGAAGAGTTTGCTGAAGCTTTGCTGGAACATTACTTCACTCATTATCTCGTTCAGGTTGAAGAGCAGTTGTGCGGCAGCCAACCCGCAAGAGAGCGGCTGCTGCGCTACTTTACGTTTTGGAAGGCCACACAGGGAGCAGATCTGCCGGAAAGCAAGTGCCTTGTCGTCAAACTCGGGGCAGAAGTCTGCGACCAGTACGACAAAATGCGAAGCGTCCTGGCAAACGGAACCCATGAGATTATCCTAAGGATCACGGCGTGCATACAACAGGGGCAGGATGATGGCTCCCTGCCATCAGGTGTGGATTCAGAGGCTCTTGCAGAAGAGCTTTACCAGCTGTGGCTGGGCGCATCCCTGATGGCAAAAATTCATACGCCTGAACAGGCGTTCGACAAAGCAATGAGTGCAACAAAGCGGCTGCTCGCGTAGCCGCATTTTTTTCTGCCAATTTACTAGACGACCGGTCAACTACTTAGGAGTAATCATGACTGACAACAGTAACCGTACCGATCTCTTTTCCCCTGTGACTATGGGGAAACTTCAGCTGGCTAATCGTATCGTTATGGCGCCTGTCACCCGTAGCCGCTATGGTGAAGATGGTGTACCAAATGAGTTACATGCAACATACTACGCTCAGCGCGCCAGCGCTGGCCTGATTATTTCAGAAGCGACAAATATCTCAGCTCAGGGCCGCGGATATGCGGCAACGCCGGGTATCTGGAGTGAAGAGCAGGTCGCAGGCTGGAAAAAGGTCACCGATGCCGTTCACGCAGAAGGAGGTAAAATCGTCTGTCAGCTCTGGCATGTAGGCCGTTTTTCAAGCGTTGAACTGCAGCCCAACGGCGAGCGTCCTGTCGCCCCCTCCGCAATCAAGGCCGAAGGCCAGACCTATACCGTCAATGGCTTCGTACCGGTATCGACGCCACGCGCGCTCGAAACCGACGAGATCCCGGGCATTATTGAGCAGTATAAGCGTGCCGCAGAAAACGCCCTGCGCGCAGGTTTTGACGGCGTGGAAGTGCACTCTGCAAACAGCTATCTGCTCGATCAGTTCCTGCGCGACTCAACCAATCATCGTACCGACGCCTACGGCGGCTCTGTAGAAAACCGCGCGCGCCTGACGCTGGAAGTCACTGAAGCGATCGTCAACATCTGGGGCAATGACCGCGTAGGCATCCGCCTGTCACCGGTAACTCCTGACGCAGGCAACACGCCGCCGGATAGCAACGTGATGGCGATGTATGGCTATCTCATCCAGCAACTTAACCGTTTTAATCTGGCATACCTGCACTTCGTTGAGGGTGCCACTGCAACGTCGCGTGACGTGCCTGCCGACGTGGATATGGATGCGCTGAGCGCGCAGTTCAGCGGTCCGTTCATCGGTAACAACAACTATGACCTCGAAATGGCGATCAGCCGCCGTAATGCAGGGATCATCGATGCCGTTGCCTTTGGCCGCCTGTTTATTTCCAATCCGGATCTGGTTAAGCGTCTGCGTTATGGCGCCGAGCTGACCATCGCGCCTAAGGAAGCCTACTACGGTGGCGGCGCGAAAGGTTACACCGACTGGCCGGAAGCGAATTACTGATAAATACAACCGGCGGGATCTGCCCGCCGCCTGTACCTCATCCCAAAGGATAAGAATATGAATCATCTGCAGAACAAAACCGCGGTAATTACTGGTGCGTCATCGGGCATTGGCGCCGCGACCGCGCTGGAACTTGCACGTCATGGTGTCAATATCGTAGCCGCAGCACTTGATCAGACCGGTCTCGATAAGCTGGTAAAGGATATTGAGTCAGCCGGTGGCCATGCTTCCGGTCTGGTGACGGATGTGACTCGTCTTGAAGATACACAGGCGCTGATAAAGCATGCTACCGATACCTTCGGTACCGTTGATATCCTGATTAACAACGCCGGGCTGATGCTCTTTTCAGCCTGGAGTGACATCGCGTGGGACGACTGGAACAAGATGGTCGACGTCAACATCAAGGGCTATCTGAACGCCATTGCGTCCGTACTCCCGGTTATGCTCAGCAAAAGTGACGGCCAGATCCTGAACATGGCTTCTGTGGCAGGCCACCAGGTTGACGCCGGCGCGGGTGTGTACAGTTCGACCAAATTCTTTGTTCACGCCATGACAGAATCAATGCGTAAAGACCTGGGCGTGAATAAAGGCATCCGGGTCAATACCATCAGTCCTGGCGTAATTAACACAGGATGGGCTGATAAAGTGAGCGATCCGGAAGGGCGTAAGGTGGCGCAGGAGCTGACAAAAATTGCTATCAGCCCGCAGGATGTGGCAAATGCGGTGGTCTATGCACTCAACCAGCCCAGAAACGTGACCGTTAACGATCTCATCGTGTCCCCTACTAAGCAGAACTGGTAAATCAACAATGGCAGCCGGCTGGCTGCCACTTCATCTTTGAAATAAAAGTCGTCAGCCTATCGTCATCAGACCGACGCGGTCTGCAAGGCTTTAATTCCAGCCAGATAAACATCATTTTCCAGCACCCTGCGCATCTCGCTGCATAAGTCCGGTTTGCAGTTAAAAGAGGCTGACCAGACAACATGCGTGTGTCCCGGAGTGCAGGTTGGCAGCAGTTGAATGGTGGAGAGATAATTTTCAACAGGCAGAGGTGCTGTTTCAAAGGAATAGGTCAGCAGATATGCTTTGCTGTCTTTACGGATTAATTTTTCGGTTCCCGTAGCTCCGTTTCCAAGGGTTACGCGGCGAACGGCTCCTACCACATCTTCTGTGCAACCCTCTTCGAACTCACTGCTGACTACGGCAGGATGCCATGCTGACAGAGCGTGAAACTTTTCAATAATTTCCCAGACTTCTTCAATATTGCGCGGTATAACCAGCGATGCGACAGTGCTTTCCATGATTCTCTCTTCAATTTGATTACGACCACAAATTTTTTTGTATCGGTCACTATGTAATGTGTTTATATTTTTAGTGATCGATACATAATAAGTCAACTGGATTGTCTCTCAGCCAGATACTTTGAGTACTCACAAACTCTGATTTACTGATGATTAATTAACTCAGACCTGATAACTATCTACAACACTACGTCCTCTTTTCGCTCATAGCGGCCCCTGCCCTACCCACGCATAAGACAGTTGCTTGCATTCGAAGCGGCCCGGCTACAGTAGCGGCACGGCGGCCACACGATGGCAGGAACCTGAAATACGGCCTATGTTCTGAACTGAAGAAAACACAGATTTCGCATGCGAAATCTTCACCGGAGAAACGATATGTGCGGTCGGTTTACGCAGTACAACTCCCGCGAGGAGTACCTGGCCTTTCTCGGAGAAGAAGCAGTACGGGATATACCGTATGATCCGGAGCCCGTCGGTCGCTACAACGTTGCACCCGGAACCCGGGTATTGCTGTTGAATGAACGTCGCTCGCAGCTGCATCTTGATCCTGTTCACTGGGGTTATGCCCCGGAGTGGTGGAACAAGCCCGCTCTCATCAACGCCAGAAGTGAAACTGCGGCCGGCAGCCGGATGTTCAGGCCACTCTGGGAGCACGGACGGGCCATTGTTTTTGCCGACGGCTGGTTCGAGTGGAAACAGCAAAACGGCGTGAAACAGCCGTTTTTCATTTACCGTAAGGACGGAAATCCGCTCCTGCTCGCAGCCATCGGGAAACCACCTTTTGAAAACGGCAATGACCAGGAAGGATTCCTGATCGTCACGGCAGCTGCGGATGAGGGCCTGCTGGACATTCACGATCGGCGACCGCTCGTGTACTCACCGGCTGCCGCACGTAAATGGCTCAGCGAAAACACAACCGGTAAAGAGGCGGAAGACATTGCCCGTGAGGACAGTCTTCCCGCCGATGATTTCACATGGCACCCTGTCAGCCGGGCTGTTGGCAATCCCCGGAACCAAAGCCGGGAAGTTATTGAGCCACTGGCTTAGCAGACGATGAGATACCCGATATCCACTAACAGGGTTATGCACCGTTTCTGTGGATAACCCTGAGCCTATTTTATCCGCCAGAACAATGACCTGGCAGGAGCCAGTAAAATTCTCCTTGCAGGACGGAAAATATCTTAAATAATACTGTATATAAATACAGGTATTTTAAGAGGTATGCCATGATTCTTTTTGTCACTCCCGCATCTGAGCCAGCATTGTCCTCCGCACCACTTTTCACAGAGCGCTGTCCGGCAGGTTTTCCGTCACCGGCTGCAGACTATACCGAAGACGAACTGGACCTGAATGCCTATTGTATCCGGCGTCCGGCTGCAACGTTCTTCGTCAGGGCTATCGGGGATTCGATGCGGGATATGGGTCTGCATTCCGGCGATTTAATGGTTGTCGACAAAGCAGAGAAACCCATGCAAGGGGATATTGTCATCGCGGAAACAGATGGTGAGTTCACCGTTAAGCGCCTGCAGCTGAAACCCCGTATCGCCCTGCTGCCGATGAATCCGGCCTACCCCACGCTCTATCCGGAAGAACTGCAGATTTTCGGGGTTGTGACAGCCTTCATACACAAAACACGGGGCATGGACTGATGTACGCGCTTGCTGACGTGAATTCATTCTATGCCAGCTGCGAAAAGGTTTTTCGCCCTGACCTGCGTAACAAACCTGTCGTCGTTCTCTCAAATAACGATGGCTGCGTCATTGCGAGAAGTCCTGAAGCGAAGCGGCTGGGCATTAAAATGGGCGTCCCCTGGTTCCAACTGAAGACGGCACAATTCCCGGAGCCGGTCATCACGTTCTCGAGCAATTACGAGCTTTATGCATCTCTGTCGAACAGGGTTATGTCTCATCTCGAGGAGCTGGCGCCGCGCGTGGAGCAGTACAGCATCGACGAGATGTTCCTGGATATCCGCGGTATAGACAGCTGCATAGATTATGAGGACTTCGGCCGGCAGTTGCGCGAGCACGTGCGCTCCGGTACAGGGCTCACAATCGGCGTCGGGATGGGGCCGACCAAAACGCTGGCTAAAAGCGCACAATGGGCGTCTAAGCAATGGCGGCAATTTGGTGGCGTACTTGCTCTGACTTCAGGCAATCCAAAGCGAACGGAGAAACTGCTCTCACTACAGCCGGTGGAAGAAATCTGGGGAGTAGGTCGCAGGATCTCAAAAACGCTTAATACGATGGGCATCACCACGGCAATGCAGCTGGCGCGCGCGAACCCTGTATTTATCAGGAAGAATTTCAGCGTTGTTCTGGAGAGAACCGTCCGGGAACTCAACGGAGAAAGCTGTATTTCGCTTGAAGAAGCGCCGTCGCCAAAACAGCAGATTGTCTGCAGCCGGTCCTTTGGTGAGCGTGTCACGACGTATGAAGCTATGCGGCAGGCAGTCTGTCAGTACGCTGAGCGTGCAGCTGAAAAGCTGCGCGGCGAGCGACAGTTCTGCAGGCATATTGCCGTTTTTGTGAAGACGTCACCGTTCGCTGTGAATGAACCGTATTACGGGAATGTGGCCAGTGAAAAGCTGATGACTCCCACGCAGGATACCAGGGACATCATAGCCGCAGCGGTGAAAACACTGGATCGGATCTGGGTGAATGGGCATCGATACGCAAAAGCGGGTTGCATGCTCAATGATTTCACTCCAACAGGAGTTTCGCAGCTGAACCTGTTCGATGATACTCAGCCCCGAAGCAACAGTAATCAGCTGATGAAAGCCGTGGACGGTATTAACCATTCAGGACTGGGGAAAGTGTGGTTTGCGGGAAGGGGAATAGATCCCGAATGGAAGATGAAACGTGAAATGTTGTCACCAGCTTATACAACACGCTGGAAAGAGCTTCCGGTCGCCAGATTATGATAAGTCTTGAAACTGAGAATAGATAACCCAAAAGTTTATGTTTCGTCTGGCAGCTAGGAGCGTGGTCCAAGCCAGTACTCAGACGACCATACTGGCAGGTGGGACCGTGGTCCCAGCCAGTACTCAGACCACCATACCGACAGGTGGGACCGTAGTCCCAACCGGACTCAGACCACCATACCGACAGGTGGGACCGTGGTCCCGGCCGGTACTCATACCGCTATATGGGCAGGTGGGACCGTGGTCCCAACCGGACTCAGACCACCATACCGAGAGGTGGGACCGTGGTCTCAGCCGGTACTCATACCGCTATACGGGCAGGTAGGACCGTGGTCCAAGTCGGTACACAGGAACCATATCTAAAGCTCGAACCGTAGTTCCATTCAACCCCAATAGTTGGATACGTATGTAATCAGGTAGTATGAAAGAATAAGAATAGCTGTAATCAAAAACTTAACAGGAAATTTCACTGGTAAGATAAAAAATTAACTTAACTAAAGAGGCAGTAAGCGTAATGCCTATATTCTAAATAGACTATCAGCAGGACCACTATTGAATGGCTATTCTTTCACCGAATCTATTGTTCTGGAAACGGAAAGTAGATGACCGTAACATAATCAAAAACTAATGTTACAGGTAAGAATATGACCGAGGAGAAAACGGTAACTGGCAGTATTGCCAGCCATCCAGGATTTGGAGTTTTATGTACGCTTGCAGGCGTCGCACTTACAAGTTTTTTTAGCTGGCTTGGAGTTCATCAGTCGGCGGTTATCAGTGAAAAAACATCCTGCATATCCAGAATTGATACTAATGAAAGGATATTGAGGGAACACTCTGCGGAGTTTATGTCATCCATCGGCGATTTAATTAATTATACGGTATTTCCTCCATCAAACAAACCAGAAGATTTATCAAAAGTTGCTGGCCCTGTCATAAAGCAGGGTTTTGCTATTAGTGCCTATGCACCTCTTTCTCTGTCATTAATTGCATTAAAGATCTCGATGACAGTACAGCAAGCATCGTTAGCATCGATGGGTTATGCTAACCAGGAGGCAGCAATAGCTTCTGTAAACGAATCGTTTGGGAAATGGCCATCAACCTTCGCTCATTCAATGCAAGAATTCGATAAACAGCGAAGCCAGTGTGGCAAATAGATTATTCAGGGCATTTTTCTAAACAAATCCTTGGTATTGCAGGTTTGTTACCTTGATACTGAAAAATAGCTATCAGACAGCCTCTAACCCTGTAATACTACAATTTAGAATACCACTCAAAGAACCAGTGCGGGGAGATAGGGATGGTATTCCCATTTCACACCCTTGCCACTATACCGCAGGAAGGTCCGTGGCCCCAGTCGACATTCAGACCACCATACCAACAGGTGGGACCGTGGTCCCGGTCGACACTCAGTCCACTATACCAACAGATGGGACCATGGTCCCAGTCTGTGCAAGTGGCTTACGACAAAAAACAGATATATGTCCTTTTTATCATTTCACAAATAAATACAGATATCTGTGGCAACAAAAGTTAACGAATAGTGTTTAAAAGAAAGAAACATCGATAAAGACCAGCAGATGAGCTACTGGTCAGTTCAATAAGAAGTTTATGTAAAGGAACGAACTGAAAGGCAAATGCTACAGTTTATAAAAGTGATTATCAGGATGCCCGGGTTTCAAGCTCTTTCAAAACGGCTTCAATCTTCTCTATACATTCCGCAGGTAACCGGCTTCTGTCGAGATTCAGGATCACTTTATCCCCTTTATAAAGGGCAGACGCTCCCGGTGCATATTGATGGCGTGAGCTCAGATTTTCGCGGGCGGTGGGAGTTTTTTTCAGTACTGAAGTCAGCAGTGAGATCAATTCATCCGATTCAAAAATGACACCGGCTTTCTTCTGCTCATGAAGTTCAGCGGCCTGCTGTTCAAGCAGACTCTCTTTACCCGCAAAAGATTTCAGAAGCGATTCTCCTGCACGGGCCGACAATTCTCCCGGGTGAGAGAAAAGGGCAACAACAGTTCTCGGAAGCCGGGCCGTATTTAAACATCGGGAGATAATTTTCCGGGAAATATTCTCCGCATCAGCAAGAGCAGAGATGTTGCCAGCAAATTCTGTTTCAAGACGGTGTGCATAGCGTTGGCCACGCTCGTAAGCACTGGTAGGACGATAGTCGTTGCCCAGACGTGATAAAGCCGACATTTGCTCGTCATCAAGTTCGCCGACCAGAATACGATAATCACAGGAAGTCAGGATCGCCGCTTTCCGACGCCGGCTCCCATCAGCAACCTCAATGACACCTGATACCCGGCGCCCGAAGGCCGGTGTCTGCTGACCAGCCAGAAGAAAAGAGGGGATTAGATCATCGAGAGCATCCTCAGTAAGCAGTTCCTGGTCGCGTTCATTACCTGACCAGACCCGGGACATTTCTTCAATGGCATTTCCCGGAATAGCTTCGAGGGTAAATTTGACCTCACGACCACAGACCGGAAGCGAAATCGTATTACCACGAGCCATTGCACCCACTCGAGCAATCAGTGAATCCACCATTGGCGCGGCTGGAGCAGGAGACTGTACGGTATCTGCCGGTGTAGTTTTCATCGTGTGTTTCGGAATGACAGGTGCGCGTTTCATTATCTGATCTCCCAGCGAGGTTTAATCAGCCGATCAAAAATTTCATTACAGACAGGTTCCCAGATGGAAAGGGCATTACGCCACGCGCCGGTAGAAGAACGTTGATCAATGGCCTGCTCAAAAACCGTTCTCATACGGATTTGACCTTTACCCACTTCGTCTGTTTCGCGCACGACATTCTTCAATACCATTCCGCCCCAGGCATCCCTAATCTGCTCTTCCATCCAGGGGGACTGAGAACCATTATTATTACTATATTTCGTCAGGAGAATACGTACATCAGGTTCAAATCCTTTTAAATCCACATTTTTCAGCAGATCCCGCAGCATATCGAAGAACTGCAGGGCAGACGTATAATCAAATAATTCAGCCGGTGTCGGGACAATCAGTACATCAGCAGCACAGACCACATTAATAGTGCCAATCCCCAGGTTTGGGGCACTGTCTATGACAACGACATCGTAATCATGGGCGACCGTTTCAATGGCAAGACGCAACATGAGGTGAGGATCCGTCGGGAGCTTGCCTTCATCAAATTTCCCCATGAGTTCCGTTTCGATACGATGTAATGCTAGGCATGATGGAATGATATCCAGCCCGGGCCAGCAGGTGGGTTTCACGGCATAGCTGGCATCATCTTTCTCCCCGAGATAAAAGGGGAGGAGTGTGTCTTCTGCATGAATATGAAGATCCGGCACCCAGCCGTGATACATAGAGGCAGTGCCTTGGGGATCGTTACCTTCAACAAGCAGAACGCGTAAACCTTTCAGGGCCAGATCCTGAGCCAGGTGAACGGAGACAGAAGTCTTGTAAACCCCGCCTTTATGTGCCGCGACACCAATAACAGGCGGGAAAGAATCTTCAGAGCGCCGGAGGCGGGTTCCGAATACATCTCTCATATGATTAATTTGTTCGATCGTATAGCCCACACGCTGTTCCACTCTTCCCCGGGTTTCCATGTCAGGGTGTGGAAGCCGCCCAGCTTTCTCTGCATCCCTGATAGCTTGAGAAGAAACACCGACTAAATCAGCCGCTTCGCCGATCCTCCACCGGCGCGTGATTTTACGCGCCTCCGGGCTGTCATCGTTAAACTGGGCTACTGCAATTGCTTTTGTCATCTCATGACCAGCGGCGATGCACTGGTCAAGCGTATCCATCAGTCCCATTACTGAGCATCCTTTAATCATTACTTTGCATTATTTTATTAAATCTTGGAATTTAATGCAAAGCAACAATAAAAGCGCAAAGCAGGGATAAAACTGCAAAGTTGTTCACAAAACCATCGTATCCGTACTGTGATATGGGATACTGGCATGTCTCAGTCAATATTATGAAACCGCTCGCCGCAGCAAGCAGGCGAACGCAGTGAGCATGTGGCGAGGAAGCGGAATTACCGGGTACTGATACAGAGCACAGACGCACTTGTGCCTCAAAATCATACCGTTAAGAAAAAACTGAGTACTGAATATTGACTGTGATGCGCAGAATATTGACTGTAGTATGCTGGCTTTCTTGCTGCAGGGATACGACATGATTTGCATATCGCAGTCAATATCTTTCAGATTGTCGTTGTGGCCAGTAAAAATGGTACTGGCATATGACGGTGATTACCTGGTGGATCAATGGATTATGTTGTCAGGAGAGAGTTATTCATATTGACGATCCAGTAATTGATCCCTTAAGAGATCCCATTAAGATCATAAAGAGATCCCCGGATCGTTACAGCCCTTGTGCTGTCTGGTCTGAGCCGTTGTTCCTATTGACTGCGGTGGGGAATATATTGACTGAAGTATGGCTTTTCTAATACTGTGATATGCAACGGTATTTACTGAGGTATGTATTTCCGTTGACTGTGACATGCGTATATACTTGCCTTTGTGGATAACTGTTGGTATTTAAAATGGCTAACGAAAATAACGAGTTACCTCTTAATCTTCAGGAAACAGATAAGACAACCGGTGAAGTTGTTAAGCTGGATGTCAACAGCGCCAGCACGGTACAGCCTGTGGCACTCATGCGGCTGGGCCTGTTCGTTCCCACGCTGAAGTCCACCTCCAGGAGCAAGACCAACCGTAAAAACGTCACTGACGCCACTGAGGAGCTCGTACAGCTGTCGATCGCCAGGAGTGAGGGGTACAACGACGTCAGGATCACCGGATCGCGCCTGGACATGGACACGGACTTTAAAGTCTGGCTTGGGATCATTCGCTCCATGTCTGAGTATGGCGTGAAAAAGGACACACTGGAACTCTCATTTGTTGAGTTTGTTAAAATGTGTGGCTTTGATTCCCGCCGTTCGAACAAGAAAATGCGAGATCGCATCAGCAACTCGTTATTCAAACTGGCCTCCGTCACGCTTAAATTCCAGAGTGAAACAAAAGGATGGACGACCCACCTGGTGCAGTCTGCTTTCTACGATATCAATGCAGACATCGTGGAGATCAAGGCTGAGCCCAAGCTGTTTGAGCTCTACCACATGGACAGGCGGGTCTTGCTGCGCCTCAAAGCCATTGATGCCCTTCAGCGCAAGGAATCCGCGCAGGCGCTGTATACCTACATCGAAAGTCTTCCACAGGATCCGGCGCCGATTTCAATGAAACGCATGCGTGACCGTCTCAATCTGACGTCCAACGTCTACACGCAGAACCACACGGTGCGCAAGGCCATGGAGCAGCTCAGGGATATCGGCTATCTGGATTACACCGAATTCAAACGCGGCCGGTCTACTTACTTCAGTGTGCATTACCGGAATCCAAAGTTAATCAGCAGTACGGTGAAATCGCCGCGCAAGGAAGAGACGGAGAAAGCCCCTGAACAGAACTATGACGAAGTGATTAAGGCCCTGAAGGCTGCCGGGATCGATCCGAAGAAACTCGCTGAAGCCCTTACCAGTATGAAACCGGAAGATTGACTGCGGTATGCAATAATTCACTGCAGTATGTGTCTCTCACACTGTTGACTGCGCTATGCTGAGTGCATACCACAGTCAATATTTCCGCTCCATTAAGACTTTTCACTGCTTTCACAAATTGACTGCTGTATGCAGGCATTCACTGTGGCGTGAATAAATTGACTGCGGTATGTGTTGCTCCTGCTTCCGGGGGCGGGTATTGACTGAGATATGCCAGGCTGCACACCTCAGTCAATATCTGTCAGAGTCCCGGCACAGATTCATTTTCCTGGCGGCAGAGCGCGCAGAATATCGGCGGCATCCCGGCCATCACCGGTAAAGGGCACGGCCAGCGTGGCCGCCATGTCCAGCGCAAACACCCGGGTATAGACCTCCATCGACCGCGGATCCTTGTGGCCGGCCAGTGCCTGGATGACCTTCCTCGGCTGGCGGTGATAGAGCATGTGCATGATATAGCTGTGACGGAAGGTATGCGGCGTCACCGGTATCGAAAAATGTACGCCATCTGCTTCAGCCCGTTTCACGGCCTGTTTCAGCCAGTTACGCATGGTTTCATCCGTTACTGACCACAGCGGCTCCCGCCGGCGGGGGCGGGTGGTCACCATCCAGCTCTGCATCTGCCGCACAAAATTTACATCCGACAGCGGAACCAGTCGCACCTCATCCTTTGGCGGGCGCCCGCGACGTGCCCGTACCTTCTCAGACAGCACCCGGACAAAAGGTCGTAATCCATCGAGATCAAACGACTCCGGCGTCAGGGTTCTGGCTTCACCGATACGGATCCCGGTATTCCACATCGTTGCAAACAACATATGGTGTCGCTGATCGGGCATATAAAAGAGGAGGGCGCTCACTTCCGGTGCCAGCAGATAGGCTGGCGTGGCGCCGGTGGAGGTGGCCATCCGGCGGAGTGCCACCGCGGTCGCAAAATCAACGCCCGGGGCGATCGGCAATAACGAAACGCGTTCTGGTGAATTCTGCAGGGGAATGATGTTGTTCATCGGCTATTTTTCACGTAGCGCATGCACTGGTTATGAATACAGCTATTCTGGCCTGAATGGCCCGATCCTGCCATCATAATAAATCGCAGCGCCCGGATCCTTTTGTTGTCTTATCCCGCATTATTGCGGGTAAAACCAAATGCGTAAAGGATCCTTTTTCAGAGTCTATCCACGCTGAAGCCAGTCATGACACGGGCTGAGGGCTGTTTTATGGTTTTTGGGAGAAATGGGGTAATGCCAGGACAAACAGATATGTTGAAACAGGCATAAATGAAGACGAGAAACAGCTACCTTCCAGATGCGATCGGCAGGAATGATCTTTAACATGTTCCGTCTGTGGTTGAGATTGGTGGATATGACTTGCAGCGTATAAATAATCAGAATTTAATCATTTGTTAAATATGAATATTATAGATTATTATACAGTTATATGGTCCGGTATCTAAGTGAGATAATTAAAATGGAGCTATCTATTATAGAATCAATAAAATTAGCGGCACCGTTTTTTCAAATAATAGTAACAGTAATACTAATTCCTCTTATAAAAAAGATATGAATCGCGGAGAACATTTTTTTCTCTTCCTCTTTAGAAAAAAATGGATGCTATAGCCTATTTAAAAGTCATCAACCGTAAGATAATAAATTGGAAAAAGCTAAACATAAGATCATTATGGGAGGGTATAGGTTATCCAATGATGTTAATTTTTCAAGGAAGATTATTGAATATTATTATGATAATGAGGAAAGAAACGCCCGCTTTTGTAAAGTAATCCTTAGTGAAAGATATTATTATTGTTTTGAGAATGGTGTTATTACAACAAGGAAAATAAAATACCACGTTAATTTTATGATTTACATTATAACAATATTGCTCTATATTAACCTTTTTTATGTGAAGTCTTCTACGGTTATTTACAACGCACACCTTCCGGCAGAACCAGTTGTCATTATAGCTACTGGTATATATAGTTATTTGTCATGGAAAATACTGCGTGGATATTTTAGCATTCAGTTAAATAAGGAAATGTTTTATAATTTCCTGCGCCAAGATAATAGTTGAGATGAAAAATAAGGATATTAAGATTTATATATGCAGATCTATACTAAATATTAAAAGAGATTCCGCAGAGTGATGTGAATGATGGACTTCCATACAATTTCAACCCTAAGCTTATAGCAGGTGACTATGGTATGTATGAATTACACAGTAAATTGAAACAGTAAAGGATTGAGACCATAAGTAAAGCTAGAAAAGCATAAAGATAAAAGCATTGTCGATATACAACTCACATGACAAAAATAGAAATTTGTCATGTGAGTTGTATTCAATGTACAATTATATAAATATTTAAGATAAATGTTTATATTAAAGGTTTTTTAACTTCCACGCCTGAAGAAGTTTCAACAAACTGAATCAGCTCATGGAGAACATTCCAGATCTCTTCCTGCCGCGCTGATACAATAGTCCATCCCAGAATCTCACCTTTTTGCAAGGTGTCACCAGGTTTCTTCATAAATTCAAAAGATTGAATATAACTTGCGAGATTTTGTGGTAACGCTCTGGATGTACCGTCCAGCACTTTACCGAATTGTTCCGCTTTAAAGAAAAACGAAACCGCTTTTTGCCCCTGGTAAATGGACTCTGCTTTTGGTTCAGCACGTTGAGTAATATCGATAAGATGTTCAAACATGCTATTACCAGTCGCAAGCTCATAAAGAACCGGAATGGTGCGACCTCCAAGCCTGCCATTAACTTCTACTATTGCAGGGCCGGAATTAGTGTAAATCATTTCGATATGAAAAATACCATTATCGAGTCCTAATTTATCCAGTGCGGATATTGCCAGTTTAAAACATTCCTGCTCCTCCTTATCATTAAGAGAAGAAGGCATAACACTACCCAGTTCAATAACGTTATCACTGGCACAACGAATCCTGCTAGTTACCATAAATGGGTAATAAGAATTACCTATTCTTCCGATCTCAACAGAAACAAGAGGTCCAGTTAAATATTTTTCTACAAGAAAACCACGGTTAAAGAAATCCGTATAGGATGATGGTAACTGATTGATTTCTTCCTCGATATTATTAATAAGGAGGTTAATCTGAGCCCGCTCCTTAATAATGTATGCCAGCCGGCTTGAAGCTGATGTGACAGGTTTGACTATTACCGGCAATTCTACGGACGTCAGAACAGACGGAAGTTTATGATAATCACGTTCATGAATAACCCAAGGGGCATTTTTATCTGTTCCTTCGAGAATCTGGCGTGACAGTAACTTATTTTTGGTTGCTTTAACAGCATTCACACTGCTGAATGGTACTTTTATATGTTCGGCTGCACAAGCAGCAGCTTCTAATGAAAAATCATCGATACAAATAAGTGCATCAACCGGTTGACTGCCATTTAAAATACCAACAGCATCTCTGACAATTTCTGGTGTATGTGTATTAGGTAGATCAATAACATTATGAAGACGTCGAAGAACATCGTCCGTTCTGGAGGAGTCCCAGTCTCGTATGTAAGCAAGATTACGAAAGTAGCTGACTTTGTAATTTTCTTTAAGCAATTTATCTAATAACTCAACACCACTGAATTCAGAACTATTGATAACTACAATATGTTTCATACTTCCCCTCAAATTAGGATAATTGTATTTAGTGATGATTGATATTTAAAATATCTGTAAACATGTACCTTGACATCTGGTGTGAAAATGGTTAAATCCATGATATTTTTATCACACCCTGATAAAATATATAGACACTGAAACTTATTAATGTCAGAACGGAAAAATATCGGATCGCTATTTTAACAGAATGTCCATCTGTTTCATTCTTTATAAAATTCCCTGAACACAACCAAAAAACCGATGCGGTAAACAAAACCATGGTAAAGCGTATTAAAATCTCAGAGTATAAAAATAAATCATCTGTGATTTTTACAGGGAAAATTATCGTTGCAAAAATGAAAGATTTTGGATTTAGAAAAGTTGTATAAAATATTGTTTTTGAATTAATAATTACCTTTTTAGTATTTTCTATATGTCCGGAAAACCATAGTTTTATTGAAAGAACGAAAAGATACAATGAACATGCAATCTTAGAAATGATATCCACCCACCCATAGGAACTAAAAAATAATCCTGCAGCGATAGACCATAAAGTAATGCTGATGATATAACCAGACCATTCTGATAACATCAAAGATGGGGCTTTATTGAAGCCATTGCTATATCCTGAATTAAAAATCAAAATGTTAGTAGGTCCAGGAATGAACAATAACGAAGCACAGGTAAGGAAAAATAAATTATGCATATCTTCTCCAGTCTTTTAAAGCCAGCGCAACGAGAAAAAAACCGGTTATAGCGGCAAAGGCGATGACCATAAATATTGATCCTGAACTAATATTCTCTACAAGCCATCCTGTTGCCGCCGGATTGATAGCTGCTCCCACACCTGTAAGCATCTGTAAAGAAAAGAGACTGGCTTTGCTCGTATTTGTCTTTAAAGAATCCAACATCAAATACAGCACCGGATTAAGGAGAACCTCTCCCAGTGTAAAGAATATCATCCCTGTGACCCACATAGTTAAATGTCCGAAAGATCCTGCGAAGACCATCACGCCAATAATTAAGCTACAGCTACCAATAAAAGAATTTAAGACAACGTTATCTTTAGATACCCTTGAACCTAATGGGATCTGGAGTAAAATTACAAAAAGTGCATTTGTTACCATCAGCGACGTAATAATTTGGTATGTAGTTTCCTTGTTAAATATTACAGTAAGCACCTGTGTTATGCTTGATGAAAATCTGCCATAACAAAAAGAATAAATAAATCCAGCAAGAATTATCAAACATAAAGTGTTATTAGAGTGGTTCCGATGTTTTGTCGCAACAGGAGCGCACTGAGCATTTTTTGTTAATTGCTTCTCCTCACTTAATCGCACTTTGTATAAAATGAAAAATGAAGCGAGCAAAACACCTATTACTCCTGAGATCCAGAACATTATGCGACCATCGAGTCCAGAGCAAAGGCTCCCTAGTAAAGGCCCAATAACCCATCCAACATTTGTCATGGTGTAATTTATCGAAAACAGCCTTGATTTGTTTATTTTCTCAGCATCAGAAATCACAACTTTAAGTACTACACTGTATAAAGAATATGCTAAATTTAGTAGCGCATAAAAAAATATTATTAAATACTGACTCCTTAATTCAGATATAGAAATGTTACTTGCGCTGAATATTAGCAGTGCCAGAATAATACACTTTTTGTAGTTCAGAAATTCCATTACCTTTCCACAAAGAGGTGAGAAAAACAGCCCTAAAATTATTCCAGCTGTAATAATATAACCAGTTTCATCTACCCCAAACCCTCTTTGAAGATGTAAAAATACAACAAGAAAAGGTAATGTTATTCCCCTGGCTACAGTCAATATTAACGATGTTAAAAACAGACAGTAGTATGGACGAGTCGGCCCACTGCCTCTTATAATATAAATTAGTTTTTTTTTCATTTTCTTTAAGTTAATGTATCACCAGTTTTAATGCTCATCAGGAGACGTTTCGATAACGATTTCCTTGATTCTGACTCTTTCAGGAGAGTTAACAAGCCAGATCATCAACGACGAAATATCTTCAGGTTGAAGTATAGAGTTGCTTGCTCTCTTGCATCCACCTTCAATAGCCATCGCAGTGTTAATCCATCCCGGACATAATACGGTAAAACGAATTTTATTAAGCGCAGGATCTGACGATAAGGCTGCCATATAGAGCTGTAAACCTGCTTTTGACGCCCCATAAATGCCCTTATCCGCGAAGCCTATTTTACCCGCTCTTGATGAGAGGCAGATCACCGACGGTGATTCCGCTCTCAATAGGAATGGCAACAAGTCATTTATGACAAAAACAGGCCCAAGCAGATTACTGCTTATTACATTCTGTATTTCTTGTCCTGTTGCCCCTGTGGTTTTATTACAGGTGATCCCTGCTGCAAGTATCAGCAAATCCAAATGGCCAAACTCCGCTATTCGGTCCCGGATACCCCTCACATCTTCAGTAGACTGAATGTCAGCACAGATGGTATGAAGCTTGTTTTTGTACAGCTTAGTCCTGGCGACGATCACACCCAGTTTATGGCGATCACGACCTACTGCAATAACCCGAAACCCATTCTGCAGCAAGTCATCAACACTTTTCTGCCCGACTCCCCCCGTCGCACCGATAACCAGTGCGACGCGGTCTGCGGAAGTATTCTGGGTGTCAGTCGTTCTGGTGAAGAACGGCATTAACACCTCCCCATACACTGCTATCAGTTGTCAGCACTTCAACACTACCTGTCAGGCTGTTACGTCGGAACAGAAGATTATTTTTGCCTGATAAATTACGAGCATAATCGACGGAGCCGTCCGGCAGCGTCACTTTCGTCCCTGACGTCACATATAACCCGGCCTCCACAATGCAGGAATCTCCCAGAGAGATCCCTATCCCTGCATTAGCCCCCAGTAATGAGCCGTTACCTATCTGATTTTTCTGTTTACCGCCACCGGACAGGGTTCCCATAATAGAGGCTCCTGCGCCGACGTCACTTCCATCACCGACGGTTACCCCTGGGGTGATCCTCCCCTCTACCATACATTGCCCTAAAGTACCTGCATTAAAGTTGATAAACCCTTCATGCATAACAGTCGTTCCCTGAGAAATGTAGGCTCCCAGACGTACCCGGTCGGCAT
This sequence comes from Klebsiella sp. CN_Kp104, assembly GCF_040064515.1. NCBI lineage: Bacteria > Pseudomonadati > Pseudomonadota > Gammaproteobacteria > Enterobacterales > Enterobacteriaceae > Klebsiella > Klebsiella sp. CN_Kp104. The sequence continues at coordinate 72,637 of NZ_JBEAII010000038.1, read as the reverse complement.
CGGCAATACGCACACCTGAAGGGACTATGTAGTCAACCATCCTTGGAAATTTATCCACGCTAAATACGGTAAGTTGATGATAATCCTCCGCAATAATATGGCGTAAACGTTGTACATACTCAGGGAATACCGGGCCTGCACTGGTCCAGGCTACATTGGGAAGATGCTGAAAAATGCCTTCCAGATTTATTTCGTTTGGTTTGTATTCACGAGATGAAAGAAGCTGTAAACGGAGATAAGCATCTTCAGTCGACGTGATATCTTTTGAAATATCTGTCTCAATTTCAAATGATTCGCAGCGGATAATTTTGTGCTTGACGGCAAGACAGGAGCGCTTATTCATGTCTCCTTTTGGATAATAGGCATCAATTGTCTTACCACTGCTGATATCAATGTATCGATTACCCGTTCTTTTGATGATATACGTAATCATTTTTTTACCTCTGATGTAGTCCTGATAACAGTTCCTTTTTGTATATCAAAGTGATTACCATTACCAGCAATCATCTTGTTAACCAGAACGGAAACATCGCCCCCTGTTTTATCTGAATTTACCTGATTGTAACGAGATTTTACATCAATGAAGCGCATGACAAATGCACGACGTGATAACTGAGGTCCGGGTAAAAATCGATTGCTTTTATGGAAAACATCTTTATCAAATGCAATTGCATCCCCGGGCGCTAGACGGTAACGTACCGATTCACTGTCGAATAAATTACGTGCAAACCCTGAAATATAAAGAGATTCACTGAACAGGTGTGGGATTTTTTCCTGTATAAATGGATAAAGCTCTTTGAATTTTTTTTGTTCCTCAGTTCTGAACCTTGGTCCAAGGACGGTTTTAAATATCGCTGGGATTTTATATTTTCCCTCGGTAAGAGATTTTGTTACTTTTGACTGTAACTTGTAAAACTCATGACCGGAGAATGCCTGTGTGGAAAGAAGACTCATACCCCCATCCTGCTTTTCCGGATCAACATCATCAAGAGCTATCCAAATAGAGAAGGCTCTGTCTTCCGGATAGATATATTTGAAACTGGTCACACCGATATGCCAGTCGAAACCAACAGAGTTGCTGTCCGTTTCAAAAATTATCCCATCAGTGAATACACAATTTTCATAACCAAGTTTTTTAACAAGATCGGCAAACTTTTCTGTGCGTATAAAGGACAGGATTTTTTCATCTTCGATTGCTACATTATATGTATTTCTTTTGAATGAATCGAATGCACTATTGCTTTTCGTTTGATTGTTAATATCACGAAGATGTTCTACCATTTCTTTTGAAATTAATTCCCTGACATCTGCAAATCCATGTTCAAGATAATAATTAGCATCAACGCTGGTATTTTTACCGAATGATGAGACTGATGTGAAATCGTTATTTTTCATAATTAACTCCATTTAGGTTAGTTCGAAAGCATGCCGATCAGGTCGGATTTGTTTAAATTGAGAGCATTCAGATAGTTATGATAATAATCAAGGCCATCTGTATTCACCTTCAGGGCCTGTAGCATTTGAGTAATCTGGTTGACATAGTCCCGGGTGATCATAAAGTCTTCACCAGAGATTTCAGCAAACCAACTCATCGTTAATAACCCAGGATAGTCCTCCTGAATCATACGGCCTGTTTTAAGTGAGTTGAGTGATTTTTCTGATAATGAACGATAGATACTTTTTGTGCTCTTTGCCATTTCAAGGAAGGTAGGTTGTTGAGGAAGCCCATATTGCTCAGTCAACATAGTGGTAAATAGTCGTGTCTCAGCACCATAAGAACGAGCGAGTGCTACTCGTTCGTGATCAAGTGAATTAATGAGACCGGCATTTTCCTCGTGAACACCATCGCTATAATGAAGGTATTGAGTTCCAGAAGCTGTTTTTGTGAGATTTGTCTTATCCAGAGCAACAGCAAGATGAATAATGTAACCCAGAGGGTCAAACTGCAAGTCCAGAGGTCTTACTCGTTCAAACTGATGTTGATTGTCAGGCACAGATGGCCCGAAAAACAGTTGATTGACACAATCCATTGCTTCATCAGGTTTTTCACTAAGTGTTGCAACTCGAGTGATGTTTTTCCTTTTAAACTCGATGATGTTATCAATGCATCTGGTACCGTAAAAACTGTCTTCTACCATCAGCAAATGCAATTTATTCAAACGTGAGCTTTTACGCCATTTGTCCATAAGGACGAGCTGTCCGCCCTGACCTGCGCGAACAAATGCTACTGTCGCTCCTGGATTTACTGGACACGCTTCCAGATATTCAATCAGCACCTTACGTAATAATGGAATATCCGGTACAGTAATAATAACTGCAACGGCACTTTGCATCAGATGTCTGATGTCGTGATTTATTGCATGAACATTTTGAGAAGGGAATACCGTTTCATTGACTTCCCCTGTCATGATATTCTCACATCTGAATGATCTTTTCCCTGAATTTTTCAGAAACAGATGATTTCCGTAGTGCATTAATACCAGATGAGGGTCGAGGTTGGTTTCATTTCTTCTCAGGAACATGTCTACTGCAAGTGTCGAACCCACATGACCGCCACCAATAATAATTACGTTTTCCATCATACAGCCCTGTATGTAATATTGAATTAGTTTCTAATGGATATCATGGTGTTACCAGAAAACAAATCAACGACATCCTGTGACACGACATAGGAACGTAATAAAAGACGCTGGATGTTGTCTGATGTAAAAACATCACGACCATGAACAGTATAATTATTAGGAATGATTAATGCTTCCCCTTTTTGAATGCTGTGCCCATTTTCGCGTCCTGTACGAAGCGCCAGAGAAGATAGTTTCTCCAGTAATTCTTCGGCCTGTTTGTACATGGACTCGCTCAGGCCTGGTGCCGGTTTTATGTTGGAGAAGTTAAGTTTAATCTTGATTTTTCCATTTATTTCCTTCTCTATTATTTTCATTTTCCTTATTTCTTCATTGGGCCACAATAATTTCCCACCGGCACGCATTTCAAATATTTCACTTTGTAGAATAGATAGTTCTTCTTTTGTAAAAAATTCCACCAACTGTGCAGACGTAGCCAGTAGGGTTTTAGGTATGTCACCATTCGCTACATGTGGCACCAATACCAGATACTCGGGTCTGCATCTGTCTGATGCAAAGCATAAATCGTTATGCATCGTGAGCAATTCAGAACTGCTGCTCAGCTCTCTGGAGGTGAGGGTAGGACGAATATCTGTGACGTAACTTTGATTATAATCAGAGTATGCAACACATCGGCCGATTGACTCACCTAATGTCAGCAGGAGAATTTTACTTAGTTCTATGTTTTCAAACTCAGGTAGATTGCTGATAAGCAAGGGATCATGAAAATTGAAGTTTTTCACGATTCTACTACTTGTAATTTTATCTTTTATCTCTTTTATTCTGGAAAGATAGCGACTCTGTATTTGACCGGGACATTCGCTATGAATGCCTCTTACCACTGCCGACAGTTCTTCTTTTTCACTTTCATTTAAAGATACAACTGAATAACTAAAAACATCCATATTGAACTCACGTTTGATTATCTGGGAATACTTAAATTTAAAATGGTTATCGGCATTCTTTTCAAATGACAAGTTGTAAATAAATATTTATTTTTAAAAGGAATAGTCTATGTCAAAAAATAATAAACAATTAAAGGTGTATAATGAATGTTATTTCTTAGATGGAAATTCTTTAACGTCAAAAAAAATTTATTTTTCATATCGAAAATTTTTCTTTTCTCTTGCTTTTCTCTCACTGAATTCGTCCGGTAGCAGCACATCAAAAAATTGTCAAAAGAGTTAACGAAAAGGATAAAATGTAAATAAAATGTAAACACAAGTGTGATTTTTGTAAACAGAAGGCTTTTCTGGCTGTCTTTCGTATGACGCTCGAGAATGATTGCGAAGGGGCTGAAATTTTTCAGGAAAGGTGCCGGCTCATACTTTTCCTTGAGCTCTTTACCCTGCGGACAATGGGCTGTCCGCACTTCTTTGTGAGTTGTGAGGCGATGATGAACAAATAGGCAGGAGATAAGCAACGAGTCAGACAGTATGTCTTGATACCGGTGTACGCCAACATGGCAATCGATCATCCTGAATAACTGCCTTCACCAAGGAGTACTGATAAGTGTTCGCGTTCATTACCCGTTCCTATGTGCAACAGTTCTGTAATCATGGATGTGGCTACCCTGTTCCTCAACCAAGGAACAGGACCAGCAAAGGGAGTGTTAAATCCCGCCCTGCCATTTGCATCCGGCCGGTTCAGAATCCGTCCTTCATTCGACGCTGCACTGACTGCCATGTGAGTTCTTCCAGATCGCCCGGAACAATCCTCTCAGGATTGGTGTAGATGGCGCTGGCATCCCCGGTCAGCCACCAGGAGCCTGAGACCAGGATACGTTCAGCCACCGTCAGACCGTCCCAGGTGACAATCAGCCAGGTGTTTACACCGTGATTTTCAGGAGGGCGGAGCCAGAGCTGTTGATGGCCGAGAGCGGTCAGTGCCCGCCAGACTGCTTCAAGAGAAACCGGGATGCGCTCGCTTTCAAAGGAATATGTATTCATACGTAACAGTTATGCTTGGTTATTATTGTGGGTGACATCCCTGATGATGATCGTCCTCAGCTTACCCTATAGCAATCATTACATGTATTATAACTAGCAAGCATATAGCCACGACATTAAATTACCGGACGCCCGTTCCGGTTGGATCCGACTTTCTAGGGCATTTAAACTTTCCGGAAGCGCACCACGCACATGGAATAACCACAGCGCCCTTTTATGGTGGTGAGCGGCCGGTCACGGGGCAGGGGAGGGACACAACATATAGCGTCATTTTCATCTGACGACACCGCTACATCTTGTGTTAGCGGGCCGCTGCGCGCCGGAGGCATTCCGGCAGATCCGGAACTCAGGGTTTTCGGATCTGCGGAGAAATGAGAGGGAACAGGCGTTGCTGTAGCAATACAGTCATCACTTTCTGAAATTCAAGAAGCATCACAATTTTCAAAAACTAAACCTACTGATTAATAGCGAATAATAAAATGCTAGGTTAGCATAAAGAACGAAACAAACATGAAAGGATCGATGATGCTCAGCCAGCTTAACCTGCGTTTTCATAAAAAGCTGATCGAGGCGCTGAAAGTGCGCGCCGGTCGCGAAAATACTTCGGTCAACGCCCTGGCCGAACGCTTCCTCGATGACGGCCTGAAAACGGTCGCGCCCGGCGACGGGTATTTTCAGTTGGTCGCTGATCCTGAGGCCACGGTCCGGCAGCTGTACCGGCATATCATTCTTGGCCAGACCTTCGGCACGTCAATGCTCTCCCGCGACGAACTGCGCTTTGTTCTGGTTCACGCCAGGGAGTCATTCCTGCGCGGGCATAACAGGCTGGCCACACTCCCGGCCCTGGATACGCTGCTGGACATCACCGGCGACCTGCTGGCCTGGCAGGTGGAGCACGATCACCCTGTGGACGGTCACTACCTGGAGGGGATTTTCCGCCTGGCCGGGAAAAACTGGACGGAAGAGTTTGACGCCTTCCGGGCAGAGCTGCGCCCGGTCGTGGATCAGATATATGCCGAACACCTTCTGCGTCCGCTGGAGAGCGACTGCTTTAACTTTGCCGATATTCCCGACAGTGCGCTCGCTGGGATTTTTACCCTGCCGCGTCTGAAAGCCGTTTTCCCGCTGATGCTGCGCGGGCTGGACTGGAGCGGGGAGAAGGCCAGAGACTTGGCTCAGGAGCTGCGCCCGGTGATCCCGGCCGTAACGGAAACCATTGAAGCCGGCACCCTGCGCCTTGATATCCGCATCGATGGCCAGCATCCCGGCGAGCGCCCGGGGGCCTGGTACACCACGCCGCGGCTCCACCTGCTCATCACCGGCCAGGACTTCGTGGTACCTTACGGCTGGGAAGCTTTCTCCGAACTGCTGGGCTTGTTCACGCTGTACGCCCGCTATCCTGAAGCCCTGGCGCACGGCCACCAAGGGGAACGCGTGATGTTCTCCCCGCCGGGAAACGTCACGCCGGAGGGATTTTTCGGCATCGACGGGCTGCGGATTTTTATGCCGGCGGAGGCCTTTGAGACGCTGGTCAGGGAGATCAGCATGAGATGCACAGAAGGTACGCTGGCAGAAACCCTGACCGGACTACGCTGCCTGTACGGAGATTTGTAGATGGCGACTGAAAATGTTTTGTCTCGCGCCGGCTTTGAAGGCCCGGTACTGAAGGTTGAAGATGACCGTTACGGGTATAGGGCAATAGCAGAGGGGCTGGCCCGCAGCATCAACGCCCTGGATGAAAATGTCAGCACCGTGATTGGAATCGAAGGGCTGTGGGGGGCCGGCAAAACCAGTCTTCTGAACTTACTGACTGAACAACTGAAGACTAAGGTACAGGCAAACACGCAAATTGTGGTTTTCTCTCCCTGGGTCAACTCACCGGATGAAAGCCCGATAAACTCGCTGATGATAACCATCGCGGCCAGGCTGGCCAGGCTGGATACGTCGGCTATGGTGCAGGCAGGAAAGGCAGTGTCCCTCTCAGAGAATATCCTTAACTACGCGCAGCAGACCTCGCGCCGGCTTGCGCCTGCGACGCGATTCGCCGGTAATTTTGTTCCTGGTCTGGGGCTTGTCGCCGACGGTATGGACGCCCTCGCGGGTACCGACCTGAGCGGACGGGAAAAAACCGCGGCTGAGCTCCGGGCTGACATTGAAGACAAAATTGCTGCACTAGGCGTCAGCTTTATCGTTATGATTGACGATCTGGATCGTCTGGAGCCAGCGCAGGCGGTGGAAGTGCTTCGTATGGTACGGTCGGTCGCGGATTTTTCGCGATTCCGCTACGTCATGTGCTACGACCAGGAAGTGCTGGCACATGCTGTTGAAACAGCACTGCAAGTGCAAAATGGCGCTCTTTATCTGCAAAAAATTATTCCACTTTCGTTCAGCCTGCCGCGCCCGGAAAACTTCGCTTTACGCAGAGAGTTTTATCGTGGAGCACTGGCCATATGGCAGGAAGTATTCGGGCCTGTAACAGAGCAGGAGTCATTACAACTCTTTTCTAACTATGTGGATGTATACGGTGCGGGCCTTGGGACGCCCCGTGAAGTCAATCAAGTACTAAATGCCATCCGCTTCCGCTATCCGGGGCTGCGTGATTATGTGTATTTTCCCGACCTGTGCCTGCTTCAGCTAATTTCTGTGGTTAACCCTGTCTTTGCTGGCTGGGTGGAGCACTACCTCACCGTATGGTCTGTGGTAGAAAACCGGGACGGCATTGCACATGAAGACGAACAGAAAGCCCTAATTGCTGAACTTGCAGAGGCGCTAAAGAAATTTGGCGCGTCCCGCGCCGCTTCGGTATGGGAGCTGCGTGCTTGGCTGCCAGGAATATCCGGGTTTGAATATGACCTTCTCCGGTTGTTTGAAACTATTCCCCTTCAGGATATTGAACGCTACCGCCAGAAACGTAGGCTTTGCAGCAGTGAGTACTGGCGCTATTACTTTTCATATTCTTCACCCCAGAATGTTATGTCTGATGAAGATATCAACAGCATTATGAAACTTGCCACATGTAATTATGCGGGGCTGAAAAAACGTCTTTTGGACAGCGTGACCAGTAATGGTGTGTCATCCCGGACCTGGTTTGAACACATTCTCACGCGTCTTTCGCCTTCCGTTACGGTCGGAGCAGAAACCAGCGCAAAACGCAATTTGGTAAAATTCTTCTTCAGCTGCAGTGACCAGGTTCTGCCATGGTACAGGGCGCGGGATATCTTCTTTCGCCAGGAAAAAACTGGGATCGATGGCCTTGTCAGCCAGCTGGCTCTGCAGATGATTACCAAGGACCGCAGGCGGGCTATCAATTTTATATGCCGTTGTTTCCGACAAACCCGTTCATTTGTCTGGGCGACAGTTTTTCTGCGCAATATCCGGGCTAACTCCGCTCAGGGCGACGCTGTTTTCACCCAGGATGAAATCACCATTTTCTGTACTGCGCTCAGTGAGCGACTGCAGGAAAAGCACATCCAGGAAAAAATGCCTGATGTACCGTATCTGGCAGCCTTCCTGTATGCATGGCGTGACATAGCAGGCGAGCAAACCGTCGCGCAGTGGATCTCAGGAGTTGATCAGTCTGATCGTGATTTTCTGAAGATGTTGCTTAATCTGCGCACGGCAGTCAGCAGCAGTAATCAGGGTGATTATCTGCGGCTTGACTTGGATGCGATCTGTACTGTTTTTGGTATCACAGGGCTTATGGAGCGGTTTGAGGATATAAAAGCCAGGCAGGAAGCCAGCCTGACGGGTATGATAAGCGGGATTGAAGACGCCATCTTACTTAATAAAAATACTATCTGAAGCTTTCACTATTACGGCAACTGGCTACGTTCATTCGCCAGAGGGGATGGCTTCCTTCCAGACCGGAGTGCGTCGAGGTAATAAATGTCCGCTTGGTGCCAGGAGCGGAAGTAGGCTGAAGATAAATTAGCATTGCTGTTAGTCGTGGGTTCTGCAGATTGGTAGAAATTGATAACTTAGGATGCAAGTTCGTCCCGCTCTTTCTGCAGTTTTCATCGAGGGGATATTCTCCGGAATAATTGTGCCCATATACAAAGATAGTTCCGCATCGGAATGAGTTAATAAACGGTACAGCAGGCGTTGCGCTCGGGCTGACAATGATCGACCGCGAAAAGCAGGAAGTATTACTTTTTCAGTAATACGATATCCTCTCAGAAAAGCGATGTTTCCTTTCTGGCATATTAGCAACCCGGCGCGAGCATCGTTTTCATAGATAATATATACTTCTCTCTCAGAAATATGGTCACACAACTCTTCGTCGTCAACTGCTACCAAATTGCTTGCAGTCAGTTCGCGAACTGACCGCCATGTATGCTTATAGGCCTCACCCAGGGCCTGACTACACCAGTCAAAATCTTCGTACGTCGCCACTTGCAAAGTAAGAGATTTATCATTAAATTCAGGGGGATCAGAAAAAGAGGTGGCATATATATACTGATCGGGAATACCCTTCGGAAAGTACTGGCCTGGCACAAGAATGCGAACATACTGAGCTCTGAGTTGTGACCATTCCTTACTAATGAGTTCTAATGCAGTATGATTTAGGTCAGAATCCATACCTACAATATCAATAAAAGGTTTTCTAATATTTCCGCCCTGATAACGGGGGCCAGTAAGAAATTGCTTTCCATCAATTTTGAGTTTTCGTTGTAAAAAATATTCCTGACATAATCCAGTTTCTCTCCAGGGAAATCGCGCCGAGAAACTTCTGTCTGTACACCTCGATTCCTGCTCTGACAACCATTCTTTTAGCCATGAAAGTAGGGTAACTTCAGGCACAGGTAGCTTGGCATATTGAGATAGCATGTAAGATAGCATAAAAAATATTTCGCCCTTGGATGTAAAAATGTTCTTTATAAACAAATCAGAATAGTTCTACTCTCATTTTATTGCCAATTATAGCTGGCACGTCCGCTCCTCGCTCATAGCGGACGTGGAACAGCGCTCTATTTCGCCCTGTTCTGTGATGTCGCAGGGCATGATGAACAAACCATTAAAGCCTTCTGGGCCAGCATAGCGCGCTTCTGGGTACTTGGTATCGTCGACAGGATTATTATCAGCAAATTAACCAGCTGCCAGGTGTGTTGGGATATGCTCCTGCTGACGGACTCAGTGAAGCCCATGCGGTGGGACTTTACAGCCGTGTCGCGGTGTTTCAGGATGAAAGCGGCCAGCAGGGACTCAGTCAGGTGCTGCTGACTCTTCGCACCGAGAATACGCGGGCGCTGCCGGCAGGCGCTTTTGAACAGTTTGAACCGCCGAACTGTATTGTTCACATTCTGACACCTGACCCAGGGTTCGGCGTACCAATTATTGGCCAGTTTAATTTCCTGTCAATGGGCTTCCGTTTCCGGGAAGAATCCTGCTCTCTGCACTGTTACACCGTGGAGGACTCCCGGGTCGGGGCCACCCAGACCCTGACGGAAGTAGCGGAAGCGCTCGTCAGTAACGTTGATGCCCCTCTCCGGGCCTACGCTTTACACCTTCCTGTCACAAGTCAGTAAGTTCCAGGCCGCTGCTGCGGCCTTTATTCTTTTATCTGGAAAGTGTTTATTCAGGAGAAGAGGTGTTCCTCAAGGCCAGCGCTTTCGTGTGTAAACCCGGCAAGTTTGAGGTTGTCTATCACACGCGAAGGATAGTTACGCCGTCCAATACTTTGGGACCAGATCTCTGATAACTCAGCTTCAATCGCCTGCGCAGTATCTGAAAAAGCAGCGGTCAACTCTTCTTTATAATATTCGTAGCAACGGTCATGTTCTTCACTGAAACGAAAACTCCGGACCTCCATTAATGCCTGTAGTCCGGCGACTCTCTCTGGCGTTGCCCACTGCATGAAACTGGCAAGAGAGGATTTGGTATCTCTCATCATTTTCATTTCATGCATCATCTCCTCGAACAGGTTCACAGGTACTACCGGGGTATCTGTAACTCCGGATATATCGTTACGTAATTCATCCTCCAGAGCATCCCGATCCCATGCCACTTTCCAGAAGTCATTGAGAATTAGCAAATCACTCATAGCCAAACCCGGAATAGTTACAGGCAGACCGATAATTCGTGCCAAATCTCTGCAACCTTGAATCATGTTCAATGCCTCCGTCAGTTCCTTGCTGCCGATGTCATTTTCAGATTTGATAGTTTGTATGATGTCATCAAGGCCTGCAGCCGGATCAGACCATGAATGCCGTGGCGGCAACTGAACGGCGATAGCATGAAGATCTTCACGACTGAGATTTTTGGTGAAAACGCCGGTGGAGTATTCCCTCTCCAGCCACTGAGTCAACCCGGCAAGTTCTTCCAGTTGCTCACGAATGACACGAAATTGGTCACGCAGAACTAATACATTGATAACACTGACATCTGTCAGATGTTTCTTGGCTTCCGTACTGTAACTGTAGCGAAATGTCTGACCGGTGGGATCTGTTTCACCAATACAGCGAATGAGAGGTTCCAGCGCTGACAGCTTTTCCTTATAACGCCGATCAAACGCAACCGCATGGCCTGAAAAAAAAGCCCATAGTTTCAAAATATCGTGCTGATTCAGCACCTTGTCTACTTCTGTATCGGGCGCAAGCGGCTGTTTTCTTAGTTTCGCAAGCCGGCTGAGATCCTCTATCTGACCCTTTATCGTTAATTCCACGGAGTGTCGCAGATTGAAACAGATAGGATAAATAAGCGTATCAAGCATTGCTTTTTGCCCCGAGGTAAGGGCATCAATGAGCAGGAATACGCTGTCAGCGAAACCATCAGCGTAGAAATAAAGGTCCGGACAACCGTTGTCTCCCACGCAGGCATTGTAAGCCCCCAGTGCATAATCTCCACGGAACAGGGCATTCCAGTTCCGTTGAGGTAGCTGTGAATCTGAACTTCCGTTAACTGTTGTTGAATCAACCATATGCATCCACTCTCTGTATAAAGCTTGCCGTTATAAACTGACCGGGCTATGTCAGAATGATTATCCCGCCGGACAAAGGTTTACTGCAACCCAGATAAAGAGTCGGTGAACGGGAGATAAAGATCAGTAGATCCGGGACAACCTTTTTTCGGATCTCCGAAAAATTAAGAGAGTGATAAATGCATCATAATTAATTACATGCATCAAATTACACTTTAAAACATCAAATATAAAATATTGCATCAAAATTACGCATGTGAGATGCTATAGCCAGTTTGCAGTCAATTGTCGTTAACAGGGTGCCCATAATGAAAGATGCCAAATCAAAAGACCTCTCTGAGTTGTTTAACACCATTACGGTGCGTAATGTGCCAGCTGATGTGGATGAAGCGATCACGAGGCAGGCTAAAGCCGCCGGCAAATCAAAGAGTGATTTTGTGCAGGAGTTTCTGACGGCAACGTTTGGCGATCTGATTGGCAATTTCATCCGTACCAGTGAACTGGTTGCCCTGATGGACCAGGAAATGGCGAGGATGGCCGGAACAGAACTGAGCGAGTATGTGTACGATCTGGAAATGACCCAGGCTGGTCACAGGGAGTTCTGCCGTATTCTCGGGATAAAGAACAACGATGATCTGCAGCGCATTATGCTGGCGGGTATGCCTTTCCTTGAGATACGAGCCAGGCAGTTGACGGGGGTTGGATACCTCGCAAGGGGGAACTCGCTCTATGCAGCACTGCTGGTCAATGCGGTATCGCGTGATGAAGAGACGGTACTGACGCTTCGCCAGTCACTCTTTAATATGATCCCTGAAAGTACCTTTCAGGAAATAGTTAATGAGCTGCGCAAGGCGATGCGAATGGAAACGTTTGAATGGTCGCTTATCTGAGCAGGTATATAAACGAGGGAAGCCCACCATAGGTGGGCTTCCGGTAACGCTTTGCCTGTAGTGCAACGCGACTAGAACCAGTAAAGGGGAAGTTAGCGCCGCAGGCGGATTCGTCAAAAATGATACATCCACTCAGCACGCAGGTCAACCCGACTGCGGGAGATAAAGTAATAAGGATCAGCAATGCCGCAGAATACCCCAATGAATACAGTGCTGCCTCTCATTTCCACTCCCCGGCTTGGTAGCTATATTGCCACGTTTAAACCTGTCGGCGATAATGAGCTGTACGGAACCTACGTCTGGAGCCAGCTTGCCGGTGGGTCGGTTTACCCGCTTTTGCAAAATCTTGAAATCACTCTGCGTAATGCTATCGATGCTGAAGCAAGAAGGCGTTTTGGCGAAAAATGGTGGGACAACCCTCAGTTCCGATGCGGGAAGATAATCACAACTACCGCTTTTTACGGAAAAATTCTGCGTGCCATTAAAAACCTTGACGATGCGTGGAAAAAGAGCCAACGGAAGAATAAACTCCCGACTCACCCACTTCCGCAGTGGAGCCATGATCAAATCGTGGCTGCGACGGACTTCAGTGCATGGCATTTCATTCTGAATAATGATTTTGCGGCACCTAACTCAACACAAAACCGGCATTACCTGTGGCCCGTTTCAACTGGCAGGGTTTTCAGACAGTACAGCAGAGTTTCTCGGGTTGAGAAAAAAGCCCGCACAACTCTCCAGGACCTGATCGTTGAAATGCGAGAATACCGTAATCGACTTTCACATAATGAACCTATATGGGTTAAAGCACCGAATGTATCTGACGCTGCCACCGCAATTGACACTATTCGCAATAAAATCAGGAAAATAGAGTCTTTGATAGGCATCATATCTCCTGATAAGCACCACATAATGGATAAAATGGGGCTGTTTAGTCATGCGTTGCGTATCTGCTCAGTACAGGAACTGGCAATCCATAATTTAAGCCAAACCTATTGCCCTCTGACACGACGACAAAAACGTAATCTTCGTGGCGTGATTTCCTTAGCAGGAAAACTAAACCGGTCACAAATGTTTGAGTACCACAACCGGATATATGCGCTTTACCAGGTCAGATAAAGCCGTAGATAAATGATAAATCTTGCTGTCCAAGTATGATATCAACCACCAAACAGGGTTTACCCTGGCTGGGATGTTAAAGTCTGTTTAACATGGCGCTTTCGCTCTTTCAGAAGTACCAGGGAAACTGAATGTGGTCCATCGGAAAGAGGTGATGCAGGAAAACCACACTGTCTCCTGAGGCATCTGGCCAGCGAAGATGCCCGCAGGCCCAGCGGTGTGATATAACGGGCCCGGATAGAGAGTAGTTCAGAACTGCTGCTACCGTACGCAAGGGCGTCGGAAAGATTACGAATATGGATGCGAGCATCAAGCAGCATTACCGGAAGTTCCATGATCCGATACATGTCCCATGCCCGCAGCGCTCGCCAGTCTCCCTCCACTCCCGCCAGACTGATTTCAGGGATCTTTGCGCTCGGAATGATCACCGGTTCTGCACGCGGAGCATCATTTTCTTGTATTTTCCCTTTATCAACAGCAATGTCTGCGCAATTGACTGCAAACGATTCAAGAATAAATATCAGTTGCGAACCAATAAAGCGTAACTCTGACGCCTGCTTCCGGTCACTCAGCTCCTGCTCATGCAGCCGTTTTTTCTCCGCCAGGATTTCGTCAAGCTCCGCTTTTTCTTTTATCGCTTTCTTTTCACGTGATCTGGTCAGTAGATGAGTCATCCAGACTATTGAAAGCGCCCCGGCATAAGGCCATCCCTGAGATAAAAAGCCCCAGAAATTAACCACCTGTTTCATCTGTTCAGTCGCCATCGAGCCTCCTCAATAAGACAGCCAGCTTTGGAAATAATGTCATATTTTTCACCGTTCTGCCTGGTCGGATGCCATCAGAACCGGAGACTGGGGTTTTCGGATGCGAAGTGAGAAAGCATATTTATATGATTATGGGGTTAATCCAAAGAAGGGGGGAGATGAAGCGTTTCTGAAAAAAAGATCGGGTCCGAACGGATATATTCGATTACATTGATGTATTCTACAACCGCAGTCGGCGCCAAAGTCACCTTGGCGCCGACAGTCCGGAGGCCTTTGAACCGGCCTTGTGGTGAAGACTGGATGAAGGGTCAGTCCAGTCAGACAGAGCTAATTTAGTTAAGGGATAAGCCCTAGCTTTGATTATCGGGGTTAAGATTTGAAGTCGTATTTTTCTCCTTAGGGAAGGCGGACCCATTGCAGCGAACCTCACCTTTGACGAACCTGTTACCCAGCGTCACAAATCCATCGATTTCAGCATCGGTTGTTCCATGAAGGTCCGGGTATAGTACTCTTAACTGTTCATCAGTTATGTTTGCGGTCTTTGCTCTGCTTAATACAGCGTGCCCCTCAAGGAGTCGCGCGGTTCCAAAGGGGTTGGTAAGCACTTGTTTTATAGTTTCTACAGACATCTTATTCGATCCTTTATATTGAATGGCGCATTTATTTTAGAAGGACGCGAAGATATGACTCAACCCTCGACTCGTCGCTTAAGATAGGGGTGGGGTTTTATGCCTGCTTCATTTAAGATCTGGTTTTTAATCTTTCAGGTGGATACTATGTCGAAAAAAGCAAAAAATAATGAGGAATTGATTAAGGTCGCTATGGCCAAAAATTCACTAAAAAATTTGGATAAATTTTTTATTCATCAGTGCATGGTGAGGAGATTTTTCAAATATAATCCGGAAATTTTTAAAAAACTGAAAGAATTCAGGAGCCAGTTGGAGCGTATCGCTGAAAAAAATCTGGTATGTTCTGTGTCGCGAGCCCATGTTGTTTATTATGTAATGAATGCAATGCAGAATAGAAGAATGTTGACATTTCTTAAAAACGGCAGCATTACCGAATGTCGCAATTTTCTTTTTAGTCTGATCGAGCCGATAGACTCTTTATTCATGGTCAAGATTGAAGACCTGTTGGATGATGAAGTTGTGTATGAAATCATAGATTTGATGATTTTTACATGGCCGACTATTGATGATATATTGAGTAAAACGAATATGCTCCGTTATTTCACGTTTTACGCTTCAACTATCGTTATAGATTTCCAAAAACTGATGGTAATGCAGAAACTGGCTGAACAGGAGGAGATCCCATTGTATGCGATTAATGCTGAGTTTTCCCCAGAGTTGACAAAGTGGACTGGAGTTTCATTCAACCTCCTTGCAAAATATCCGGCGAATGTTTATGAAAGACATGGCTTAGGTAAAATATATCGGGACATTTATTGCCTTTTTAATTGTGGTGGAGCCGTAAGGAAGTTCAATTCGAATAATGTTACTATTATTGATGATAGCATTGGTAACGTGGTAGTTGATGGAGAAAAGAGCAATGGCAGGATGTATCTTTCAGTTCCTTACACCGAATTACCAGTCGATATTGATGAAGCCATGAGAATATTTAAAAATACTGTATCTAATCTATTAAAAGATAATGGGGTTTATCGCTACAATACGGGAGATGCGGACTACTGGCATTCGAACTTCTACAACAAAAATGATGGTGCTTCCATGCCAAGCACCCGGAATAAAAATAACATCGTTCTTCTTAAGCAGATAAATTCTATTTTAAAATTACAATCTGGATTGCTGGTCTGGGACAAGGTAAACATTGATGAGAAGTCAATAGAAGACTCATGTGAAGAGGTCGGTAGGTTGATTGAAAATAATAATGTTTTTACACGTTCTGAAAGCACACTGGCCAATGACTATGAATACGTTGCATCATTGATAAATCCAGAATCAAAATCTGGCGGGGATCTGTTGAGTAAAGTTTTATCAAAAAAAAATAATATCGTGGTGAAATAGCGAATGATATCAGCGGTTAGCTAATGGTGAAATGGGTGAAGTGAAACCGGTTTAAATGACGTTACGGAGATAACAGCATGCATTCAGAACACACGAGTTTAACCGATGTATTTCTGGAGGCTGTTTCCGATTGTTACTGGTTGCCTGGCGACTGACGAGCATGCTGATGGATCTGGTGCTGCTGGTGATTATTGTTACGGGACTGGTAGTCTACAGGCGCTGGCCATTTAAACGAAAAACGTGACATTGTGCAAAAGGCATAGAAATGATGCCTTTGACAGAGTGCCTGCTATTGACGACAAAAACGATGGCAATCAAAGATTGTCGGTGTGGTGAATCCCCCTGTGCGGCGGGGCGGAAACAGCATTGTTTTATCTGTTAAACCGAATGCGCGAGTCATGGTGGCTGACCAAAGACTTACCGGGAGGTACTCGGCACTACACCCACATTTGAGCCCACATTAGCTAGCGGTTGGCTCAAAGTCTGCTGAGTGCCAAGAGCGGACATTTATAATTTCTAGTTTACTTATCAATCTCGAGTAGGTCACTGCATCTGGAAAAATCAGGCCTGTTTAAAACGAGTTTTGCAGCGCTCGATATAACATACAGATTTAGTTAGTTTGGTGCTGTTTGTATATCGAAACTTATTTAGTACTATATTTTAATACAATAAATGGTAATTGCATGTTGTAGGTTACCCGGAAAACAAATTGAAGTTGAGAAGTATAGAATGAGTAAATTAGTGACAATTAGGAGAGCATCTGGGTGCGATGCTGAGACGTTAGGTGTAGTTGGACCAGCAGCTTATGCAGCGACATACCATTACCTCTGGAATGACTGCGTTGCTCTAGCTCGTCAACTTAATACATTCAGTAAATCAGCATTTTTAGCACTATTACAGCGACCTGACACAAGGGTGTGGGTTGCCGAAATCGCAGGTGAAATAGTTGGTTTTCTAACAATGATAGTCAACTCGAAGAACCCAATTACGCATGATACTAGCGGTGCAGAAATTCCGAGAATTTATCTACTTCCTGGAAGTCAAAAAATGGGAATTGGAATGCAATTACTGAATACAGCACAAGAACATGCGATTGAACTCAAACTAACGCATATGTGGCTTGATGTGATGGAATCTGCAACAGCAGCGAGGAATGCCTATTATAAATGGGGTTTTTCAGAGATAGGGCGTAAAGATTTTCCTCATAAAGTCAAAGCGGACTTATCTAAAATGATTGTCCTTAGTATAAAACTTGATGCTAAAGGTAATAGAATATTTATGTGAATACGGTAATTTCTGCTTTTCGCTCTTGAGGGACAACCATACTCAAATCTCCCACACTGCAGGAGATTTGAGTATGAACACGTCACCGTGGAACAAAGACCGTATCATCGGCCAAAAAAGACCGCTTCAGATATCTCATATCTGGGGGATCCGAATCAGACTTGAACTGGAAGGGAAAACGCGCGATCTGGCCCTGTTCAACATGGCTTTGGACAGTAAGCTACGTGGCTGTGATCTAGTTAAACTCAAAGTATCAGATGTTGCATATGGCAGTTCTGTTTCAAGCAGAGCGACGGTGTTGCAACAGAAGACCGGTAGCCCAGTGCAATTTGAGTTAACTAAAGGGACAAGAGAAGCTCTTGCCGCATTGATAAAGCTTGGCAATCTGCACAGTAAAGACTACTTATTCAAATCCCGGATTGGTTCTTGCCAGCATATATCAACCCGGCAATACAACCGAATTTTTCATGGGTGGGTAGCAAAGCTTGGTCTCGAAGATTCGCTGTACAGCACACATTCCATGAGAAGAACAAAACCTTACCTGATCTACAAGAAAACCAAGAATCTTCGTGTGATACAACTCCTGCTAGGTCATAAGAAACTGGAAAGCACAGTCCGATATTTGGGCATTGAAGTCGATGATGCATTAGAGATCTCTGAGTCGATTGAAGTTTAAGATTGTCGGGGCTGCAACAGCAGCCCTGTGCCAGGAGCTGACGTTTGAGAGACATCCAAACCTATTTCCTGTACGCTATCGGTCATAATTTATATGGTTTATAGGTATCAGCTTATGGTTAGCCCAAAAGAAATAATGGAGCATTATGTCATCGATCCTCAGGATAGCTATTTTGTTAATGGAACACCGCCGATTGAGAATGTAGCGGTCGTCACTTATGATCCCTCGTGGCCGAAAATATATTCAATATTGGAATCTAAAATTAAGAATGAATTAGGTTCGAATCTACTAAAAATCGATCATGTGGGTTCTACCGCAGTACCTGGTCTGGCCGCTAAACCCGTTATTGATATTGATCTGACAGTTAATGATGCTGAAGATGAAAAAACGTATGTATTAGCACTTGAAAACCTTGGGTACAAACTAATTGTTCGTGAGCCTCGTTTCCATGGGCATCGTCTTTTTCACTATGATAATCCTAGAGTTAACCTACATGTTTTTACTCTGGATACTCCTGAAACAACCCGGCACCTTCTTTTCCGAGATTGGCTTAGGCAATCAGAGCGAGATTGCAAACTATATGCTGATGTCAAATTTGAAGCAATTAAAGGGTGCAGTTTAGATATTAAAAAATATCACGAAAATAAAAGTAAAATGGTGCATAGCATCTATCAAAAAATTTTCAAACATTTAGGGTACTGTTAATATGTTGTTTGATCTTATTGTCTATTCATTAAAACATTAAGTCCGACTCTCACTTATGAAGTACAATCATACTTAAATCTCCCATATTGCAGGAGATTTAAGTATGCACACATCACCGTGGAGCAGGTCACTCATTATGTAGTTGCTGTTCATCAACGTACTATTCTGGAAAGAATAAAATCCACACGTTCCTACATAGAAACACATAGCAATTCAACCAAGCGAAAAGTTCAATACTTCCCTTCAGACAATTTTCTATTGTTTCGCCAAATATTTCCGCATTAGTGCATTTTGTAGTGTCACGCCGCGACGGACAGGAAAACCTCGTTCAACTACATGAAAGCCGTATCGTAGAAAGAACTCTTCCGCAGCCTTACTTACATTTGAAGTAAGTTCAGCAATTCCAAGTTGTCTGGCTTCTTCATGGATGGTATTCATCAGTAGTGTACCAACTCCCTGTCTCGGATAGGATCCCGAGACAAAGAAATGGTCAATGTACCCATTTGGTTGAATATCTGCATATCCAGCTATTTCACCATCCACTTCAACAACAAATGGGCGCAGCTCCTTCATGTAATTAGCCCATTGTTCCGGGTCGATATCTGGTGAAGCCCAGGCATCTATTTGTTCATGTGTGTAATAGTGTGATGCGATAGTATGTACAGATGATAAAAAAACTCTGAATAACGCGGTTTCATCCCCATTACTGAACCTTCTGATTTTCATAAAACCTCATTAGAAGAGTTGTTTGTAGAATAATACCATCTTTTTGTGCGGAAGGACGTCCGCTCCTCGCTCATAGCAGCCTGTCAATCTTCACTAAAACCATTCTAAAGTCCAATCTTGGCGTTATCCACTCTGCTCTCTTGAGATATTCACTGGCAAAGATCCGACTCTGGTATTTTTCGGATCTCAGGAGAGGAAAAGAGAGATTATTGCAGGATAAGCACAAAAAATAGTGATTTGTTGTGATGAGTGGATTATTGCCCAGGGAGCAAAATTTACGAAAGAGCTAGCCTGAAATGGCAACAAATAGGCCAGAGAAACTTTTTTCAGTTCATTTTCATCAACCGGCCTTAAAGGCCGCTTCGGATTTCCTAAATACAGTTTTACATAAGGAACATCGTATGACTGTATTTCTCATGGCCGTTTTCTTTGGCCTCTTAAAAACTGGCTCTCTCATTGCCCTACTTGTTGGTGCCTATAAAGGCTGGACCTTGTTTTGGAAGAACTATGATCGACTCCCCCATATCTACCGCTCACAATGGCGATATCAGCGACGCTTCATACTCAAAAGAATCTGGAAACGCATCAGAACCGGCTAAGCCGGTTCTTCCAGCAGCATTCCCAGCCCGGCCAGCCAGCACAGGCAGCACCAGGTGGTGAACACCATACTGGTCTCGCCGGATTTCCACTTGCGGATGGTGCGTTCGTCCACATCCAGCCGGTTCGCCAGCTGGATGTCCGTCAGGGGGATCAGCGACAGAACGTGCCGGACATCAGCGTTTTCTGGCCTGGTCCACTCCTCTCCGGGCAGCAGGGTATGGGCATTGAAGTCACCCATTGCCACAAGCTGCTGTCGGCAACTTATCTGTTCCGGGGTCAGGGCCATCACCCTTTCTCCCTGGATACAGTCCAGCAAACGGGATGTTCCGGAAGATAATAAGTATCATGATGTTCGTTCTGTAGCCTCAGATAATTTTCAACATCACTGAGCTGCCAGCTAGAATAAATAATATTTGAAAATCCGACGTTATACATATCAATTGTTGACATAACCTGATCAATATAATCATAGGAGCATTTATAAACTTTGATTCGTGACATGTCTTTTGTAAGTAGTTTCTGAGGGGCCGGGCTGAATACATTAATTTCCAGTGGGGTGAAAAACCCGTGTTCCGGGTACTGATAAAACTTAAGAGCCAAATTATGAGCAAGGGGAAGGTACAGGACGCGTTCTTCTGTCATTTTGCAAAATACATTAGGTGATACTGTAAACACCGGACGTGGTTCTGTACTGTCAAAGTGGTGCCCGGTATGAAATATATCCACACGATGTATTCCGGAAAAAACCTCTCCGCGTAGCCAGGCCATCGTGTCAATCATTGTTATTTTTCCCTGAAGTGCGAGAAGGGAAAATAATACAAACATGGCCTTAGCTTTTTCGTCATCCCCAGAAGAAGAACGAGCTATACGAATCAGTTTCTGATAGATACTTAAAGCCGCCAGCTCCGGCATAACGTCAGACAAAGAAATTGTTTCGGAAATGATATGCTGAAGGTTGTTTTTTACTGGGTTAATGAATGACTGAAATAACTCATTTTTACCCGGAAATCTGCTTTGCGGGTTATTGAGGTTAAGTAACATCTGAAATATAGCAAAACTTGCAAGCTTCTCTACCGGAAAATCATCAGTGTCACAGTTAGCCAGACGCGGGAAATTATGGTTCTGAACCAGATCCCGGACAAGCAAAGCCATATCCTGTTCATAATCACTGAGCTCATGCTCGATATCAAAAACCTCGCCTGTGTCACCGTCGGTAAGACGAAAGCAGTCCTTACAGACGGCCACGCTGGATATCGGTAGCGGGATGTCCTTTATGTCATTTTTGCCTTCTGCCGTAGGAACCACAACGTGGGCCCAGACCCGTTGCTTCTCCTTCGGACTCTGTGCCGTATCATCACTGCGGAAGTTCCTGAGAAACCACTGTGAGAGCATGTGCTGATTTCTGGTGTATCCCATAATAGTATCCTTACATCACTGAATACAATTTAATTATTGAGCACTTTTAATTCTTTAGACAGATCATATTTCCAGTCTGATGCAGATATTCTGACCACTCCGGACAGGTCTCCAGGAAATTCAACGCCATCTTCAACTATCGCAGCGACGAATTTACGCGATAGCTTGGACATGAGCCAGCCGTGTTCTAAAACAACATTCTGCCGGGCTCTTTTTTTTAGTTCAGTTTCATTCTTGGCTTTCCCTTCATCACAGGCAGTATAAAGCACCACTGCATAGGATACCGTGTCGATATGCTTCTCAAGCTTCTCGATTATGGTCTGTCCTTCATTGGCTTCATGATGAAGTATGACAGGCTGGAAACCTTCATTTGCCAGAAAAATGTAAACCTCGTTTTTTAGTTTATCATCGTGCCCATGGACAATGAATACTTTCTTCTTCATGTTTAACCCTGCATCGCTTGCCACCGTTGTCAACCCGCTGACTTGCTCAGTATTTTTTATTTTATTCTCACTAATAGAATGCTCAATAATTGGAGCGGTTTTATAGCTTGAAAGTATTTTCATCGATTCGCTCTGCAAATACTGTCGTCTTCGACCCCAAGCTCCATCGCCACCTGTGACGTTTAAGCCAACATTATTCTTAATGTCAGCGGGTGACATGGAGAATCTGATCCATGAAGGAATGGTGATAATATTATCGAGTTCAAGTAATTCCTGACGCAAGCGATAAAACTGCGAAACATATTTATCAGGACTTGATGAACCTTCATTTACAATGGTGACACACAGAGCAATGAATGTATTTACAGTGGCAATAACTGCTTCCGGTACTGTTGTGGAAGGGGATGACATCATTTCCTCGGTAGTTGTATTTTCCTTCAGTCTCACCTCAGCCTGATAGGTCGCAGGAATACCCCCTACACCCATTCTGAAATTAGGTTCGATTACTATATATTCTTCAGTACCACCATGCGGCATACTGCGTATAAGCAGATCCCCCTTTTCAATAGCAATATCGCTCCGGTTAATGAAAATCTTATTCTTTTGAACACTTCCTTTTATCCCATCAGTCCTGTCGCCATTTCGCTTAACAAGGGAAAGAGTGTCACGCATCAGTTGTGCTAACGGCATGTATTACCCCGAAAAAAGGCTGATTAGTGTGGCCGTTAGCATAGCAAATGGTGTGAGTAATTTCCCTTGCTCGATTCGATAAATCTTCTCCATACCCTAACAACAGAACCACGTAACCTATCATCTCCGTGTTAGCCAGAAATCGGATCTGCGCGGCGGAAAACCGGCAAGCGATATGATAATTGAATCACACGAATAAAATCATGCTGAATATGATATTTATCGTTAACTATAAAATAATATCTGATATGATGTTTACCAGTTAGGTATAAAATCATTACAGGTATGATTTTTTGCCTGAGCGGACATTATCAGACGGAGCGTGCAGGATGGATGAGAAAGAAGTGACGTTTTCACTCAGCTATGAGCAGCTGACCCGGTTCGCGGAACAACGCATCCGGGAATGTAAACTGGACAGCGAGGGCCTGGCATATATGACTGCATCGACCGAGGCCGCCACCGTTCTGAGCTTCTGGCATGAACTGGCCATCAATGGCTATGCCTCAGTTAATGCCTTAAAGAGAAAAGAGCTCATAGACGCCGATCACCTGCGACTCAGACAACTCATCTGGCCGGAGGCGGACAAGCAATGACTCAGGCGCGCCGACCATCGCCGCTGCAGCGGCGGGTGCTGATTGTGCTGGCCGCCCTCGATGCGAAACGTCCGGGACCGGTGGCGACAAAGGATATCGAGCGGGTGCTGGAGCTGGGCGGGGATGCCCCGGTGTACGGGCCGAACCTGCGCGCCTCCTGCCGGCGCATGGAAGCCGCGGGCTGGCTGCGCACCCTGCGCGCCCCGAACCTGCAGCTGGCCGTCGAGCTGACGGAGGCCGGTCGCGGCATTGCAGAACCGCTCTTCCAGGCAGAATGCGAGGCTGAAACGGCACGACAACGTCTGACTGACGTCCGGCGTCTGCCGTTACGCCAGACGGCTGCCGGTGATGCGGTGGAGCTGCAGCTGGGTGACGGCTATTACACCATCAGGGAAGCGGCCTACGTGATCCGTCTGGATGGTACCACCTGCCTGCAGCTGACGGATGCCGGCGGCATACGCCGGATAAAAGAGGGCGATCCCCTGCAGGTGGCCAGCTGGTATCAGACCTGTTTTGATGCAGGCCTGCCGGTCACCGTCCAGGTGAATGAGAGCCGGGACTGATCGCCACCACACAAGGAACAGGAGCATAAAATGAAAGTCACTGAACCCGGGCTGAATACGCTGATCGATAACCTGAACACCCTGATTTGCGAGGACAGCCTGCTCACGCGCAAGGAGCGTGAAACGCTGGTGCTGGCCGTCGCCGCCATCGGCGCCATGAAAGCGCGCGTCGGCATGAAAAAAGGCGACGCGCCGACCGTTGCCAGACGGGAAAAAAGGGAGAAAAAAGACCGCCAGCCTGATCCGCGTTTTCCGCGAGCCGGTCATCCCTGGCAGGAAGACGAAAAAACCTTACTGAGTGATGCGCTCGATTCGGTACCGGACGAAGAGATTAGCAGGCATCTTTTCTGGCTGTCCGAGAAACTGGGCAGAACGCCTTTCAGTGTTGCTTTCCAGATCGCGGCAATCAGGGAGCTGCAGGACGGCTGGGAGGAGCAGTTCAGGGAGATTTCGGATAACATTCGCTTGTCCGGCCTGAGCATCAGTGATTATCTTAAGCAGAACGGCACGGGCCATAACGCCTGAATGAAACTGGCGTTATTTATAAAAGGACGCCTCAGGATATGAAAAACCAATGACGAAACAGGAATGGATTTTACGACTACGGCGCTGTACATCGAAGGAAACCCTGGAAAGGGTAATAGAAAAAAATAAATATTCCCTGTCAGATGATGAGCTTGAGCATTTCAATGCCGCGGTTGATCACCGGCTGGCGGAGATGACGATGGGAAAGTTGTATGACCGGGTACCGTCAGGTGTCTGGAAATTTGTGAAATAGAACAGGTGAATTTATGAGTTACGGCTGGCTCTTCGAAAATCCGGATGATGACATTTCGGGTGATAATCATATCAGTCTGGAACACCTCCCTCCGGAACTAAAACAGGTTGCTATCCAGATAGTACAGAATCAGATTGATCGTGATACAGCAGAGAAAAAACTGGCAGAATTAATCCAGCAACTCGAGTTTGATATCACCGCTGCCGAACTGTCAGCGTATCTTTTTAAACCGGGCCATGCCTGACGGCTTACCCGGTACCATTAATACAACGTGAATCTGAAAATGATATCTCCGGAGGGGAGCATCATGACGGGAACAGGAATTAACACGGTACGTATCGGCGGTGAAGTGAAGCATATCACCGGGCTCGATGCGCTAACACTCATGCATGAATGGTCCCGGCTGAAAAAAGAGAATGCTCACCTGTATGACTATAACCGTCAGGTTATCCGGGGGTGGCGCGGCTTTATTCTTCGCCTGATGGGTATCCATTTGCCTGACAAAAACCATGTTTGCCTTCATGGCATTAATGTCAGAAAAGAATCCATCTATCCCGACTGAAGCCGTGCCGGCAGTGATAGTGAGCAGGTCATTGCAGAAGAACTGCTATAACTGCGCATTAAGTGTATGATATTTAACATAAAACGCATTAAGCGAAGTTGCAGTTTAGTAGCTAAATTGAGATGTCTGTCTCTGACCAAATAGACATGTCCGCGTACAGTCTCACCACAGCGCTCACTGCTTCCAACGGATGAGACTCATGACGGCATACGGAACGGAGTTTTTCTCAATGAACGATGATGTGAACCGACTCAGTTTTCAAAGCCACCTTGTCACGATTTCGACGACTAGCAAAATACCCCAAAGATCTGCACCGATCCGTGGCTGAAAGCAACGAAGAGCAGGTCATTTTTATTTTGAATGGCAAAATCTATCGGTCAAACTTTCTTCATTAGTGCATATAAAGCGGCCGGAGTAGTTACAATGCCCGGCTATTTTAATGCTAATGTATGCGTACATTAGCATTAAAACACTGATCAGCCTCCGACATCTTATCAGCCAACGGCCTCGATGAGCTCTGGTCCCTGATTCTTCACATTGCCAACAGCGCGCGTTACAGGATGCCATATGAAATGATCAGCTGACACAGCTCCATCTGCAGCAATGTCTTCAGCCTCCTTACCCGAAACGTCCTGTTTCATCCACTCCCGGGCGGCGTCCGGTACCAGGACAAGTGGGCGCCGGTCATGGATATCAACGAGACCTTTATCAGCCGCGGCCGTGACAATCAGAAATCCTTCCGCCTCATCACCACGCTCAAACGGAGTGCTTCCGATCGCGGCCATGAGGATTGGCTGGCCGTCTTTACGGTGGATGAAATAGGGCTGCTTCTTGTCTCCTTCACGCTTCCATTCAAACCAGCCATCAGCAAAGCAGATCGCCCGACCGTGCTGCCAAAGAGGTTTAAACATCCTGCTGCTGGCTGCTGTCTCAACCCGGGCATTAATCAATGGCGGTTTATCCCACCACCCTGGCGCGTAACCCCAGTGAACCGGATCGAGCTGCAGCTGTTCGTCGCGTTCGCTCAGAAGTAACACCCTGGTACCCGGGGCGACGTTATAGCGACCGATGGGTTCCGGGTCGTAGGCAATATTTCGATCGGCTTCATTGGCGAGGAGAGAAAGATACTCTTCCCGCGTCATTGACTGCGAAAAACGTCCGCACATGGTTACCTCCATTGGCCAGACTTAAAGTATAGATAATGCCGCGTCAGCGGCATGGAGGCGCCAGCTGAAGTTGGGGTCCGCTGCGTGCCAGAAGCGGACGTTATGAAAGAGTAATGCGTAATTGGTAGCTAATCGATCCTCATTATAGGCATATTCCATAAGCGGCCAAGACGTAAATCCCATTCTGCATGACTGAACTTCAGTTGACCACTTTCAGGAGTCAGCGTAATTTCACTGAAGTAGACCCTTTCGTTTTCAACCATAAGATCAACCCTGCAGTAATCAAGATCAGTAGCCAGTTTCGCTGCAATATCAAGAATGTCGTCTAGAGAGGAAGGACGATCAATGTTGTAAGGGGTGTTACCATATCCAAGCGTAAACGGCTGTAGCATCCAATTAGTGTCATAAATATTAACATATTCTCTGCCGTTCACGCAGGTAAAATCTGCTTCGATGTACATGGCTTTTTTGTGAAAACAATGTACCCGGAACATTTCTGGTGTTACATCCTGGTCTTTGCCATCAAAAACATTAAGTTTTCGCTCAACTAATATTTTAGGTTGTATATTTTTATATTGCCACTCGCGGTTTGTATAATAAGGGTTCATACGCAACCGTCGATTGAAGTGACTCACTACCCTCCTTTTATTGAGTTCACTCTTATCATGACAGATGATGGAACTTCCACTATCATGATTGCACTTAATGACAAAAGAAACTGGAAGAGCTTCAAAGTCGCGGATTTTTATTCTCTCAAAAACGGCAAGCAACGGAACCAGATGTTCATTACCTACCATCATTTCAACATAGTCTCGAACAGCAATTTTATCAGCAATAACACTCAAGAAAAGATCGCGATTAAAAACCATGCGATAGTTTATCTTCTCGTTCAGTGTTAAAGGTAGAGATAAATCCAGCTCCCGATTAAATAATTTCCTGAACTTCGTGCGTCGATAACTCTCATCGGAAACGAAAAGAGTCCGTAAGGCTCTGAACCTGTACTCAATTAACTTATATCTTTGTTTTAACATTATCATGCCCTATTGTGTTAAAGCAGTGAACATACAGGTTCAGTATCAATGAACAATCAAGTTTATATGAAGGTTATGTCGGTATGACCTTCATTTTATGTGGCATGACTCATCGTTAAGTTACAAACAAAAAAACCGCCATTAAATGGCAGGTTTTATTTTTGGCTTTCTGGTTTGACGATCAGAATGTATAGAACGCACCAATAGTGAAAGCCAGGTAGTCATCTTTTTCAACAATGGGACTATGACTTACGCGGTTTGCCAGTGTTGTATAGCGCAGGTCTGCATAACCAGACCAGTTGTCATCAAATGTGTGTTGCCAGTTGATACCGTAATCGACACTGGTTAACCCCGAGTCGGAGTTAAACTGTTTAAATCCTGTATTTGTACTTTGCTTTTCGCTCACTCCAAACCAGGTATTATTGTACCGTGCATCGCCATAATTACGAATGGTACTGACGGTAAGTGTGTCGCTGTCATTATTAAACAAAACAACATTGAGGCCGATGTTATACAGAACCCCCTGGCTTTCAGTCAGGGGGGCAATAATATTACCTTCAAATCCAATCCAGGATACCATCCACCAACCCAGCGTTGTCGTCGAGTTCAGCGCTGTTTTTATTTTACCCATTCCTTTGAGATGTCTGGAACCATCCTGTAGCCAGGAACCGTCATCATCCCTTCTCCCCCATGTATATCCCAGAGCCTGTCCCAAGTAAAAACCATTATCAAAGGAATATGTAAGCCCCGCCCCTTTTTCTGAATTCAAAAACAAGGTTCCGTCAGTCCATTCAAAGTAAGGCGCGACTGTTGAGTCAAATTTATCGGCCCCCATATATTGAGGAGCATATTGAGCTCCTATGCCAACGGTTACCTCAGATTTATGTACATCAGACGAGGCGTAGGTTGCAAACGGCAGTAAAAATATTGCCGACAGGATCGTATTTAATTCCTTCATAAAACTCCCTGAATGAATTATGCTGTCTTAACAGGTTCGGAAGTATACCGACAAATAATCAAGAACGCTGCAAGGGTTTATCAAGGTTTAATCAAGGTGCTTATGTGAAACGTGTCTTAATCATTGAAGACGATCTGGATGCTGCGAATGTACTTGAGGCATATCTTAAAAGAGATCAGTTCAATACC
The DNA here is from genome assembly GCF_040064515.1 of Klebsiella sp. CN_Kp104. NCBI lineage: Bacteria > Pseudomonadati > Pseudomonadota > Gammaproteobacteria > Enterobacterales > Enterobacteriaceae > Klebsiella > Klebsiella sp. CN_Kp104. The sequence continues at coordinate 43,978 of NZ_JBEAII010000038.1, read as the reverse complement.
TCGTTAGCCAGTGACGGGCAACACGGTCTGGATCTGGTCTTCAGCTGGAAGCCCAATATCATTCTTCTTGATGTTATGTTGCCATCCATGAGTGGTACTGATGTCCTGCTAGCGGTACGACGGCGTAGTGATATCCCGGTGATAATGATCACCGCCATCAGCGACGGGGCAGATAAAATCAGTGCGCTTCGTTACGGTGCAGATGACTATGTGGTTAAACCTTACAATCCCGCAGAAGTCGTTGCACGCGTTCATGCTGTCCTGCGTCGTTATGCCGGGCAACGTAGCGGGGATATCCTCCAGTTCAGAAATATAAAAGCCGATATGGACTCCATGATAGTCGTCGTGGAAAAAGAAGGCATACCCCCTCAGGCACTAGAGCTGACCCCAACAGAACTGTCACTTCTGATGACATTCTTGAAGTCGCCATCTAAAGCCTTTACGCGTCAGGTGCTACTGGAAGCCTGCCTTCCGGAAAGCGATGCTCTTGAGAGGGTGGTTGATACGCATATCTATAATTTGCGTAAAAAGCTGGAAGCTGTGGGTCAACCTGATCTTCTGATTAATGTCAGGGGCATTGGTTACAGGTTTGCTAACTCATGAACAGAAAATTGCGATTTCAGAAAAGTGAAAACAGCTCTCTGTGGAACTGGATATGCCGTAAGGTTATTTCGCTGGCAGTAGGCAGCATAATCCTGATTTCTTTCTGCATGTGGCTGCGCTTTTACATTGATAACAAGTGGCACGAGTACAGGATACCTGTTGAGGTCAGGGCCGAGCTCGCTGAGTTAATTAAAAACCCCTGGCTAAATATTAACCGCTATCACGCGATCATTGATCGATGGTATGGCGTGGACTACTGGAAGCCAGAAATAAGGATTACTGACTGGCTAATTCTGGCTGTACTCGTCCTAATCGTAATGCCCATCATTTTCACACTGACGCTGAGAGCAGCACGCCCTCTATCAAAGCAGATAAGTGCCCTTGCTAATGCAGCTAAATCTGTTGCTCAGGGTAGCTTCGGCGTAAAAGTAAAAATCCCGGATAATCTTCCTCTGGAATTACGTAGTCTCAGCGAAAATTTTAATGGGATGTCGATGCAGCTTGAGCGTTATGAAAAGGATCTAAAAAAATCACATGTTGCCATGGCCCATGAACTTCGTTCTCCGTTGACCGCAGCCACAGGAAGACTCCAGGGCATGATTGATGGTGTATTTGAGCCCAGCGAAACCCAGCTGAAAATGGTCATGCAGCAACTTAACGAACTGAATCGGCTGGTTGAAGACCTGCATTTGCTGAAGCTTGCTGATGCCGGTCAGTTAAATCTGAGCATGATATCCGCCGGTCTTAATGAGATTGTCAGGGAAAAAATTGCATGGATTACACCTTCTGCAGAGAAAGCGGGCGTATCCATCAGACACAACCAGAATATGATGCTGAGCGGAGTAGCAGACCCCTATCGTTTAGGACAGGTTTTCCTGATACTGATGGATAATGCATTACGCTATGCAGCTGATGGTGGCGTGCTTGATATCAGTTACGACGCCACTCCAGATACCGTTTCGGTTATTTTCAGGGACAAAGGGCCTGCCGTTCCGAATGAATTGCTTGAAGATATATTCACACCATTTGTTCGTGAAGAGGTTTCACGCTCCAGGCATTCCGGGGGCTCTGGCTTGGGACTTTCTATTGCCCGGGCGATATGTGAAGCACATGGAGGGCAACTGGAGGTAGAGAAAAATAAAAAGGGTGGACTTGCCTTCAGGGTATCGTTGCGAAAATCTTAAATTTTTGACTATTGATGATCCCTTGACGCCAGACCAATAGAATCTTGATAATCCACTGATTAAATGCATGGTAAACGGGAGTATACCATGCAGTCATTTCTTGAGTGCGTCAGTTCTGTAGTTCATAAAATTGATGGACAAAACGCCTGCATAATAGCAGGCGCAATTTTCGGCTTTTTTATTCAGTTAATTATTATTGTTTTATGGGAGGCAAACTCGAACCGAGTCAAAAGAAAGTGAACTGGTAGATGAGTTATTAATACTTAAAAGCAGATAACTTTCCCTGTCTTCGCTGTATCGGCCCACCGTAATTTATATTCCCAGTCTTTCTCATAAAGCCCTATTGAAAATACCATTTCTTTATCCTGCGTAGTGCACAAGTCGCGCGCATCTGAAATATTGGCCCACATCAGCATGCTGCCCGGGCTGAATGCTGAATATTTAGGGTCAACACCGCCATTTGGCACGTCAAAATACACCATGTTGTCACTGTTCGCACTGAGTACCAGATCAATAGCGCAAGGCGTATCGGCATAAAACAATACGTTACCGAAAATCAGATGCGGTACAGCGGATATCAGTTCTTCAATCTTCTCTTCCTCATAGCAGCGGACAGAATCACCAAACCGCAACTTGAACAGACGGACATACAGACTGGCTATATCTTTGGGTGACATGTCTGACAGGCGGTAACATTCCCCCCCCATGCCCATAAACTTCCTTAATTCACCGTTTCGCTTCTTGATGGTTTTACCTGAAAATGAAGTTTTAACCCGGCATATACTGCGCTTCGTTCTGTAGAAAAATGCAGAATTAAGGATGGTATCACGGTGGCGTGATGACAAACGGTTTGTCTTATCAGGGAGCCAGATTTTTTGATCTGCAGATACCGGTAGCATGACTTCATCGAAGGATACTGGAAACTCCCGCCATACATTCAAACCCACTTCTTTATTATCAACAATGAAATAGGCAGCGACAACATCACCATTTTTACAATATTGCCAGAATGAAAATCCTCGCTGACCTTTCCTCATAAAGAACTCAACAATATCAGGATGCATATTAACGCTGCCACCAAATCTCTGGTATGTTTCAGCGTAAACGTCATAACTACAGGGCTTCCATCCTGATATTAAATGTTTCAGACTCATGGTAATAACCTGATATAAATATTAATTGTTAAATCGAATCATCCCCACCCAGGATGGTAAATACTTTCACCCCCTGAATAAGGTATTTGAGACGGGCATTAGCTTTTTGCTTACGAACAGCAAGCAGCTCATTGTTTTTTTCCAGTAGAGTTGCGTTGCTTATCTGTCCGGCGTTCCGCGTTGCTTCAGCCATTCGGTATTGTTCTTTGACAGTATCAAAGATACCGGATGTCTGGATGGTTTGCTTTTTCAGGAATGCCTGTCCGGCAAGAGCATCAGATGCATCCCTGAACGCCTGTTGTATTGCTTTCTGATAATTGACGATCTCAATTTTCTTATTCAGCTCGGCCAGACTGAGGTTGGCCTGGTTCTTACCCCCATCGAAAATGGGAAGATTGAGTGTAGGAATAAAGCTCCAGTTAGCAGCGCCACCCGCAAGCAATTTACCCATATCAGCCGTGGATGATCCGCCTTCAGCGGTGATAGAAATAGACGGGAAAAATGCCGCTCTTGCCGCGCCTATACTGGCATTGGCAGCTTTCAACTGGTACTCAGCAGCAATAATATCGGGACGTTTGAGCAGAACCTCTGATGGCGTTCCTGCTTTAATTAACGGAAAAGCCCAGTCATGCTCAGGTGACACATTCAGCAGAGAGTCAGGTAGCGGGGTGCCGACAAGCAACTGAAGCGAGTTTAAATCCTGTTGTACCTGCAACTCTGTCTGGTTCAATTCTGACTGTGCGTCGTTTACCGCACTATCAGCGTCCATAAGCGCATTTTTAGTCATGTCTCCGGCATTATAGGCTTGCTGTTGCATGTGCCGGAGCTGCTGGAGATTGTCCAGTTTCTGACGGGCAATACTAATGTTTTCCTGGTCGGTGAAATAGATCAGATAGGCACTGACCACCTGCTCAATGAGGCTGATCTTCAGGGCTCTTGATGAAGCTCCCGCAGCAAGATATTCATTGAGGGATGCTTCCCTGAGGCTTCGCAAACGCCCCCAGAAGTCCACTTCCCAGGAAGCTGAGACCAGTTTAACGTTGTATTGATGATACGTTACCGAACCGGTATCAACGGTATCAAAGCTCCCTGCAGGCTCATGAGCTGCGGTTTTTTCTGCGGTCAGGCTGACTGCTGGCAACCAGGATAGTCTTTCTACCCCATACTGAACACCTGATTTTTTCAGGTTCAGTGCAGAAAGTTCGAGGTCCTTGTTATTGTCGATGGTCAGTTTTATCAGTTGCTGCAGCTTGCTGTCTGTGAAAAAAGGCCCGTTTGCTGCCGTTGTATACATACCTTCAACAGAAGTGTCTTTATGTGACCAGGCTAATGGCACGGGGGCTTCCGGTCTCTGATATGCCGGTGCCATTGTGCAGCCTGAAAGTAGTAAAGAGGCCATCACCGTAATGGCTGACACACGAAGTTCTATTGATACCGGAAACACCATTTTTACTCCTGTTGCCTGTTAGGTTTTCTGCAGACCTCCAGGTGTGCCCGCCAGGATAATTATCCAGAACTCTGTCAATGAACAATCAAGGGCAATACAAGGGGGATGCAATACACCCCTGTTTTTTCGGGAAATAAGCGAGGATTGACCATTTCTTGTTAATCCCTGAAATGTTCCTTGTTCTTTATGCGGTTAGATGCGGATATTGAATTTACTGAGATCCCGCGTAATGGCATACCCAAAGCACTCCTCAAAACGAAACGCAGCCTGCCACGACGAATGTTGACGCAAAACATCATCACAGTGAGCAGGTATAGTTCGTGTTCGATATTGGCTTTAGTGAACTGCTATTGATATTCATTATTGGCCTGGTTGTTCTGGGGCCAAAGCGGTTGACGCCGCCAGATGTCTTCTCGCAGACATTGCTGGCTATATGCCACCCCGGCCAGTGGTGTTTCAGAGGGGTGGTTAAATCTGTCTCGGTACTCTGCAGGGGTCATGCCGTGGATTTGCTTTAAATGCCTGTCGAATACCTGGAGTTATTTTACACACTCAAGACATTCGATTGCATTGCCCGAGGTGATAGGCTATCGCCTCTCTTTTGCTTTTCATTCCTTGGCCTTTTTACCCCCCGTTCGTATGTAAGCTTAGAAATATCTTCCCCTCCCCATCATTCTGCTGTTTGTCAGGCGTTGAAACAGTTTGAGATTGTCAGTCATTCTAAAACCCTAGCCTTTCGATGGTGGCAAGCAGTGCAGCAAGTTTGAGCTTCTGCTCCGCATTGATGTCAGAAAGGCGCCAGCCGATGTTCAATGGTGAACGGAAAGTGAGTGGCGCCGAAGCCCGGCGTAGCCGGCAACGGTTTGATAGGTTCTGCCAATCCCCCCCCGCCCTGATAAGCTATACCCACAAATAACGCTTTAGTAGCTGCTGTACGCGGTCGGAGTGGTCCCGGCAAGGCGACAGCCGCAGTCGGGGCGTATCTCCGCGTTAGCGGGCCGTAGGGCCGCTTACGAGCGTGTACCAGACAACTGACCGCAGCTCCACCCACAGCGATGAAGAAGAGTAGTTACAACACCCATCATTAAAAGCGATGGTGTTCCCCGGCCTTTGGCCGGGGGCGGCGGCGCTTTTCAGTGGTGGGCTAGGCTCAGTTGTTGCCGCTGTGCACGGGACGTAATGGTGGTTTGGGAGGGGCTGTATGTTTCAGTAACTGCTGAGAGGGTTCAGGTGGTGAATGTAATTCATATATACGAATGTTGTAACTATACTTATCCTCGGAACTGCGTATGAACAGGTAATCTTTTTAAAAGAATACAGTTACAGGTAGTTTAAAAGAATACTTGCAGCCTGGATTGGCTGCGGTTAGCAGCTAACTTGTCAGGTCTCTTGCAGTTAAGTGGGGATAAAAATTCAGCTTTTTGTCAGGATTAAGACGGCCTCCGTTTTGAGACCATGATAATTTGTTGGGCTTTATGCCAGTCTTCAGGATTGAATACCGGCAAGATTCTCATTGATGCGGCTTTGAATATAACTAATTGTATCATCAGTCACTTTTCCGGGAAGTAAATCACGGCATTTCGCGGAAAATGTGGTAGCCACAGTCGAAATCAACTCAATTAATTCGTCTATCTGATTCTTTTCAAGCTCCGCCTCCCGGGTACCAAGGGCAAGCAGATGCTTACGTTCTATGGTGAGCGCTTCCCCCATGACATCCATCTGGTGATATCCACCAGGGCCATCACAGAAAGTGATGTCAAAAGCTGGTGCAAGCGACCATTTCCCTTCCTGAGACATCAGATAGGCAAAGTTTTTGGGATGATCATCCCGGTTATTAAAGATGACATTAAATACCACGCGCTCAAATGCCCGTTTTTTTTCTCTGATATCATTCGTGCAGAGCTGGGTTGCCCTGATGAAGTTTGCATAATCCATGGAGCCAGGAACCTGGTAATCTGCTCCCGTGAAAGCTGCGAGGCTTTGCATCGGTACTTTCATTTCTCTTTCTCTGTCAAATCGCCGGCTTGCAAAAGCCGCTTGTCCGTCAGGTAATTCAAAATATTCGGTTTCTGGTGTTTCAATCCCGCATTCTCGCAGGCACTGGGAGTAGACCATTTCCACAGCGCAAACTTCGGGGTGTTCCTGCCTGGCGGGGAACTTAATCAGCCATGGTTCAAGTTTCTGCGAAGGCATTGTCGTAAACTCACCAGTCACAGAGTTACGATACAACAGAGCTTTTGGGCGGGCACCCTGTGGTGAGCCCCCCATAAGCAAAAGACGATTGAGGAACTCCCCTCCCTCACCTTTAAGTACTTCCTGAACCTCTGCAGCTAACTGGCTGACCGGGATATCTTCCTGAACTGATGTAACATCCGGTGATACCGGCTTATAAGACATCGCCCCCATAGCATTACTGCCGATATAGGTGAGTCGCTCAAGGGGGCCGATTCTTGCCGTGTTAAGTCCGCGTTTACGAAACAACCTGTCCATGAGCAGCATTCCCCATCCATCTGGCAGGGAGTCATAAACCGGTCCAGGGAGCCCTAACTGGTGCACAGGGAAATCACTCCGGAGTTTCGGGCCAGCCAGCGGTAGCGTATAGCTTGCCAGTTCCAGCCTTTTTTTTTGTGCTTCCGGACTATATTCGAAGACGATTACCGGCCGTCCCGTTAGTGCCGTCGTTGTGGCTAACGTTCCCCAACGCCAGTGCTCTCCCCAACCATCATATAAAACATCAACACTAATCATTTTTTAAGCTCTTATTTCTGATGCGCTTACGGGTTAACGTGGACTCATATCGGCGGAGATCGTCCAGACTTTCAAGCTTTGGTTTGAACAGTGATTCCAGCTCATCCGTCCGGCCAAGGACCATTGCTACACGAATAATATTTTCAAAACCGGTATTTTTCCCTGATTCCAGGTTGGAGAGTGTATTCACCCCAATACCCGCCCGCTTTGCCAACTCGGACTGAGTCATCTGTTGGTTGATTCTTTCTTTGCGTAACCGGTCGCACAGAAGTAAGACTATTTCATCTGGCTTGGTTAGTGATAAATCCAACATGTTGTGTTTTATCTCTCATAAATCAACATAACACACATTTTAGTGGAATTATAACACAACTATTCACGACGGCAAAACAAGTGGAAGTGGAGAGGATTGAAGTAGAAGAGATGCTCAGGTAATAAGCTTCGGCAGACAGTAATGCCTATCGCGCTAATTGTCCCGTGATCGAACTCAATGACAACGTGCTAGCTGCATCCTCTCCTTAACTCTGCGTTTTATTTCACTGCGCAACCTGGCGAGGTCTGATACAAACAAACCCTTTGCTATCTCCCGTGTAAGCTCCTTTCTGACACGTTCAGAAATCTCGCGGAAAGTCAGTTGAGCTTCTTTACGGCTTTTATGCCTTTTCTCACCATATGCCTTACGCATTAGCCTGTATTCTTTGAATCGTTTGCGAAATGCTTGCCAGGCAATAGTAATAAGTTCACCAGGAGTTATGCGAGGCTTTCCCTGCGTTATACGCTGCAGGTTCAGGTACTCAGCGCGACTTTTGCGAACAGACTCAAGTGTCTCTGGCGAAACCTCCAGTACTTCAAACAAACGTGGAGTAAAAGTAATATCCGTCGGCAGATAACAACCTATCTCAGGATCATACTCCGTCCGGTAAGTTATCAAATCAAGTTCTTCCGCAAGATAACGCAAAGCACGTGTAGCACGGCATATCGACAATGTCCCTTTGCGAGATTCAGTGAGCAACCCACATTCAGAGGCAAGCGTCGTCATAGTCACATTGACCCTGTTTGCCAGTGGATCATAATGGAAACAGAGTCCCTGAAGTAATGCGTCGATGGCACGGCGTCTCAGTACTGGTGGTTTTCTTTTTCTGACTCCGTTGGCTCTGGTTGCGGCTACCAGCACGGAAAAGATATAGGTTTCCGTAAACCCCGAAACTTTAGACATCAATTTTTTATTAAATGGTAGTGTTCGTTTGGGTGTCTGTGTTCCCTTCTTACATGGTACGGTAAACACCGGGAAAGGGTTATGAACCTGTACATAGGTTGAGCGGAGAACCTTATCCATTAGCCATCCCTCCCTTGCCAGACACTATGTGCTCAATAATCAACCAATACTCTTGTAATACCTTTTCCATAGGGATAATCTCCATATGTTGTGTTCATAAACAACAGCATCCAACCCCGCTTATTTTTCCTGGCAGAAAAGAGGTAAGCGGGGTTTTTTATTTGCATGTTTAATCATTTGAAATTATTCGACGATGAAAAGTCAGTCAGTATCCGGGAACCCAGAAGGTTCCAGTGTCCCATCTGGACTGCCAGTGCTGTAGATAGGTATCGGCCAGCGATGGATAATCCCGGATAACCAGAACATTTTCGGAGTTACTACGCGCCGCCGCCCGACTGAAGTTGAACGAGCCTGTTTCGACGTTACGGCCGTCAGTGATGATGACTTTGTCATGCATGATTTTGAACTGGCTGACGGTACGTACCGGGATGCCGGCATTCACCAGAAGATTCATTGCCGCCACACCGGCACTGCCTTTTGTACTGTTCGCTTTCCAGTCAAGAACAGCCTTCACATCTACCCCACGCTGTTTTGCCTGAATCAACGCCCGCGTGACCTCCGGCGATGTAAAGCTGTACCCCATCAGACGTATACTTTCCTGTGCGGTATCGATAGAGTTCAGCACCAGCTGCAGCGCAGAACCCTCGGGTGAAAATCCTGCCTGTACCGTTGGCTGAGCGACTGCACCACCTGAAACCATTAAACAGACCGCCAGGAGACCAGACAGTGTTGAACGTTTCATTCTTTATTTCCCCTGCGCTTTATTAATCGCCTGCTGGATATTTTCAGCCTCAGTCATTCCAGCGAAAACCGTCGTATTATCTTCTGTTGCCCCCTTAAAGGGCATGATGACAATCCCCGGTGTCCCGATCAAACCAATGGTGGTGGCAATATCATTGATATCGGTCAGCGTGGAATTAATTTCATCGATCGTGTTTTTACTGAACTTCATATTTCCTGAATATTTCCCGATAGCATCCTGGGTTAGTTTTCCTTCATTAAGTCCGGAGCTATAAATGCCATTGTGATATTTGAGGTAAGCCTTCTCGCCTTTTTCTTTCCAGACCTGCAATCCGGTTTTCGCTGCCAGTAAAGATTCTGGCCAGCGGCTGCCAAACACCGGCCACTCCATGAAGTAGTAGCGCACGTTCGTGTTGGCCTTCATGACCTTCTCCAGCTCAGGTGCCAGCCGACTGCACCAGATACACTGATAATCAAAGAACTCGACCACCATGACAGATCCGCCTTCTGCTCCCCAGGAGGGGATACGCTTATCCGCCATTATCCGGGCCTGTTGTGCGATAGCGGCCGATTTTAATTCCCGGGTCTGTTTTTCCTGTTGTTCCTGCTGTAACGACTCACTCATCTGGATAAGAATATCCGGATGTGCACGCATATAATCTGCGGCTATTTCGCCAATCCGCTTTTCCTGCTCGGGAGTAAATGCAGAACTCGTGTCGCTCGCAAATGAAGGTAAGGAATTAAATAACATGGCGGTAATAAGCGGAGCTGCTAAAACAGTTTTAAGCTTCATAAATATCCTTTTCAATGACAAAGTGTAACGTGCAGATATTATCACTCTGCCAGCGTATTCAATTACGCGGGCAGAGTTAAAAAGGGAATATAGATTAAATAAAAAGAATTAATACAATTTAAATGATTTCATTCTGAATTCTGGCCTGTTGCTGTCGCTGTTTTTCCAGACGCAGCTGAGCATACTTTTCTTCATCCGGGGTCACGACACTCACCGGGTTACCGTGTAAGTCAACTCGTTCAGCACCAGCGATCATCGATGACAGGTAAAGTTCAGACCGTGTAATACTTTTCAGGCATTTAATGACCTGTTTATGGGACAACGGTATTCCCCGTTCGGCAATATCCTCAAAAAAGGCCTCCCGGATGCCGATGGCCAGCAGGTGAGGCGCTTCCCCCTTGAACAGCCCAGGCCACCACACCTTCAGGGTATCAATCGCATCCTGCAGCTCCGGCAGGCAAAGATAACGAACTGGACGGACAATCCTTTCCGGTTTGTCCGGTGTCTTCGACACGGGGGCAGCAGGTGCCACCGGTTCCGTTTTTCTGGCCAGTTTCTCTTTCTTCACTTTCCATGCTGGCGGGGTGGTCACATTCACCACCTGTTTACGGCGGACAACACGGGCTGTATCAGCACCGGATTCCGGTGTTTTCTCCCCCGGCTTTCGTTTCAGGCTGAGAGTGGGACGTTTATCTTCCGTCATAGGTTAAGGTTTTCCTGCAGTTAATACTGTGCGGGTAAGATACGCCAGGTTGCCTGCCTGATCATCCTTCTGCCTGTCGCCCGACTACTTTCTGTCCGTCACCCGACCAGAATACCGAGCACCGCAAGGTGAATAGTGTAAAACAGGACAAAAAAATGCGCTGGCCAGAATCGCTTAACCTGCTTCCCGATATCCGAGCAGACTCCCACGACCAGAAGTGCAATTGCCAACCCCGCCACGGCCTGCCCGGCATCATGGATATTCATAAGCAAAACCATGACCGCCCAGAGTAAAGCATAGCCTGTTCTTTCCACCGGCTCTGTGGCACGACAAAGCCGGTAACTGTTGATCAGCATGAATACTCCGGCCAGACCATAGCTGTCAGTGGAGAGCGGCAACCAGGCCACCACTATCGCGAGCGCCAGCAGCATATCGTTGCGGCTTCTCAGGCTAAACCAGCGCATCGCCTGTCCGGTAACGGCGAACGTAAAGAGGATATTCCCCATATACCAGGGATACCCCACCAGAATAAATGCCCCCTGAGCTATCAGCGCCCAGCACCAGAGTTGGTTCAGTTGTGACTGGCGAATGACAGCGTGCCGGGCCAGGTTCATTCCCCAGACAAGCCCGAACAGCGGAAAGCAACCGCGGCCCAGCAGTCTCATGACTTCATTGTTTCCTGCCAGTAGAAGACCGGTATGGTCAATCACCATCAGTACCAGAGCGACGGTTTTAATCATATCCGTCTGTCCGGGAGTCCAGGTCAAAAGGCGTTGCAGCCAGCTGTCCGTCATGCTGAGAAAGGTACCCTGTGCTCTCATATCATATTCCTTTTTAGAGCTCCGGCAGGTTTCCCGATTTTAATCGGGGAGCATGCCGGAGCAGATAAGCCGCAGGCGCGTCAGTCGCCTCCGAGTGTTTTTTCCCGGGTCAGATCCCGGACCATATCCCGTTCAATTTGCTGCAATCTGTCCTGCTGCTGATTATCGGCTACCACTTTCTGAACAGCCTCATTTCTGAGACGGTTTTCCGGTTCATCCGGAAGCTGGAATCGTTCATGCTGCCCCTTCTGTCGATCCAGACCGCGAACCACATCCGTGATAATGTCCTTGATCTGCTCACCCACTTCGTCCTGTTTACGCTTTTCACCGGTCAGTTCACGAGCCGTTTCCTGTGCCTGCTTTTCAATCTGCTGGCGTTGCAGTTCTTCTGCCGTTTTTTGAGCAATCAGGTCAGGTGGTAGCGGAATATTTGCACTGCTTCCCCCCGTAACCTCGGCGTCTATATCGCCCCAGACCCTGCCGCCGGTGATGGCGCCAGGGTTCCATGGACGGTCGTCGCCGGCAAGGCGAACCACCACGCCACTGTCCGGATTATCCCGGGCAATTCTGACGCCCTCTCCCATATTCCCGGCGAGCAGGCTTTCCCCATTCCGGCTCCCCTGCAGGGCGACAAAACGGGCTTCTTCATTCCCCATAACCCGCCCTTCACCACCGATAGCCTGCAGTCGCCCATCCTTATCCGTCAGTGGGCTCAGCCATATCCCGGCGGATTTTCCATTACGGTCAAATGCAGGTAACGCGACATGCGGTAACGGATACTTTTTCCCCGGGGAGATAAATTTCCCTGTGGACTGCCCGCGGGCAATACCTGATTGTTGCAGTGCTGCACGTCCGGCCGGACTCTCCGTCAGGGGAATGGCGCGACCAAACAGCTGCTCTGCGCTTTTAACAGCGCGATCGTTAAGAGGCTCCAGAACATCATGCGCGCTGGCTTTCTCCTGAGAACGGCTTACCGCATCCGTCCATCCTTTCCGGTCATCGGTATATACCTGCGTATGCTGTTTCATACGGGAGAGCGCTACATACGCTGATTCGAAGCTGACCATCCGTTCCCTGGCGCCAGTCACACCTTCCAGTTCAATTGAAAAGGGCTCGCTTGCCCCCTGCGCACCGTGTGTGGTGATGGCATAAGCCAGATCAACATGCGCTTCAGCTTTATCCGCAGCGGGCGTTACCGTTCGGGTACTTTTTCCGTCATTCAGCGTGACACTGTCACCTGATATGCTTTCTACCCGCCACACACTATTCGCCACGTAGCCACGTTCGGTATCACTTTTACTGAAGCGCATTCTGTCGCCGGGAGAAACGGTAATACTCTCCTGGCGGTATAACGTGACACCTTCTGCAGAAGCCTCTCGCGGTGAAATCAGGCGTTCGGTACCTTCGTCACTACGAAGCGTAATCAGCTGGTCTGCTTTACTGACGCCCACTATCTGGTGATACTGGTTATCCACTAATGCGATGGCACCTTTATGTGCTTCCCAGGTCGAAACCTTACGTAGTTCGCCATCCCGGATATTACTGGTCACTAGAACTGGCAGCGTGACACTGTCCTCCCCGAGCTCACCGTTCCGCATTTTTTCATCATGGATCATACGGTTCAGCACCCGGCGGTCATCATTCAGGTGGGTAATAATCAACGTTTGTGCCTGAGCACTTTCCGTGCGTCCGGAATAGTCCCTTACGATGGCGTCATAAAGACTGACGGGCGAGATATCAGGAAGAACTTCGCCTTCCCCGATGGCTTTCTGAATCGCTTTCTCCTGTTCTGGCGTGAATTCCATGACTGAGCTTTCAGGTACCCATGCGTTCTCCTTTCGGGGAACCTGGGCGGGTTCGACTCTTTCAATGGTGGAAAGTGCACTGTGTATATCCCGGTCAATAAGGCTGTACACCGCCGGGCGGAGTTCAGGCACCTGTCGCACGATTTCCTGCATGATGGCCACATCGGCCGCACTGCGCTTCTGCATAAGCCGGAAAGGCTGACCGGGGGCAATAGACTGCAGCTGATCAGTATCACCGCTGGAAACCGCACGACCACCACCGGCCGCGATCAGACTCATGGCCTTTGCCGTATCGGATAGCCCCAGCATCGAACTCTCATCCACCAGGAAAAGTGTGTTGCTGAAATCCGGAGTCTGGCCGCTTCGCATCAGAAGCTGTGTATCATGCAGGAAAGAGGCTGTGGTCTGTGCCTCCACACCGGCGCTCTGCATTTCTCCCACCGCACGGTGTGTTGGACCGAGGCCAATTACCTTCGGACGGGAGTCTTCCGGCAACAAATTCACCGCCGACATCACCGCCCGGAACTGCGTGGTTTTACCCACGCCGGCATAACCCTGAACCAGCGTGAACCTGTCCCGGGTTTCCAGGATCATACGGGTGGCATTTCGTTGTCCCGATGTCAGCCCTTCCATCAGCGTACCTGGTACTTTGGCCATTAACGGCGTAACGGCGTTCTTACCCTCAAGCACCATCGTGAGCAAACTTTTCTCTGCATCCCAGGTCTGCCGGGAAATCAGCAGATCGTTGCCATGACCGGCAGCGACAGGAACGTGCAGCAGATCGCCTGATTTAATCTGTTCTCCTATAGTTTTCTCGATATCGGAGAACGGAACGGTACCGTCAGAAAATTCATGAGCGGCGACAAGTAACTGAGGTCGGGTAAACGTGAGCTTATCGCTTTCCAGCGACGGAACCGCCAGATGGATTGCCTGTTCAGCCGGTGTATGCAGTTGGCTTTTCTGGTGAGCAATTGCTGCGCTGATATCCTGCTCGCCCGCACGGGTTTTCAGCTGTTCGGTTACCACACTGAACGCTGTATGGCGCCCGAGTTTCTCAACCGTTTTTTGCTCATTCTGCGCAGAGTACAGTCGAACCTGGCTGCCGCTCTGCGCCAGGGCATTGAGGGTGGCATTGTCCAGTTCACGCTGTGACAATGAGGCGAACACCGTTGCGGTTTCACTGACTGACCTGCCCGGGTTTTCCACCCAGCCGTGACCGACCTTGATCCCTGTAAAGGGCGTATTGCCGGCGGCCAGCTTCTGGGTGGTCTTCTGACCGGGGTGCTGTACGGTCAGGACACCATTCTCCGCTTTCAGCACCTGAACCGTATCGCCCCCCTTCAGCCGGGTTTCCGGAATTTTCCCCAGAATGGCCAGCCGTTCTCCTTCCGCCACAGGCAACTGCTGAGGACGAAACAGCGTCCAGGTATTATCAACGGCGGAGACTTTGAGATTCAGTGATTCTCCTTTTTCATCTTTCAGGGTCAGGGTATTACTGACAGCGGTCACGCGATCGATAATAAACCGGTCATGGACGCGTTTTTCCGGATCCCAGCGCTCCATCACCATTCCCTCACGATAATTATCGCGGATACCCCGGTTTTTACTGTCCAGCCAGACCGGCGTCAGCGCCGTAATGGTTTCCTCATGACTGCCTATCAGGCCTTCATTTCTGAGATTTTCACGGATTAGCCCTGTCAGGATCCCCTGCTCCCGGGGACCGCGTATCTGAACCACGCTTTCCTGACCATCCCGGACGCTGGCAACAAAGTCACTGGCCATTCTGGTAAAGCGTTGATTCCTGTCCGGCTCGCTGATAACCGATGCTGTAGTCTGCTTACCACCCTGCCATTTATACGCCGTCACACCACTCTCTTTCATGACGGTCAGCGCGCTGCCGGTACCGCTTCGTTTTCCACTGTCTGACATCAGGATCTGAACATTATTACGCATGGCGCCATCGAGCAGATTGATGGTTTCTTTCAGGCTGAGTTTTTCAGCCTGGTCGATTATCAACGTCCCTCCTGGAACAAAGGCAGTTCCGTCCTGCAGAGCGCTTTTACCAGTGATGATTTCGCCTGCCAGTTTTTCTTCTTTCAGCAGAAACTCCAGGGAACGGTTATCTGCCGCGATGATATGGACATCCCGTCCCTGCTCACGTGCCATCATGGCCATTTCAGTCACTCGTTCGCGTTGCCCTGCAGCCCCACCTTGACCCGATACAATCCCGATTGCAGGGCGACCCTGAGCCAGAACGGTAACCGCATCACTGAACGACGTCTGACGCGCGGTCGCCTTTTCCGGGACCATACTGACGTGGTTCTGGCGTAATACTTCCTGACTCAGGGCTCTGACGGATAACTCATCGAGAACATGTATCCCGGAGGTGAAAATCCCTTTTTCCCGGTCAAGCGGGATAAGTTGTTCCCTCCCAATGGCGGCTTCAATACCGGCTCTTGCCGTCTCGATGACTCCCGGGCGGGCCTCCATCTGGCTGACCGTTCTGGCCAGCAACTCCGTATAGGTAAACTGAACTTTACGATCGCTTAACCCGGAAATAGCCTGCGTAACTACATCGTCAACATTTGGTCCAGCTGGCGCTTCCGGAGAAGGAACTTCTCGTTGTGTTTTCGCCCGCTGATCGGCAGCCTCACGATATTCCTTAAGGTTAAACCCGGTCTCTTTCAGAGTGGAAAGCCACTCCGTCACCTTCTGTGCCGGGTCGAGAGTTTCCTTCGCTTTGCGGGTATCGAGAGTGGCCACATCCCGAGATTTCAGTGATGCATCGGGACCGGCAGCGGCATTGATTTCCTGGGTACGCGTCGAGAAAGGCTCAACGGGAACGTCTTTCATCTCCCACATACCGTGCTTGCCGACCACCTCTGTTTCATACCCCAGCCCCTCAACCAGAGGTTTCAGCCTTTCACGGTAAATCTTTCCGAACGCAATCTGGTTAGCGTACACGTTTTCGATAAAACCGGTTTTTCCTACAGTATCGGTACCCAGTGACTGCCATTTATCGCCATTCTGTGTAGCATTTATCACCACCGCATGAGTATGAATCTGAGGCTCCTGGTTGCGGTTGGTATCGTGGTTAAATTTCGCCACAATCAGGTTGCCGGTCAGCACAGTTTCAGATTTTGCGTCCACCATCACCCTGGTGGCTGCGAGGGTTTCAACCTGACGAATAGCTTCAGTGACCGCCTGGTTATGCGCCTCGATAAGGCGTTTGTCACCACCCAACATAGCCATGACGGATACACTTTTTGGCGCGGAAAAGGTCAGGTCATAACCAGGGCGGTGTTTATTCATACCATCCTGGATCCGGCTCAGGTCGCTGCCATCCGGCAGCTTCCCTTTCAGCAGTTCGGTAAACAGGGCCTTATCCACGGTTTTTCCTTCAAGGCCCAGCGCCTCAGCACCTTTACCCTGCCAGCGTTCATCCATGCTTCCGATGACGTAATAATTATCTTCTTTGGTGTAATAATCTCCGGCTTTACCCGCGGATTTCACTGAACCAATTGACATCATCAGAAGTTACTCCCCAGATCGATATCATCACGATCAACATGATGACTATGGTTGATGTTGATCTCTTCACGACGATGCATATCCCTCAAAACATCAGAGCTGGACTGCCACTCATCCCAGGCGTTCATATCCTCAATTTCCCCGTCTTCATTCACGCCCGGGGGTAATGGAAGCTGCTCTTCAGGTTTTTCATGCAGTTCCTGTTCAACGCCGCCAGCCGGGGACGCCGATGCGCTGGCGGCGGCTGCCGCTGCACTTGCAGGTTTGTGGAACATGTTACTGGCAGCAACCGGCGGAACTTTTGCCTTTTCCTCCTGAGGTGTGGGTACGGCCGCTACCGGTGACGCAGGCTTTTCGTCGGTCTTCTCAACCGGCACAGTTTCAACCGGATCTGGCATAAACAAAATCCGGGCGCTCTGCCCTTCAGCTTCACGCGCAGCAAGCACCGCAGCCAGCTTGTCATCAATAGCCTGATTGAGCTGGCGTGGAATAAAGCCTTCGGCAATTTTGGGGCGGGGTTTATATTTCAGTGCCAGTTTAACTGCCGGATATGGCCCGGGCAGCGTGACGTAACAGGATAAATCCGGCAGGGTCTGGATATCGGAATAGCTGACAATCGTTTCCCGTTTCTGCTCCTTACCGGTTGATACCCCATCACGTACCGGGTCAGCACCGTAGGAGTAGTTCTCACTTGCCTTCTTGATCACTTTCTCACCTATCTCGCCGGCAGCAAATTCAGCAATACCTTTACTGGGCGAGCGGAAGAATGCGCGGGTGTTCATCACGTCGAACAGGGTTGCTGCGGGTTTCACGCCATAGATATCTTCCAGCTGGGCGTAGGACTGAATCCCGAACACATAGCAGCCACCGAATTTTCGGGCTTCCGGGAGGATCTCCACCAGGTCCGGTAACTTATGCAATGTCGGTAATTCATCTGCAAAAATCCAGACACGACGGTTACGGTTTTCCCCCATCGCCAGCAGACCGCGAATGGCAATCGACAGCCACATCGAGATAACCGGTTTCAGGGAAGCATGGGTGTCAGCGTTGGAGGAGATAAACAGCCAGCCGTTGGGCTGGTCCTCACGGACACTGCGCATCCAGTCCCGGATGGTGAACGGCTCGCCGTTCTTCTCAATGCCCTGCAGGTAGCGAATGGCTTTAACGTAGTTGGTCAGCACCGCACGGATACTGATGGCGGTTTTCTCAATCTTCTCTTCCACCAGGTTTGCCGCTGGCGTATTCTGCAGATAGGCGCGCAGCTTGTCGATCTTGATGGAGAGCATCGTATCAACCAGCTTCTCATAGCTGCGGTCCTTGTCCTCACGCATCAGGTAGGCACCTTCGGCAAAGATGGTGCGACCGGAACCCTGCCAGAACGGGTCCTCTTTGGTTCCCATCGGAATCAGGGTATTAGAGACGTTGTCGAAATCCGGCAGCGTCAGGCACTCTTTCCACAAATCCCAGGCTGCACAGCGCGAATCCAGCGGGTTGAGAATTTTATCGATAGACGGGTCGTAATAACTTTTGACGAACTCACAGGAGCGGTCGTAGATGATGGCCATATCCCCACGGGCACGGACATAATTTAACAGTCGTCGGATGACTTCTGATTTACCGGAACCAACGGTACCATGAAGACAGAAATTCTGAATTTCGGAGTTTAGTAAAATAGGCAGGTCACCGATTTTAATATCAGAGGCCATACCATCCCGCTTCATCTTTCTGGCTACTTCTTTTGGTTTTTCTGATAGCTGACGGCCCCCCGTCACTTCATCTTCACTTTGTTGTTTCCCCTGATGACCTAATACCCAGCTGGCGACAAAGAAAGCAACAATACAAATAATCAGGGAAACTGTTCCGGCAAAGACAAACCCGGTCCACAACTGCTCCCCACACCAGATAGTATATTTATCCTTGAGTATTTGCTCCGACGTATACTGCAACTGTTGTCCATAATAATTAATGGTATATACGGGCTGAGACCGGATAATATCTCTCATCGGTCCAAGCGTTGTACACCACCAGTATACGGCACCATTAACAAAGGTTTGCCAACTCAGGCGATACATTAATATCAGCCCGCAAAGCACCCAAAAAAAGAGGAACAGTACATATAGAATAATATTGGCAATCTGACCAAACATACGAAAACGCATGCTCGCTATTTGACCGCCCTGTGTCATATCTTTGGCGTTAAAACTCATGGCAATAATCCGTCAATTAACCACTGAAAAGAATTCCGGCCGCAGCCGGCAACGCCTCACAGGCACACAAAATATTTGCGTGCCTGCTCACCGTTATCTGAATTTACTGAAGCACCGGCATTACCGGATAGAGACGCAACTTTAATCCAACAGAGAAATCACCTGGAAAATTGGATTGAACACATTACAGAATATTAGAAATAGATTTCGCAAGTTGGTCTTCAAGAACTGGCTGAGCTTCCGGGAATTTTAGATTAACTTTATTGGCATTCGAGACAATACGGGTCTGGTATTTATGCTGATTACCTGTTTCTGAACTAGTCTGTACCTTCGCTCCGGACGTCCCCTGGCGCAATACGGCAACGTTATCTGTCTGAACCTTTGTCGAGGTTCTTTCTGCGATCTGGACATCGGTAACCATCGTATAGTTAACATCTTCCACCATCGCGTCTGCCGCCATTCCAACCAGTCCAGCCGCCAGCCCTACTCCTAATGTAGCCCCTGCTGAATTTGAGTTATAAGCCGTTATACCAGCGCCCAGAGCAGCAGCTGTCGCAGCCCCTTCATATCCCTTACTTAACCACCCCTGGGACTCTCGCAAATCCATCTTATCTGCTTTCAGTACATTAGCCTGTATCCAGTACCCAGCAGTATCCGGATTAGTCACCACCTGGTAACCTTTTGCTGTCACTGCGCTGGCAATCTTAGCCTGCAGTCCGCTCATATCTTTATCTGAAGTATTTTTTATTTGCAGATATACCGTGCGATTATTAGAGGGTTCTAACCAGATAGTCTCACTCATTTGAGTTTTGACATCGAGGTTTCGTTTTTTAATTGCGGTACCCATTGCACCACATCCAGAAAGCACCAAAACTGAACTCATGACTGCAACAGCCATAACTTTATCAAGTTTCATACATGTTCCTTGTACAATAAAAAGAAGATGGATGGCACCCACATTTATATCCTGGGTGCACAATTACTACACGTTGAAATAAATCACACAATATTACCTACATGAATAATCGCTACCTCTATTGAGAATTTAGATCAATCATGCCGGTCAATACCATATGGATTACCGGCAACATCAATATTCCCTATCATAGGAAGCCCACTGACTGGATTAACATCGGTAAACGTTGATTGTGAAGTATCTACTGGTGTCTCAAAGCCTTTATACACATTAACATCAGTACTCGTCAAAGACGATGCATCGAGAGTCTCGTGCGATTCAAATAAATTAGCCTTATGTTCAAGACAACCTGAATAAGGAGTTGGAGATACTTGGTTGTTTCTATCCATCCCCATGCCATAGCCGATTCTCTTGAACCCTCCTTTCTTGTGAAAGGATACAAAACGACAGTATTTATTCATTGCAAACAATGGATACATCATACTTAAAAGCAAGCAAATAACAGGACTGGCAAAAGCACTCACACAAACGACCACTAAATACAGATAAAATCTATTATTAGCTTCACTTTTGGACTTACCTTTCCCAATTTTCAAAAAAACATAGTAAAAAATCAAAAACCATATAGCCAATGTTAACGTAACAAAGAGGGTTGAAGGGATATCCCACCTTCCGATAAGACACGAGATGGCCTGTACTATAAACAGCAATACCATTTTCTTCATTTCCCCTCCCTAAATCTATTTTTTATGATTCTTCTCGTAGTCCTGAGCTTTCCTTAAGAGCTCATCTCTTGTATCTGCACCAGGAAGAGCTTTCTGTTCATACGTTCTCCTATTGTATTCATTATCAATTTTATTTCCCTCTAAATTATGGTTGTTTTGCAGATCTGTATGTTGTTTCTGTACCTCTTGCTCCTGCGTAGTTATTTTTTGCCGAGCATCCTGATTAATTTGACGATTTTCAGATACTAGCGCTTCGACGCCATTGCCTACATCATGTTTTATGCCAGCTTGTGCAGTCATATTGTCAATACTGCTTGCATGCTGACCGTAATCGGAAACAACACCGTCACGACCGCCTCCAGCAGAAACACCGCCCATATCATTCCCGAGAGAACCTCTGGCCTCCTGATATGCCCCATCAATTTTTGGCTCTACCTGAGATTTTACAAAATCTCTGGCCAGGGCCTCTCGTTGTGCGGCAATTTCTGGAGAACTGGTATCAGTCAGAATGGCTTCCGCATTCTGTGGCGCCTGTTTCTGGACAAAGTTCGCAAATTGCTGCGTCAGATTTTCGCTCATCTGTCCACTCATGCTTTCAGTGCGTGATGCCATATCACTGTATTCATGGCTGCGGGTTTTGCTTGTCGTATACTGGTCATAGCTGTTTTTCGCGCTGGACAACGACGCTGCAAACTGGTCAACACGGGAAGATGCATTATTATCAGTAACATTTCCGGAAGTAGTTGTCTTATGACTGGTTAAGTAATCCGACGCCTCTCTGAAGTCTTTAACCGCTTGGCTGCTGCTATCGTGATTATTCGTATTAGAATGGCGACCAGATTCACTAGTATTATCCTGAGAGCCAGAACTGGCAGTACCGCTAACCGATACTTTTCCACCTCCTTCCACATGACCACCTGTACCGAATAATTCAAACCCAGCGCCTGCTCTTGCGCTTCCATAAATTTCGCCAGAAACCGCACCTTTTACTAATTTATCCATTAACTGACTGAATGCCTCATCACGGCTTATATGATTGGCTTTCGCGTAAGAATCAACAGCATTCATCATTTTGCTTCTGGCCATCGTATCCTGAGAGGATTCAGTACTGTCTGCCCCCGTCGTCATCGAGGAGCTGGTCCCCATATTGGTACCGAACTGCTTCAGGGTATTCCAGGCGCTCGTCACGCTCTGGTTATAACCGTGCAGGGCGCTTTCAGCCTGTACTTCTGATTCTCTGGCCATCTGCTGCTGTGCGCTGGCAATCTGACGGCCGACGTTGATATCTACCGGCAGTTTCGACATGGCGCCACTGGTATCCCAGACCATTGAACCATCCCGTGTCTGGGTTCCCATACCACCGTTAGAGAGCTGCCGGGTCATCTGGCCAAATGCAGTGGTGCTGTTAGTATTCCAGCTGTTCCCGCTGACATTATCTGTCTGCATATTGGCGTAAGAGTAATTCCCGTCCACAACACCGGAAGCCGCCTGTGAGGTGGCACTGAGGCCAGAGGATGCAAAATGGCTGTAGATGTTTGAGAAACCTGCCCCCACGCTTTTTATCATCATCCAGGCCAGGCCAGGAATCATCAGCGAAATGTAACCTGCGGTCGTGGCAATATCAGAGTCACGCAACTGTACCTGTGACATTTCAGATAACACCACCGGCGTGGCATTTTTGGCAGCATAGAACGCCATGGCACTGTTCAGGATTGCGTATAAAATTGGCCAACACTGCAGCCACATCAGGGCTACAACATACCCCTTCAGCACCTGCATGGTCAGCATGTTGAACATGGCCGCCATCACAATAATCGGGAACATGCCAATCATCATCCCGAGAATAACGGTCTGCATCATCGGCAACGTTCTCAGTGCCTGCTGCCCCATTGAAGCCTGTGCCAGACGCTGTTTTTCCAGTGATGATGTGGTGGCAATATTGATCAGGCTCGCCGAATCTGCACTGCGGGCTGCATAACTCTGTATCCCACTTCTCAGGGCATTAATGGTGACATTCTGACGGATAATCTGGCTGGCAGACTGGCTGTTGTGATAGAACGTCTGGTAACTGTCGCCCAGTAAACTGGACATCAGCACATCAGGGTTCGGACGGCCACCAAAAATCTGGCGGACATAATAGTTCCAGGTTTTTCCACCCGTCTGGGTATCCAGCGCCAGCGCTGACTTCAGATCGACTGACGCTTCAAGACAGGTTTTAAACTGGTTGTTTTTGTCAAATATGCCTCTTAACGGGCTGGGGTTAGAAAAAATCAGCGTATAGGGATCTGTTGAATGCATCAGGTCTTCAAACGAATATTTGTGATTCAGCAGCATATCGCCAATCACGCAGTTCTGAACGTAATCGGAGAACAGCGTGACAATCTCCGGATTCTGCGACATAAAATCGGTACTTTTCGCCACCAGGTTGCTGCCAAAGAGCATGCCCGTTTTGCTGTAGACCGAACTGTCCGGCAATGTCATCACCATTTCATAGCTCTGTACAAACGCGTTCCCGATGCGCGTCGTAAGGGATGCCGGAATCGCAAGGCCAATCGGCAGATTATCCACCTGATAGACCGATGAGGGTTCAGAGTAATCGATGACCTGTACAGGGGTTTTTATTAAAACGAGCATCGATACCAGTGTCAGCGAGAATACCCACCCCAGCATATCCATCACGCTGTGTTTTTTAATCCAGCTCCCTGCCACGATCAAAACGGAAAAACCGATACACATTCTCTCGATAATTTTCCAGTTTTCGGTCTGCATAAACGCCGCAACGGCGTTCAGTACATGCCGGTACCAGTCGCCCCCGGCGATAACATACACTTCCTGCATCACATACCTCCGCCAAAGTGGTAATTGTTCTGGTAGCGAGTCATCATCCTTGCTGATACCTGCTGACGCATGTAACTCATCTGGCGATCGACAACCAGTAATGCATCTTGTTGGACCTGTACGCGCGCCTGGAACGTGGCGATTTGCTGCGTGGCCTGGTCAAGGTTCTGCAGGATCATGTCCATTGTCGCCTGCGGGTAATTCCCGGTCGCCATCATGGCGCGGGCCTGCTGAATAAGTTCCTGAATGTACTGCAGCAGAATGTCGTAACCGATATAGTCGGTCAGTTGATAAAGCAGCGAGTTAGACACCCCAAGCATCTGGGGATCTACCAGGTATTTGAATACCGGGATAGTAGTGCTTGAAATAAACCCTTTCTCCTGCTCAGTCAGTTTTTCATCAGCAACGGCCTTGTTCTGGATACTGTTGAGCAGTTTCGAAATCTGGTTCTTCAGCGCCTTATCCGGGGCGATGGTGACGGTGGCATCTGCCACGACCTTGAGGCATTTATCCGAATCATTGCAGTGATAGATTTTAGCGCTGCCCCCTTCCATCATGGCCTTGATCAAATCCTGGTCGGTAGTACGCGCCGGCAGCGGTGTGATTTCGCCGTTCTCACCGAATATCAGTGTCCCGGTTAAGGTCATGATGAACTCTTTAAGCTCCTTATTACCGTCAAAGAGCCGGTTTTTTGACAGACCGTTCCACATGATGTTGATGTTTTTCATCACGCGTTCCTTGTCTTTATCGCTCGCTTTATCCTGAACGCTGTCCATCTTTCCGCCCACTGTGCATCCCTGTCGGGATGCAGCCCAGTCAGCGAAGATGTTACTTTCACCGGCAATGTCCTGGCAGACCTTCTGCTGCGCAACCTGAGTTCGGGGAAACAGACCACCGACGATACCCTGCGCAGCCTGACAGGAACTGAGGTTGGTGCTGTTGATGTCGCTGGCCATCTTCTGCAGGAAGTCTTTTGCCGTTTTAATTTCGGGAACCGTGGTTTGCAGTGCCAGATCGAAAAAGTATCCTGCGGAGTTACTCATTATTTGTTTGGCGAAGCGCTGCAGCTGTTCACTGTTGATAAAGCTGAATGAACCGAGATACGCATCGATACCGCCGCAACCGGCATTAATATCCGGCAGAGTCATACTGACCAGCTGGATGGTTTTAACCTGTGTTCTGGCATACAGAGAACCGCCCGAAGCGTAGCCCGCGGCCTGCCCCTGCCAGACCTGCGGCTGAGACGTATTTGAGGCAAACCCGAGCTTATTGAAAAAGTTGTTCATGTCGCCGTTGACGTCTGCGGCTGCCGGGAAGGACAACCCAAGCAACAGGCCGCTGAGCAATGTTACCGACTTAACCTTGTCCATTTTTCGGTGTCTCCATCATCTGAAATAAGGTATCGAGCCGGGCCATAAAGCCCTGAGCATCCGTTGCGCCCTGCAATATCGGGAAAGCATCGAGCGTGTTCACGTTGACAAGAAACGTGGTTGGCGTGGCGACCGGAATGTTAGGGAAAAAGGTCTTCATCACTTCAGGTGGAGCGGGTAGCGCCTCCGGGAATGCCTGATCGCCCTGACCATCCAGCGTGTAAGGAAAGACCGAAAACCCATGCTGCGTTGACAGCGTTTTGAGTACCGGATCAAATTGATGACAGTACGGACAGTGCCCCTGCATAAACAACACCACCTTCCACTCCGCCAGATTCACCTGACGACCGTTACTGAGGCGGTACCAGACAGGAGCCGCTTCGGTCCGGGATGGTGTGGTGGTTACCACTGGCGCCTGATCTGCCGACTCTCCGGTCAGACCTTTCGGGTTGTACAACGATTTCACCTCATCAAGCGTGCCGGCCTGAGCAAATGTTGACAGCAGCAGGACGAAGCAAAGCATTACCGGCCGCGCGCGGTGATTAATGTTCAGGATGATTTTCACGGTCCTTTTCCTCTTTCTCAGCCTGCGCAATCAGGGCATTAATGATGCGGTAACCACCGAAAATCATCATGGCTATACCCAGGCCTTCTCCCATCTCAACAGCCATCTCCGGTTGTTTACGCACCAGACGGGCAATGAGATGGAAAAATACGCCGACGGCCACCACCCATGTTCCCGTGATATCCAGATCTGGCATGCGAAATTTACGCATCACGCGCTCCTTAAAAATTGGGTTTAAAGTCGTTGGAAACATAGAGAAACTGCTTCGCCAGATCGTCCTGGCTGATGAAGCCGTAACTGAGCGGTTTAACCTGTCCGCTTTTCGGGTCAACCAGCATCATGGCCGGAAAATACTTCACGCCGAGCCGCTCTGCCTGTCCCTGGTCCACGCGTGAGTCCGGTAGTAACGGGTTAACCACGCCATCAACAGAGACGGAGATAACACTCAACCCGTAGGTCTCACGGAAGTTACTCAGCACCTGAACCAGTTGCCCGTCAATTGGCTCCCGGCCGCGGTAAAAGAACATCACACCGAAATGCTGAGCAATGGCCGAGATGGCTTTACGCTGTTCCGCGTAATCGGCCGCGAGCTGGTTTTTAACCGTGCCGTTGTAGTGGCTGAACTGCAGGTTGTAATCGAGCTCCGGATGTTCAAGAAACGCTTTCTTGGCGCTCATCGAAAATAATCCTGCCTGCTGCGTCCAGTAATTCTGGAGGCGGAAATATTTCACAAAAGCGGGTACCGATGGATACATAATGGCTTCGGCTAATGCTTTTTTCGTTGCCTGCTGCAGAGCTGCCTGCTTCTGCAGAATATCCATTTGCTGGGGTGGCTGCGGGGTCGGCTGCGGATCCGGGTCGGTTGTTTTCAGTGGTTCGTTATACCACTGCCATCCCGCATCCTTCCCCCAGGCAGACATAACGGCGCAACCCAGCACAACGGGCAGCAGTACGAGCCGTTTCATTTTCATGGGACACCTTCATCTTTATTTCTGATGTTTATTACCGGACAGAGCGTTATAGATAACGTCTTTATTTATCTGAATTTCGTGGCCTGTTTTAATTTGCTTCCCTGAAAAACCAGTGTCATTGCAGAACACCGCATAATCATGAAACGTTAAATCCTGACGATAGTCATTTTTTATTACCCAGGCGATACCTGAACTTTTTTCACAATTAACACCATAAAACTGATTCGTAATATGGAAAAGTACCTCTCGCTTATCCCTGATGAGTCCGTAACACATCATACCCGTCATAAATAAGATAAACACAGCCACGATCGCGATTACCGGCCATTTAGGGTTTTCCTCTTTCATTCCCCCCTCTCTTTTCTTTTTGTTCTGTTTTCGCCAGCGGGTTTCAGCAGGTCTATCAGTAAAGATAAAACGCCGTACAGAAGAAGCCAGAGCCCACCGAGGATAGTGATGAAAAACACGGCAGCGATAATATCACTGCCCGTGGTTTGTTTTACCGTATCCCATGACCAGATAATTACCGGTGATGAGATAATAACAGTGAGGCATAATCTAATCAGGAAATCCGTAACACAGCCTGAAGAGAATATCACTTTCATTTTTACCCCCTGATTATTTCGAGTATTGCTGACTCATAATTTCTTTTATACGCTCTTTGGTTTTATTGGTGAGCGCATCGTTATCCGGAATTTTTTGGTTCTTCATCAGGTCTTCCATGAAATTAGTGAAATCGAGTGAATCGAAATTAATACGCTGGAGTTCATCAACCGTGATACCGCGGCAATTCGGACTGCTGGCGCCACCAAAACTGATATGTAGCTGACCATTCCGGCCCTGTTGTTGAACAATCTGCGCCAGTTTTGAGTCGAACTGGCAGTAGCTTCTTTTTTTCTCCAGGCAAACACCCAGCACCTTTTTAGAGCAGAATTCTCCCACACTGACGGTCAGCTTATCTTTTTTGGCTTTAGCGAGGGCTTTTTCGTCACTGCTGCAGCGCGCCAGCCCCACATCCTGGCCCCAGCCGCTGTCTTTGCAGCAGTTACTGAAGCCTGCAGCAAATTTTTTACAGTACTTCGCTTTCCCGGTGAACGCCCTGACATCCACCCCGTTCAGTGCGGCAACGTCCTTCCCCGCCGCAGCCAGGGCGGCGAGCTCCGCCACTGCCTGACCAAAATCATTGTTTTTGCCGCTGACCGCTTTATCGCATTCACCATCGAGACAGAACACGTCCCCGCCACAAATCATCTGTTTACCGGTGGTTCTGGTTTCGCAGGAGTACGTGGCATATTCATGAAGACAGGTTCCGTCATCAGAAGTGAAGGCGCATTGCCGGGATGCCAGCGTACAATTATGGTTGTCCATCAGTGTCTGGCATGAACCGTAATCAGAAGGTTGGGTAATATACGTATCACGGTATTTCCAGCAGGCCTGGTAGACCTGGTAAACATTCCCGTCCTGGTTAACCGTCCGGTTTCCTCCCGGCTCAATGCATTCCGTCGTGGTCTGCTTGCCTTCATCTTTACTGAACGGACAGAACTCGACCCATTTCACGTCCGGAACCCATTTTTTTTCCGTCACACGCATGGTCAGCGTGACACTCATCCAGGCCTCTGAACCGCCCTGTAACCAGTTTTGTGTCTTGCGGGCATATTCCCGGCAACGACTCTGCTTACCGCTGAGGCAGTTCTGGTTAAGGATGATCCCCTGTGGGGAGGGCCCCCCTTCGGTCAGAAACGTTCCGGGCGCCCCGGGAAGTGACCAGCTGTTATCTTTACCTGCAGAGGAATTTTGATTCACGCCCCACCAGGTCATCCGGTAGAACATATTCCGGTCATTAAAATGCAGCGCTGCTGATGCACTCAGCACCGTTCCCGTGGCCGGAGCGCGGAATGTCAGCATCACACTTTTGTTACCGTCATAGCTGTAGCTGAACTGGTTATTAGGCACGGTATACGTTTTGATAACCGTGGTTTCCTCATAGTGTCCGGTTATCGTGGCGGTTCGTGTACAGTACTGCTCAACCTGCAGGTCACGTTCACAGGTGTAGTTTTTAAATTCACTCCGGTTAACGATTTCCGCCTTACACTCCTGTCCGGTATTGCCGATGATAGTGTCGGATCTTGATTCAATATCTTTGGCGTTCTGGATAAACGGGGCGTCCGGAGAGATGCTGTCCGGAGGCCGGTTGGTAAATGACTCGGTAATACTTTGTCCGACTTCACTCCCGGCCCACTGGGAAGCAGAGTCATTTTTCAGTGAGCTGTCGCCGCCGGCTGTCACGCCACCGTAGTATTTCTTTTGCTCGGGATTTTTCGTATACCCCGGCAGATTCTGCTCGCCATTGAAGTTTTTCAGGGCATCAAGACCGCCCCCCTGTACCTGTTTTGCAAAGTCAGAACCTGCCCTGTAATCCGTGTTACTGTCCGCGCAGGCTGGTCCTGCAAACCAGATAAATGTCCCCAGAACCAGGGCATGAACAAAGAGAATGGCCGGAAGTGTTCTCATTGGTTACCTCCCAGCATATGACGGGCGATATCCGCACAGTCCCCTTTCTCCGCCACCTTTTCCAGCGCCTGTTTCAGCCGGATATTGCCCCGAACCACATCAAACCCTGCCTGGCAGCGCACCACGAGGGCGGGCACGCTGCGAATGTTGTATTGTGAGTAAAGCGTCGGGTCGATCTGGACGCCGTCTGTCACACCATCCTTAACCAGCCGCATCACCGCATCGGTGGTTGCCTTCATGTCGTTATTGACCATTCCGCGCAACGTGGCCGGAATACCATACTGGCGGGTTTCATGCAGCATGCGTTTCAGACCTTCCTCCGGTATAGAAAACGACACGAAATACAGCGCACCTTCAGAAGGCTTTCCCTGTGCTGACGCCCTTTGCTGGCTGGCCAGATTATCGATGTACTGACGATCGGCTTTCGCCAGGGGGTTACGGTTAATCTGTGCTTCCAGTTCCTGCTGCAGCTGCTTGTCCGGGTGCTGGCGTAACTGCTCACTGAAGTCTTCCTGGTGCTTCAGCCACTCCCGGTCAGCCGTTGTCGGACTCCCCGGACTGCCAGCTGCCACAGCGGTACCGGTGAGTAAAAGCGTGAGGATAAAAATATTTAGTCGTGTCACAGAAGACTCCTTTCAGAGGAAAACACAGTTACGTTTGCGCCACATGAGGTAACCAAAATTCTTCCGGGTATTAGGCGGGTTGCGACCGGCCTCCCAGCGCATCACACTGCGCCCGAGGGGATGGCACTGCCCGCTGTCCGGATACATATTCACCATCTGATAGCGCCAGCGCTCTTTAGGGATAATCGGCGACGGATATTCGTAACAGACTGCGGTATCGGCGCCGACCGTTTCCATAATCTGGCCCTGTCGGTGAAGCTTGTAGGCCATACGCTCACTGAGCAGAACCGAGGATTGCAGCGGGCTGGATTCGTTACTGGCCCATCCACTGAAGGGATACATAGAGCCCTGCGAGCCGGCACACCAGAACAACGGGTCAAGTGGTAAGTGGAAAGCACTTGCAATGGCATCGGCAGCACAGGCCCCCTGAGCGATCGGGTTGGCAAACAGTACGGCTTCCGGATTCAGGATCGTGGTCAGACTGCTGTCCACCCAGGTCGGGTCAATCTCCGAGAGATAGGCGATGTCCATATCTCCGCCTTCCAGGCAACCTGCTGACGTAATGATGTTCAGCCAGTACGTCAGAGGGTATTTGTACCAGTGCACGTGATAGAACGCCCCGTTGACCTGTTTGTCGTCCTTTTTGGCCGTCCCCATCCCTGTTTTACCGAGATTGATACTGAAGCCCCCCAGATTAACCATGCAGCCAGGTGATCGGCTGACGTCGGTCATGGCCATCGGTTCCCAGTACCCGATAGCCAGACCAATGCGTACAAAGATTGGGGGTGGGACCGGGCAATACTGTATCGGGCTGCCGGGATTAGGCGTGTCAGGCTGATCTCCTTTCCCCACCTGCACACTCCCCAGCGATAAGGGGAAAATGCAACGCCAGCAGACATCGGTAATGGGGTTTACAAATCGTCCTTCACACGACGGGTCTGCAGCGGCATTCATACTGTGGCTCCAGAGCAGGCTGGCCGCTATGAAAAGCAAAATACGTTTCACAGAAACATCCTTATCGCGTGGGTGGAAAGTATTCGATGTTCAGCCGCTCTCCCGAGGGGGCCGGGGTGATCCGCGCGGGTACTGACGTCAGCCCAAAGCGCTGGCTCAACACGCCGTTCTGGTCGAAATAAATCCGGCTGTCGAGCGCCGCCGATGTTTCGGGGATGCTGCCTTTAACGAGGATAATCTTGCTGATTAACGTCTCAGGTACCTGGCGTTTCATCCAGGCCACCTGGTCCGGATCATCACCGTCAATGAAGTAAAGCGTCTGCATAAAAGGAACGGTTTTAAGCGGATTAAGCACCTGGCCCTTCCGGGCGAACAGCACGCCGTTCTGATCCTTCAGGTCTTCAGTTAATTTGATGCTGGGATCAAACCAGCGCTGCTCATATTTATCCGCTTTCTTTATCCCCTCGACGGGGGCCGGGCGCTGGCTGTTGGTCTTCACCCGCTCCTTAAAGGCCTCCATCTCCTGCCCCCACCGCCCGGACTTCTCCAGCGCTTCAAGGCGCTGGGTTATCAGCGATAACATATCCTGCTCCTGTATGGGCCACAGGTCGCCCCATGTACCCAGATCAGCTGCCCGGGTAAGCGGGGAGACCAGACATACAGCAAAGAGCGCCCCGCGGATCATTTTCATTCCCTGCCTCCCTGCATCCGCTTCGCAATATCACGCTGAATACTGAGCGTGACGTCCGGCGCCCCATTAACCACAGCAGGAGAAACAAGAATCAGCACATGGTTTTTCTGTTGCCAGTCATCCAGACTTTTTTCCAGCGCACCGTTAAAACGGTCCGATAGTGCCTTAGACTGGCTTTCCGTCAGTTGCTTACGGCTGACACTGTCCATGAAGTTATCGAGCGTTTTCTTCATATCAAACGCGACAACACGAGGTGTGCTGTGCGTTATCATGACCCGGGTCACCACGGCATTGGCGGCAAGAATGGCAATCGCCAGCCCACCAGTGATAAGGGCACGTCGGGTAAACAAAGGTTTTCTGGTATTTTTTTCCATCAGGCAGCACTCCTTGTATTATTCATGGCCACCCGGGCCTCCAGGTCTGCCATTTCATCCGGGAAGTTACGGCAGGCCAGTTCGTACACGGCATCGTGAATACTCACCCCGGCGCGTTTTCGTTGTGTGATGTACTCAAAGTCAGCACCACTGGATGAATACATGGCGCGGCTGAGTGGATCGACAAACAACCGGTGCCACGATGAATGCGCCTCCACCGACAGCATGAAGGAGGAGAACCACTGGTCTTTAGCCGAACCAAAACGGTTAATCATGTCGCGCTGCAGCTGCGTGAACTGGTCGGGGTAAAGCTGGTTGTACTTGGCAAACTCTTTTGCTGACTGTTTAAGGATGATTTTGTATGAGGAGTTCCCCCAGGCAGCACGTGCGGCACTGGAAGCCGTATCTGAGTCAAAATCGACGATGTTCTGTGTGATAGTGATATACGAACCCAGGTGACGGCGTGCGGTACGGTAGCCCTTCTCGATAAAGGTACCGACCTTCTCATTTTTGAAGTCCAGCAGGCGCCAGCCTTCATCAATGACGTTCAGTTTTTTCAGGTTACGGGGTGTCTGGTACATGCGGTTCTCGATATAAATAATCAGCGAGAACATCACAGCAACCAGCAGAGATGGCCGTGACTCCAGCCCCCCCAGCTCCAGCACAACCATACGGGCGTCATCATTGAGTGACGGTTCATCAGAGTTGAAGTAGCTGCCGTAAATCCCGTTCACCGTGTACTGGTCGAGCAGAATAATCATTTCGTCCAGACGGCTGCGGATCGTCGGTGAGTCTGCATAGGTTTCGCTGTCTTTGGCTTCCTGCAGGAAATCCACCACATCGTCAATTCGGGCTTTGTTATGCTTGGTCAGCCAGGCCGCTTTGACCGCCTGAAGCAGCAGGCCTTCATGGACTTCATCAAGATTCCCGTTGGGACTGGCCATGACGGAAAGCTGGTCACGGATACGCTCTGCAGATGCATCGAAGTTATTGTCATCGAGCACGTTCGCAAACGGGTTAAATTTCAGCGTATCGCCATCGAGATACACACCCCCCATGTTTTCGCACAGTGATTTGTAACCATCCCCCATATCGAATACCCAGGAATAACCACCGGCATCAATGACGCTACGGATAAGCGGCTGTATCAGGCCCGTTTTCCCCGCACCGGAAGTCCCGCATACCGCCATGTTAAAGTTGGTGTTATTCATGCCGGTATAGAAGAGATCGATAAAGGCCAGTTGGTTACGGTATGTCGGCGCCAGCAGGCCGGAAGGTGCCAGTGGGCTGTCGGCCACCACCGGCATCAGGTTCGCCACATTAAAGCTTTCAGCACGGCGAACTACCCCCGCCGCCTGCAGTTCCTTGAATATCCCCTCTCCCGCCTTAAAAGGCAGAATCGACAGGAAATTACGCATCTGCTGATAACGAGCGGCGATGAGTTCAAAGCCCCCCTTACGGAAACTGTTCAGTATTTCCTGTTCAGTGGCCAGTGCCGCTTCTGGATCGTCTTCGGTATAGGCCGTAACGTTGAAAAAATAGGACACCAGTGAAGAGGAATTGGAAGACAGTCGCTGGCGAATATCCCCCCACTCCTTAACTTCTTTCTCAACCGAGGGGAAATACTTCGCGTATGATGTTTTGCTCTTTTTCTCCAGGTCGAGAAACTTCAGGTTCGCTTCGTTCTGTGATTTAACCTGGTCTTCCACCATCAGGGTAAGCGTAATGACAAAGGGACAGGAAACAGACAATTCCGGGTTCAGCAGATTGGCGTAGTTGTCTGCACTGGTCCACAAAAACGCAATTTCCGGGTCGCGTGCAAGATGATAGTTAAGCACCCGGGTATGACGTTCCACCCCATTTTTGTCCAGCAAGCCAATGTTGAGATGATTCGCCATCACTTCCATATCAAAGCTGTCATCCACACACTGGTAATTAAGCTCCTGGTAAGGGTCCAGCTTTTTGGGCCTCCGGTACATCTCACCTGGATTTGGATTAATCAGTTCACTGACCATTTCGACAAGGCCCTTCTCATCCAGTGCTTTTGTCGGTATTTGCGCGCCCAGCAGTGAGGCCCGGATTATCTTGACCTGGTTCTGGAGCTCGATGATCTGCGCATTCGAATTTTTCTTACGCGGCACGCTGCAGGAGATAAATACACGGTAGTTTCTGAGCGTCAGCGGTAAATCCATTCCAGGTGGCAGCGCAAAATGCTTCTCTGCTGCACGCACATAATAGGCTCGCGTAATGGCGTTAAACTTTTCTGCCTGAGGACCACTCCAGCTGAACTCACGGAGGCCATATTCGATATCATCGCCAACCAGCTTGCTGGAAACCAGATTAATGGTGACCGGAACATTACGCGGTAATTTCGTTCTCAGCAGGTTCTCAAGCGAACCTACAATATGCTCATTGGCGCCCGGTAGAGGCCTGGCTTCCAGAATAAAACCGACTGTCTTCTGGTTAATAAACAGTCCTGTTTCACTGTCGTAATCCTTATATGGCAGAACGCGACTGAATTGAGGGAAATCCATACTGGCCAGAACATCATTTGCTTTTGCAGATTCATCAGGTAGCTTCAGCGCTGTGAGTAATGTATTAACTGCTTTGGCTACCGACTCAATAGGGTTCAGACTCACAGGTTAACTCCTTTTTGAGGGATATTGATTGATTTTCATATTTATCAGAAGGAAGGTTTTTCCAATATGCACAACGCTTTTACTCCCGATAACAAAATAAAGAAAACGGAACATAGAAATACAAACGAATAATAAAGTAGCAGGAGGTTATAAATCCGTATTTTTTAAAAAATGTATTTTTATCCTTTCGTCACTACATATCATTCAACGCTTTTAATTGATACGCTTTTAATTGATTAATATTTTCTGAATCTTCTTTACAAGCTGATGCGATTTTCTTTGCAGCTCCGAGAGTTAAAGGTTCAGATGCCCCACCCTCCTGAAATATAAGTGCCTCACGCAATCCTCTCTTTGCACAAGGTGTTTCACGAACAATATTCTGTAGTTGTTCCTGAGTAGCGTAGTTATTTTCATTTCCTTGGTAAATCAGGACTGACAATCCAAAACAAAACGACAACATTAGCATCCCAGTAAGTAAAAATCTTACAATCATTTATTCACCTCCTCTTTCCGCTCCCACTGGAAAATGTAATTATCATATTTATGCATCGGAACATTAACAACAACCCCTTTACAGATTAATATATTCATGGGGTCATTCAAAAAACTTCCTCCTACATTTTCCTCAATAAGTGTGCACTCTGTTTTCCAGTGCCGGCCAGCATCTATCTCGCTGGTACTATAAGTTAACCTCACCATAACAAAAGAGATTGCAAAGCCAGCCAACGCAGTGAACGCTCCAGCCAGAAAAAGGTTTCCCCTGAATTGATAATGCTCGGGAAGAATACACGCCAGGAACAGCCCAATAATCCCTGCAAATAATAGCACCAGACCAATGACGATAGCCCACCACACATCCATACCGTTTATGTAAGCATGCATCCCCTTACTCCTTTTTATCAGAAAAGCTTTGAATGCCCTTATCCCGGTACTTAACCCCCAGATAGCGGGTAATGCCATCAGGGCAACGCCAGGCATCTTTTGCACTGGCAAATGGTGTTTCTGGCTGCGCGTTAAATGCCGATACTTTGCAGTGTTGTAATGTATATTCAGTATTTTGCTTATTGATTAATATTGCTTTGTACTTGCTTTCTGGTTCGAGTAATGCAAGCGTCCCAACTGAAATTATCATAATAATCATTAACGACAGGAAGCGCTTCATTCTGTTTTTAATCTGCGATACACCCGGCAACAACAGTGCTGGAAGCACCCCAAAAAGAGCAATGCTCGGAATGATATATGATGAATCTTCTTTCATCAGTAAATACAGATACTTTATAAAGTCAACATTTAACACCATTAACTGAAATCCCTGACATCACAAACACGCTACCGCCCATCCCTTTCAACGCAGAGGGCACTCGTTTTAATCCAGCAGTTACATTCCAGCAGCGCCAGTCATGGCGCTGGTAATTAATTAAGACGGGGTTGTCCCCAGGCTGATGGGGTCACCACAAATAACACTGTCGTTGGTTGATGATAAACATCATCGGAATCCACATAGGGAGCGATCCATAATGATGTTGTCTGCTCACCTTTTCTTAATGGCCTCGGATACTGGCCCGGTACAGTTGGAGGCGATGTAAATGTTGATACTGTCACCGGACGCATAACCTGGGGTGTAACGGGTTGTATATACCCGGGCTTATTTACCGTCCCCCTGTCATTTAATAATGACGGGGTACTTTTATTTACTGTTACAGCCGCGGGGGCTTTCGCCTGTACTAAATCAGGTTGTGGCGGCAACGGGTATGAATTTACTGACGTTGTTCTGAAATTACCGTCAGCCAGTCGAGGCAACCCGGCCGCAACCGGCTTTGCCTCACTGCGTTCCTCTTTCGCCTTAGCTTTTTCATTGGCCTGCTCCATCGTCATACAGGTATCCGATGTTGTTGCGTTACATTGAAAATCAGTCTCCGTACCTGCGCACCCGGTTAAAAGCAATGCGCTGCCCAGAGGAATTAACAGAATTAATCCCTTCATAATATTCTCCGCCAGTTATTAGCTCTTTTTCAGGTTCATCCTGAATAGGGTGTTAGCTTTAATTTTCTGAGTAAATCTGTCTCTCTCTTCCGGACTCATGGCACCATAAACTTTCTCCAGTTGGTTTGTATCTGACAAGGCAAATACCATTTTCGACATAATGGTTGTTTTGCCGGCCCCGTTCCTCCAACAGGAACGGTATGACCAGACGTATCCGGGAGCGGATTACTTTTCTCCATTTTCTGCCTAGCCATTGTTGTTCCCCTCTGACATGGCACCAGGTGAAAACTGGTGGGGATCTAATTTCCCGAGTTGTTTCAGCATCTGGTCAGTACTGAAGCCGTTCAGGGATGCACCTGCCTGCTGAGGTTGTTGCGGCTGCTGTTCCTGATTTTGTTCCTGCTGCTTACCGTTTTTCTCTGCATCCAGTTCTTCAATCGTTTTCAACTGGAAGCCATCCTGGAACACAACGGTCACCTCGTTACCGGCACCAATTGGAATGACAGGGTGATACTGTTCTGCACGTTTGATGTAATACTCACTTAGCGTCTGCGCAGCTTTGGATGCCCCTCCGCCAACGCCCATTTTGAGCACATCACCGGCACCCACTGATGCCGTCGCACCAATTCCAACAGATGGTTGTGCAGCACGTTCCAGCCCCTGACCAATACCATCAACAAAACCAGCTCCCCACGCCCAGCCGAGGATTTTTCCGTTACGCATCACGACTTCGCCTTTCACACCGTTTTTCCCCATAAAGGACACGTGGCCTGAAATTGGCTGATCGATAGTCTTATCACCTTTGATGCAGCTGATATTTCGGGTACGGACAATCGCGCGCTCACTTGAAACGTCACCATAAGCTTCGAGGCCAACAAAACAGCCAGTCAGGTCATAAGTTTTGCTGTTAGGCATTTCCACACGGCCGACCAGACGAACCTGCATCGGAACCGTAGATTCATTACCGGTGACAGAGGCATTCGCATCCGCCCCTTCAATCAGAATGCTTTTCGCAAAACTACCTGAAGGAATGTACGGCAGTGTTTTTGCCTTCTTACCTTTGTCATAACTGAATGTACGTCGTTGGATCTGGTTAGGGGCCGGTACAGGTTGATAACTGACCTGTGGCGCCGGCGTAGTCCCGTTACCCGGATAGAATGACGTGGGTGGTGGGACAGCACCTGCAGGTTGCGGCGGGAAATTCGCCGGTTGCGGCTCACCCTCCGGTCCCGGTGCAGGGATCGGTGGTTTCGGAACAGGCTCACCACTGGTCGTGGTCGGCTTCACACCCAGCTTGTTTAACTGGTCCTGCATTGCCTGGTTTTCCGTAGTGAGTTGCTCAATACGCTTCTGATCTTCACCGCGACCTTTATTCAACAGGTTCACTTCGTTCTGAAGTGCATCAAAACGCTTTGTCAGATCAGCTGCTGTTGCCTGCATTTCAGTTGTCGCATGTTGCTGAACTTTGGTATCGAAACGACTGTCCACTACCCCCGTCATGTCCGGCGCAGGTTCGTTCTGCGTCTGGGCAGCATCATCGGAACCAACCTCGAGATCAGAGAGATACATACCGCCACCGATAACGGCGACAGCAGATACGGCGATGACACCCAGCCACATAAACTGTTTGTTCTTGACCAGCTTATTAATGTTGGCCATCAGCGATCTCCCTCTGCTGTGGTGACCCAGACCTGCAGGCGTCCGCCACTCAACAGGGGACCCGCTGTCCCGCTGATCATGATGGCGCGCGTACCTGGCTGCCAGAAATCACTTTCTTTGACCATACGTGGAGAAAGCGACACGTTATCCACGGCATAACGAACCACTTTCAGGTGATGCCCTGTCCATACTTTTTCTGCCTTTGCACTCAGCCCTGCCGGAACGGTTAAGGTTTCCGACGTGACAGGAACGGGCTGGTACCCTTCAGGCATTCCACCCTGACGAACGGCACGATTTAGTGATACCAGGAGGCTTTCATACGGTGAAGACTCTTCCCAGGACTTCGCCGGGCCGGGAGTACCGGCCAGCTCGGAGACCAGCTGAATGGTCCGGCCTGCCCCCGCGCGCGGAACGGCACGAATTGAGAAATTCAGTCCGCGTTCTGTCTCAACAATGAAAGTGAATGGTTTTTTACTGACGGTTGCCAGGATGGCTCCGCCACTGTCTGTTTGCTCCTGGTTCGTCAGACCTCCATCCAGACTGTTAATGGCGGTGATGCGATCGCCCGGAACCATAAACAGATTAGGATCCGTGTTGCTGACAGCGATGTTTGCCTGACCACCATTTGTCAGTGGTACCACTGTGGGTGCAAGCGTTCCGCTTACCGTGGCAGACATTGCCGGTGTCATCAGACAAAGGCTCAGGCAGGCGGATACACACAGGGGTTTAACGATTTTCATCAGTCACCTCTCCAAAACGTGTCAGCCAGCTGATCCCATCTAAACGGTTAAACTGAATAACATAATGTTTAATTTCTGAATAAGGCCTGGAATCCCCGATCCAGGTCTTCAGTTCCCCTCGAATTTCAACACGGTTTTCTACCGGGTAGGCACGGACAAACGTCCAGTAAAAAGTGGAATTAACGTTATTGTCCTTAATCCGTTTTGCATCCTCAGCAAGCTGGATTTTCAGGTTGTTCTGCGATGCCGGATACACATACTTCAGCAGTTGTTCGTGTTGAGCATCCACGGTTTCGGGGGTGACATTCAGGCGCAATGAAACAAAACTAAGGCCCATCTGTTCCAGATAGGATGCATCAGACTGGTTCTGTGATACCGCGAAAGGGGCGTTATATAACATGGGCGTCACCGCAACCTTTTGCTCATTTTGCAGGCGGTAGTTATTGATGCCCTGAATAACATTGGTGGCCAGGCTCAGTACTGTGACGGTACCGAGACAGATAAACCCCAGACCAATGACACGGGTGGTACTGAGACGTGCGCCGTGTTCCATGTTAGTTACTCCGTACTATTATTTAATCCACTGCCGGAAACAGGAGTCCGGGACATCATGGAAAATCCCTTTAAGAAGGGACGTAGGCAGATACCAGTAAATCAAATCGCGTAACCAGGCACTGCCCCGCCCTTTTTTCAGTTTTTTGATGCCCAGGAAAACCAGAATTGCCGCTACCAGACCGAACAAAAACTTACTGGTCCAGAAACCCCAGCCGAGACAGATTACGGCCGGGATTAGTTCATCGAGATACAGACCGAACCAACGGGACTGGTTCGTCAATGTTTCCGGGAAACGGTACTTTTTGAGTTCGTCCCCGGTCATCATTCACGCCCTCTTAGTAACCAGCGACAGACATTCCGACGGTGACAAAAACCGACAGAATGGCGAAGCCGGCCAGGAACTTAACGTTTTTGGTCATCATGTACATGATGCCGCCAACGATAACTTCCGCCAGGATCACCCACTTGACGACACTTGACCCTTTACCAAAGGTGGCTTTAACCGTACCGTCGCCTGACTTCATCAGATCGGTACCGGTGGTGGTGGCCATCGCCACTTCAGGGAAAGTTGCCGCAAGAACAGCAACGGGGAGAACGGCTTTTGCCACTTTCAACACATTCTTTTTAGTAAAGATTCGATGAAGCACAGTCTTATTCTTTTCTACCGTTACAGGGCTACCCTGCATAATTACTACAGTATTCATGTTTACACCCAATGAATTGAATGGTTTTAGATATATGACGTAACTTGTTTAGAACGGTCTATTAATTTTCTTTATTGTGCTTGTTTGCCCTCCACGTTTTCAGAATTATAAAAGTCTGGAAATCTTTCCAAATGGTCTTTAAGGCGCATGTACGCTTCCGACGTCTTACTTCTCAGGCTCCTGTCTTTTGCTTTAATCAAAAGACGATTTGTATCTTCATCCAGGCGAAGAAGAACATTAAGCCCTGGCGCTGGTTTTGAATTATTTCTAACCAATCTTGACACCCCTGCCTCCTATAAACACGTTAACATGGCATAATTAATCCTTACATTGCAAGTTCATAAAGTAAACAAATAATGCAGGGGATGTGAGTAAATTATTTTTACATCCCCTTACCGGAA
This sequence comes from Klebsiella sp. CN_Kp104, assembly GCF_040064515.1. NCBI lineage: Bacteria > Pseudomonadati > Pseudomonadota > Gammaproteobacteria > Enterobacterales > Enterobacteriaceae > Klebsiella > Klebsiella sp. CN_Kp104. The sequence goes on along the minus strand of NZ_JBEAII010000038.1, from coordinate 3,686 downwards.
ATGTCCCTATCGCTTTAACAAATCACTAACACAGATCTTTAATATTTCCATGACATTTATTGCCAACCGGTGATAACTCACAGAATAAAACAACGAAAGTATAAGGTTATCCCTGCTATCAAAAGCAAACTTTTTATTAAAATCACTCACAACGTTTCTTGATGTTTTCTCGGAAACGCCTGTGATAGCAGAAATTTTTGAGTGTGTTAAACCTATGGCATACAAATTTAGTATTTTCCATTTATCATCCTTCTTGGAAGACAAAGTGTATATATATTTTTCAATTTTATGGCCCATGTTCGCATATGGATTAGAAATAAACCCAACATCATGGGTTTCTCTGACAAAGACCCATTTGCTGTAGAACTCATTATTAACTAATAAGCTTTCTATAAAAACATCCCATACGAAGCTATTGATGCGAACATCTCTAACAATGCAAGCAGAACGTTCTGATAAAACATTAATCTCTGACTGTACCAACTCCATGCCAGTTTCAAGTGGTAGGGAGGAAAACCATGAGTCAACATCCGTACATGTTAAGAAAACTTTGTTAAAAAGTGGACTGGTGTGAATTAACTCACCTCGGGAATTACGAATAAAAGCCAAAGACGATGAAATATTAAGCATTTCACCTAAAGAATGAATGGAATCAGTTTGACTGGCAACCGTATTTTTACTACGATCCTTCGCACACATAGGTGCCTCCTCAGCTAAAGGACACTATGGATAGTTGGCGTCTGGGGGTACCAGCCCCGGGCGCTAACGCTTCAACAAATTTTAATTACTACACTAATTCCATTCTATAACTCCGGACTCTCCGTGTCACTTCCTGCACCCAGATCATTATTCTTTTTTATTAACTTAATACAGGTACAAACACTAAACTTTATTAATTTCCGCCTAGACTGGAAAAATCTCATTCCTCTTCATCCTGTGAAGGGAAAAATCTTTCCACGACTTCTCTGGCATCGTCTCGAATATTCATAACCATTGACTTGAAATCAAAACGCTCATCGCCATTTACATGTGGGCTGAGAGAATCAATCGCCAGTACTTTCGAAATAGTAAACTGAGTCTTCATGACATTCTCAAGCAATACTTTATTGAACTCCGTCTGGTTAAATCCGGACTCCTTCCGTTCCATCTGGGCTTCATAAACCCTGAGACCAAGTTCAAGGAGCATTGTGGCCACACTGGAAAAACTAATATCTTTTTCCTTCGCCCCCTCAGCTCTTCGCTTTTCAACAATGGCATTGATTTGATCGACTACCTCATCACTGGGATATGCCTGAACCCTAGCCATATAAACTCCTTTCATAATATAGTGACAAGAACAATATTCGCCACAACAATATCGTGAACATCAAATTAAAACAACTCTAAAATTAAGTCTGGAGTACACGCAATTTTCCATGCGACTCACCATATAACTTAAGTCCCGACTTAAGTCTGGTTAACTCACTGATTTTTAAAATACGAGTTGTAGGCGGGTTTTATATGACTCATGCAAAACTTGTCGAAAAGTCTTTGACGACTTGCATATATATAACAATATATAACACTGCATAATATAACTAACCATAACAAACTGAAATTAAAGAGCAATCTGCAAAATTTTAATTTTGCGTGGGGTGTGGTGATTTTTGTGGTGAGGAGTGCATATTAGTTGAGTATGGGCCTGGGATGGGTTAACGTATTTCCGGTAATTGGCCTCGGAGGGAAACCATGAAGGGAATAGCGCTGGCGATCACACTTTTATTATTTTCAGGTATTACTTCTGCTTCAGACTGTTTTGACATGGCTGGAAGGGATTACAGAATTGATCCTGATTTACTACGCGCAATTTCCTGGCAGGAGTCTCATTTTAAAATTGACGCGATCGGCCGCAATCCTGTCTCAGGTTATGGGTCTGGTCTTATGCAAATTGATTCACAACATTTCAACGAACTGTCGCGGTATGGAATTAAACCCGATCACCTTCTTACAGATGCATGTATGAATATCTATACCGGAGCTTATTATCTTGCGCAGGCGTTCAATAAGTGGGGTGTTTCATGGGTAGCAGTGGGGGCTTACAATGCCGGGTTCAGAAAGACACCTCGTCAGGCAACCAGGCGCTATGAGTATGCAAAAAGGATCCACCATTACTACTCAGCAATAAAAGCGAGCAGGAGTCAGCAAAAGCAAGGGCAGCAAACAGCTATGAAATAATTTATTAGCACTGCTGTAGTTTTTATTTTAAAACACAATACAAATTTTTACCCGCGGCACAGTAGATACAAAAACGAGACATCTGCGTTCCTGAACTATCTGAATGAGTGTATGGCTTCACTGTCGTCTCCTTCAAGTGTCTGTCAATATTATCAGGACCGTAGAAAATCGGCAGAGCATCATGAACGTATTCACTGAAAAACCAGACAACAGATCCTCTGGCAAAAGCGATTTCAATTCAGGGAGGAAATCCTCCGCAATTGAAATGGATATCAAAAATGTGGAAGACAGGGGGGGGGAATATTTAGTTCGGCAGTTTATATCGTTACCCTCCCGGCAAAATTGTGCTGAGTAAACCACTCACGATAAAAAACCTGAACGAGTTTACCTCTCCCGCTCATGATTATTTGCTGCGCTAAACAATAGTGTCTCAGGCAGAAATATCAGTTATGTAAAATAAATGCGCCAACGGAGTGGCGCAGCCTTTTTCAGTCAATCGCCCGCCAGATAAGATGCGCCTCCGGATGTTTAATAATGCTGACATAATCTTTCAGTGCATCCTGTCTGGCAATAAGACGCTGACAGATACTTTCATATTGCTTCCCCATTTCTGACGTCTGCCAGGCTAATCTGTTCAGTATCATCAGCGTGGCAATAATACCTGCCGCATCTGCACTGACTTCAGCCTCAAAATAATTACCAGGAATAATCATGTTGTAACATTGCTCACCTTCTGGTGCGATATACCCGGTATCAGTTGTCGTGAATCTGATGCTGTTCGGTGCCACATTCCCGCCTGTCCCCTGTGGAATAATCCAGTAATCCCAGTAACCTCCATCATAATCAGAATGCTGGCGTAACCAGTCAGCCGCCATATTATCGGCGCATGGCGTAAAGAAAAATGACGGAATAAAACGAAGACGCTTTCCGGCATGTGTAATTCGCTGGCGAACGTCCGGTCTTTCCGGTTCGACGGCAGACTTATTAACCGCGTCATGCCCGGATAATTGCATCATCACCGACAGAAAATCATTCAGCTCATCGACACACTGCTGAATAATATCGACAGCAGGAACGCCCGTGATCATACGGATCAGTTCTGCATTCAGCCGGCAGGTTGCCGTATATAATACTGCTTTATCCGGCTTGCGCTGAAAATCAAACAGCACTCCTCTGGCTTTTTTCTGCATAGCCTCCAGCCTCTCCAGCAGGGTTTTAACCCATCGTTCGGAAGATTCTCTGGTGGTGGTTTTGACGTTGACGTTCTGTGTGTTCATCCTGTTATTCCTCTTATCTGGTTGTGGACCATCATTCGGTGAGTTCCCTGGCGGCAAAAAGCAAAGGAGCAACGACGTACGGAGGAAGGAAAGGGGCGGAGCCAAAAGTTTTTGCAGCTCTTTGCAAAAAGTTTTGGCGAAGTTTATTTACCCCTTGGATGACGACACGGCGGTGCTACGACCAGCCCTCCGCCG